>CAJMMG010000003.1:0-119666 GCA_905214375.1 uncultured bacterium | reverse complement strand
CCGGCATTATCGTGAGTGGGATGACATTAGTGTCCCGTGTGTTAGGTTTAGTCCGCGATGTGGTGATTGCCCATTTAATCGGTGCAGGTGCGGCAGCAGACGTGTTTCTATTCGCTAACCGTATCCCAAACTTTTTACGTCGTTTATTTGCAGAAGGCGCATTTTCTCAGGCTTTTGTACCCGTATTAGCCGAATATCAAAAATCGGGCGATCTTTCTAAAACGCGAGAATTTATTGGGAAAGTATCGGGTACGCTAGGCGGATTAGTCAGTATTGTCACTTTACTTGCCATGGTGGGATCACCTGTTGTGGCGGCGATTTTCGGGATGGGGTGGTTTACCGATTGGCTAAATGACGGACCCGATGCGCACAAATTTGAACAAGCGTCTCTACTCTTAAAAATTACGTTTCCTTATTTATGGTTTGTCACCTTTGTGGCACTTTCTGGGGCGATTTTAAATACGATAGGCAAATTTGGCGTGATGTCATTTTCGCCGGTTTTACTCAATATCGCCATGATTGCGACCGCACTTTTCCTCGCGCCAAGATTAGACAATCCTGATCTTGCCCTTGCTATCGGGATCTTCTTAGGCGGTTTATTACAATTTTTATTCCAAATCCCTTTCTTGAAGAAAGCAGGCTTGCTCGTAAAACCTAAGTGGGCATGGCATGATGAAGGGGTTGCCAAAATCCGTCGATTAATGATTCCAGCTTTGTTCGGGGTTTCCGTAAGTCAAATCAACTTGCTGCTTGATACGGTCATTGCCAGTTTCTTAATGACGGGTTCTATTAGTTGGCTTTATTATTCTGATCGTCTATTAGAGTTTCCACTTGGGCTATTTGGTATCGCAATTTCCACCGTGATTTTGCCGACACTTGCTCGCCATCATGTGAATCGAGAAGACAATTCTTCCCAAAGTGCGGTTGATTTTCGCAACACCATGGACTGGGGCGTGCGAATGATTTTATTACTTGGTGTGCCTGCCGCGATTGGTATTGCCGTGTTAGCACAGCCGATGTTACTGGTATTGTTTATGCGCGGTAGTTTTACCTTAACAGATGTGCACGCAGCTTCTTATTCCTTATGGGCATTCAATGCGGGTTTACTTAGCTTTATGCTGATTAAGATCTTGGCTAATGGCTATTACGCACGTCAAGATACCAAAACGCCCGTGAAAATCGGGATCATCGCCATGGTGAGCAATATGGGCTTTAACGTATTGGCGATTCCATTTAGTTATGTGGGTTTAGCGATTGCTTCTGCCATGTCAGCAACCTTAAATGCTTATTTGCTTTATCGTGGTTTAGCTAAAGCGGATGTATACCATTTTTCACGTAAAAGTGCGGTCTTTTTTCTGAAAGTTTTAGGCGCAGCCTTAGCCATGGGCGGTTTGGTTTGGTATAACTGCCCATCGATTCAAGAATGGGCATCCATGACATTTTTAATGCGTATCTATTGGTTGGTTTGGTTAATTGGACTGGCTGCGGTCGTTTATTTAGGTGTATTGGTGCTCTTGGGTGTTCGTAAACACCATTTACTGACAAAACATTAAGTTACCGCTATAATGCACCGATTATTTTTTGTTTTTTTGGATAAGATGTAATGCAATTAATTCGTGGGCTTCATAATACACAGCCATATTTGTCAGGGTGCGCATTAACCATTGGCAATTTTGATGGCGTGCATTTGGGGCATCAGGCGATTTTGCGTCATCTTCGTCAGAAAGCAAATGCGCTGAATTTACCCATGGCAGTGATGCTTTTCGAGCCTCAACCGCGCGAATATTTTATGGGCGACAAAGCACCCGCTCGCTTAATGCGATTAAGAGATAAGTTGCATTATTTAGCTCAGGCGGGTGTGGATGTGGTGATCGTCGCGAAATTTGACCGCACTTTTGCTGATCTTCCTGCAGAAAAATTTATTGAAGATTGGCTTGTGCGAAAATTAAATGTGAAGTTTCTCAGCATTGGCGATGATTTCAAATTTGGTGCGAAACGTTTAGGCAATTTTGCGATGTTGCAACAAGCCGGAAAGCAGTTTGGTTTTGAAGTAGAAGACAGCCGCACCTTCTGTTTAGATGAGTTGCGTATTAGTAGCACCGCTATTCGTAAAGCGTTGGCTAAAGATGATTTACAGCATGCGCAAAATTTACTCGGTAAGCCTTATCGTATTTTTGGACGAGTGATCCACGGCAATAAATTAGGCCGAACCATTGGTTTTCCTACTGCGAATGTTCGCTTACATCGCCAAGTGAACCCGGTTAAAGGCGTTTATGCGGTGAAAGTGCGGTTGAAATCAGGCGAGATTTTTGATGGCGTCGCCAACATGGGAAAACGCCCAACTATTAACGGTACGATACAATTATTAGAAGTCCATTTATTTGATTTTTCTCAGAATATTTATGGGCAAATGGTCGAAGTGGAATTCTGCCATAAGATTCGCGATGAGATAAAGTTTCCGTCTTTTGAGGCGTTGAAAGCTCAAATTGAACAAGACGTAAAAACAGCAAAAGCATTTTTTGCAAAATAGAATTATATTGAAATATAAAATTGGAAAATAACATGACAGTTGATTACAAAAACACGTTAAATTTACCTGAAACAGGTTTCCCTATGCGTGGCGATTTAGCCAAACGCGAACCTGTAATGTTAAAAAATTGGTATGACAAACAGTTGTATCAAAAAATCCGCCAAGCGACTAAAGGTAAAAAATCCTTTATTTTGCACGATGGCCCTCCGTATGCGAACGGCAATATTCATATCGGTCACGCCGTTAATAAAATTCTGAAAGATATTATTGTTAAATCCAAAACCGCATTAGGTTTTGACTCGCCTTATATCCCAGGTTGGGACTGTCATGGCTTGCCAATTGAATTAAAAGTAGAAGGTTTAGTGGGCAAACCAAACGAGAAAATTACGGCAGCTGAATTCCGTCAAAAATGTCGTGAATATGCCGCAGAACAAGTAGAAGGGCAGAAAAAAGATTTTATCCGTTTAGGCGTATTAGGCGATTGGGATAATCCTTATTTAACGATGAACTTCAACACCGAAGCAAACATCATCCGTACACTCGGTAAAGTGATTGCGAATGGCCATTTATACAAAGGTTCAAAACCAGTGCACTGGTGTTTGGATTGCGGTTCTTCTTTAGCAGAAGCTGAAGTGGAATACGAGGACAAAGTTTCTCCGTCTATCTATGTTCGTTTCCCAGCAGTAAGTGCGGTTGAAATTGAAGAGAAATTTAACGCAGTAGGCAAAGGCCATGGCAAATTATCTGCGGTGATTTGGACAACCACACCTTGGACAATGCCATCTAACCGTGCGATTGCGGTAAATGCAGACTTAGAATACAACTTAGTACAACTTGGCGATGAGCGTGTGATTTTAGCTGCTGAATTAGTTGAGTCTGTGGCGAAAGCGGTGGGTGTGGAACAGGTTGAAATTTTAGGTTCAGCGAAAGGTAAAGCCTTAGAATTGGTTCGTTTCCACCATCCATTCTACAATTTCACCGTGCCGGTGATTTTAGGTGATCACGTGACCACCGATGGCGGTACCGGTTTAGTACATACCGCACCGGATCACGGTTTAGACGACTTTATCGTGGGTAAACAATATGACTTACCGATGGCAGGCCTAGTGTCTAATGATGGTAAATTTATTTCCACTACCGAATTCTTTGCCGGCAAAGGCGTATTTGAAGCCAATCCATTGGTGGTTGAAAAATTGCAAGAAGTGGGTAATTTATTAAAAGTTGAGAAAATCAAACACAGCTACCCACACTGCTGGCGCCATAAAACCCCGATTATTTTCCGTGCAACACCACAATGGTTTATCGGTATGGAAACGCAAGGTTTACGCCAACAAGCCTTAGGTGAAATCAAACAAGTTCGTTGGATTCCGGATTGGGGTCAAGCACGTATCGAAAAAATGGTGGAAAATCGTCCTGACTGGTGTATTTCCCGTCAACGTACTTGGGGCGTGCCGATGACCTTGTTCGTGCACAAAGAAACCGAAGAATTGCACCCACGTACTTTAGAGTTGCTTGAAGAAGTGGCTAAACGCGTGGAGAAAGCCGGTATTCAAGCATGGTGGGATTTAGACAAAAAAGAATTATTAGGAGCAGATGCAGAAACCTATCGCAAAGTGCCTGATACCCTTGACGTATGGTTTGACTCAGGATCAACCTATTCTTCAGTTGTCGCAAATCGCCCAGAATTTAATGGTCAAGATATCGATATGTATTTAGAAGGTTCTGACCAACACCGTGGTTGGTTTATGTCTTCTTTAATGCTTTCTACGGCAACAGACAGCAAAGCACCATACAAACAAGTATTAACTCATGGTTTCACCGTGGATGGTCAAGGTCGTAAGATGTCAAAATCTATCGGTAACATCGTGACACCACAAGAAGTCATGGATAAATTTGGTGGCGACATTTTACGTTTATGGGTGGCTTCTACCGACTATACGGGGGAAATGACCGTTTCTGATGAGATCTTAAAACGAGCAGCGGATAGCTATCGTCGTATTCGTAACACTGCGCGTTTCTTATTAGCGAACTTAAATGGTTTTGATCCGCAACGTGATGCGGTTAAACCGGAAGACATGATTAGCTTGGATCGTTGGGCGGTAGCTTGTGCGTTAGATGCACAAAAAGAAATTAAAGAGGCGTACGATAACTATCAATTCCACACGGTGGTACAACGCTTAATGCGTTTCTGTTCGGTGGAAATGGGCTCGTTCTACCTTGATATTATCAAAGACCGTCAATACACTACCAAAGCGGATAGTCTTGCGCGTCGTAGCTGCCAAACAGCGTTATGGCACATTGCGGAAGCTTTAGTACGTTGGATGGCACCAATCTTGTCATTCACGGCAGATGAAATTTGGGATTACTTGCCACAAACCGCGACTGCTCGTGCAGAATTCGTCTTCACTGAAGAATTCTACGAAGGCTTATTTGGTTTAGGCGCGAATGAAAAATTAGATGATGCTTACTGGCAACAACTGATTAAAGTTCGTTCTGAAGTGAACCGTGTATTAGAAATCGCCCGTAACGACAAAGTGATCGGTGGTGGTTTAGAAGCAGAAGTAACGGTTTATGCTAACGATGAATATCGTGCATTGTTAGAACAATTAGGCAATGAATTACGTTTCGTGTTAATTACCTCAAAAGCAGAAGTGAAACCATTAGCTGACAAACCAGCGGATGTGGCTGCGGGCGAGTTAGAGGGAATTGCGGTAAGCGTAGCTCGTTCTAACGGTGAAAAATGTCCACGTTGCTGGCATTATTCTGACAAAATCGGCGTGAATCCTGAACATCCTACACTTTGTCCACGTTGTGTGGAAAACGTAGCGGGTAACGGCGAAGTACGTCAGTTCGCGTAAGCTTAACATCATGAAGAAAAGAGCGGTCAATTTTGATCGCTCTTTTTTATGTTTAAATGAACAGAAATAAAAAAGGCTGAAGTAAATCAGCCTTAAAGATCTTATTGGTTAAAGGTATTACATACAGAAGGGTTGGCACTTTGTAAGCCTTTTCTGAACCATTCTAGACGCTGTGCAGATGTGCCGTGAGTGAAACTATCAGGCACCACATAACCTTGGCTGCGTTTTTGTAAACGGTCATCGCCCACAGCTTCTGCTGCATTAAATGCTTTCTCTTCATCACCGCGTTCAAATAAACCACTTTTCACCGCTTGACTCGCCCAAACACCGGCGAAACAGTCAGCTTGAAGTTCTAATTGAACGGAAAGTTTATTTGCCGTTTTACGATCGCTGCTTTGTTGTGCGCGATTCACTTGTGGCAGAATACCAAGCATATTTTGTACATGGTGACCGACTTCGTGCGCAATCACATAAGCAAAGGCTGAATCACCTGCTGCACCCAGTTTATTTTTCATTTCATTATAGAATGATAAATCAAGGTAAACTTTGCGATCGCTCGGGCAGTAGAATGGGCCCATTGCAGATTGACCAGTACCACAAGCAGTTGGCGTTACGCCATTGTAAAGCACCATGGTTGGCTCGCTATAGGTTTTACCCATTTGTCTAAAATATTGTCCCCAAACGGTTTCAGTATCCGCTAATACAACTTTAGAAAGACTCGCAAGCTGCTGTTCTTCTTGGGTTTCTAATCGTTGAGAGCTTTGTCCTGAAAAATCCGGTGTGCCCACTAAGCCTGAAAGATCCACGCCATAATAAGCACCAACTAATAAGATAATAATACCGAAAACACCAGTCCCTCTTCCGCCACCGAAGTTACCGCCGCCAGAGCCACGTCTATCTTCAATATTTGAGCTTTCTTTACGACCTTGCCAACGCATAATTTGTCCTTTCTGAGTGAGTAAATTTAAAATCGGCGTATTCTATCAAAGTGCGGTCAATTTTAGATCAGTTTTCTTGAAATATTTACATAGCTTTACACTCTGATTTATAGACTTCTTAAGGGAATTTCAGTATCGTAATAATCCCTTAAACAAACATACAAAAGGAACTTTAAAATGGGTTTATTTGATTTTGTCAGTGACATTGGTAAGAAAGTTTTCTCTAAAGAAGAAGAGGCGTCTAAAGCAGTGACTCAACACATCGCAGAAGATAATCCAGGTGTGGAAAACTTATCTGTTACCGTTGAAAATGGTGTAGCAAATATCCAAGGTGTGGCATCAACTGCAGCAGCATTAGAAAAAGCAGTATTAATGGCGGGTAACATTCAAGGTATCCACTCAGTAACAAGCGATGCAAGCATCAATAACGGTGAAACCTTAGGCAGTGATGAAACATTCTATGTAATCCAAAAAGGTGACACCTTGTGGAAAATCGCTGAGAAAGCTTACGGAAATGGCGCGAAATATACCGCTATCGTTGAAGCGAATAAAGAAGTGATTAAAGACGCGGATAAGATTTTCCCAGGTCAAAAAATTCGTTTACCGAAAGGTTTATAATTCGATAAAAAGTGTGGTTATTTTTGACCGCACTTTTTTCTTTATTCAAAATTGTTGATAAATTGTGCAATTTTAGCGGGTTTTCTATTGAATTTTCCGGTTTCTATCGACTGTTTGATTTTCTTTCGCTATAATTTGGCGGTTTTTTATTTTTACAAACAATAACGTGTTCGGTGTGGTTTTTACCGAGTGCAACATTAATTGAGGTTACAAATGTCATTAAATATTGAAACAACTCAAGGTTTAGAGCGTCGTGTGACGATCACCGTTCCAGCTGAAGCTGTAGAAAAAGCAACTCGTGAAGAATTCAAACGTGCAGCAAAAAATGTACGTGTTGATGGTTTCCGTAAAGGTCACGTGCCAGCTAACATCATTGAACAACGTTTTGGCGCATCAATCCGTCAAGATGTATTAAACGATTTATTACCACGTCATTTCTTTGATGCAGTCATCGCTGAGAAAATCAACATCGCAGGTCGTCCAACTTTCGCTATCGAAACGTTCGAACCAGGTAAAGATTTATCATTCACAGCAACTTTCGAAGTATACCCAGAAGTTGAATTAAAAGGCTTAGAAAATATCAAAGTTGAGAAACCAACTGTTGAAATCACTGAAGCTGATATCAATAAAATGATTGAGGTATTACGTAAACAACAAGCCACTTGGGTTGAAAGCAAAGCCGCAGCGAAAGCAGATTCTCGCGTAACAATCGACTTCGTTGGTTATGTTGATGGCGAAGAGTTCGAAGGTGGTAAAGCAACTGATTTCGTTCTATTCATGGGCCAAGGTCGTATGATCCCTGGTTTTGAAGAGGGCATCGTAGGTCACAAAGCAGGCGAACAATTCGATATCAATGTGACTTTCCCGGCGGAATACCATTCTGAAAACTTAAAAGGTAAAGATGCAAAATTTGCGATCACCTTGAAAAAAGTAGAAGAAATGGAATTACCAGAATTAACTGATGAGTTCGTTGCTAAATTTGGTCCAAACACCAAAACTGTGGCAGATTTACGTGCAGAAATCCGTAAAAACATGGAACGTGAATTGAAAAACGCATTAGTTTCTCGTGTTAAACAACAAGTGATCAACGGTTTAATCGAACAAAACCCAATTGATGTTCCAGCTTCAGCAGTAGAAGAAGAAATCAATGTGTTACGTAACCAAGCAGCACAACGTTTTGGTGGCAATGCACAACAAGCGGCACAATTACCACGCGAATTATTTGAAGCTGATGCAAAACGTCGTGTTCAAGTCGGTTTATTATTCTCTGAAGTGATCAAATCAAACGAATTGAAAGCGGATGAAGAACGTGCGAAAGCAATGATCGCGGATATCGCTTCTGCTTACGAACAACCAGCTGAAGTAGTTGAATATTACAGCAAAAATGAAGAGTTAATGAACAACATTCGCAATGTAGTATTAGAAGAACAAGCAGTTGATGCCGTTCTTGCTAAAGCTCAAGTGACTGAAAAAGCGTCTTCATTTGATGAGATCATGAATCCACAAGCATAATAATCGATAGAACGTGAATTAAATTCACAGGTATATCATCGAAAAGTGCGGTCGTTTTTTTAAATGAAAAGCGACCGCATTTTGTTTTTACTGATTTTCGGGTAGAATATTGCCCGATTTTTTAGCACATATTTAGGGGCAAAAATGAGTGTAATTCCTATGGTTGTCGAACAAACCTCTCGTGGTGAACGTTCGTACGACATTTATTCCCGCCTATTAAAAGAGCGCGTGATCTTCTTGAATGGTGAAGTAGAAGATCATATGGCAAATTTGATCGTGGCACAGCTACTTTTCTTAGAATCAGAAGATCCGAAAAAAGACATCAATATTTATATTAACTCACCGGGTGGTTCGGTGACTGCGGGTATGGCAATTTATGATACCATGCAATTTATTAAACCGGATGTGCGTACTCTTTGCATTGGTCAAGCTTGCTCAATGGGCGCATTTTTACTTGCCGGAGGTGCAGCAGGAAAACGTGCTGCATTACCGAATGCACGAGTGATGATTCACCAACCGTTAGGTGGTTTCCGTGGACAAGCATCAGATATTCAGATCCACGCACAAGAAATTTTAAAAATTAAACAAACCTTAAACGAGCGTCTTGCTTTCCATACAGGTCAAAGTATTGAACGTATCGAAAAAGACACCGATCGTGACAACTTTATGTCGGCAGAAGAAGCAAAAGCTTACGGCTTAGTGGACGATGTGTTGATTAAACGTTAAGGATTTAACATGACAACAAATGATAACGATCTTCACTGTTCTTTCTGCGGAAGAGAAAAAAGTGAAGTAGGTAAATTAATTGCGGGTACAGATGGTTATATTTGTAACGAGTGTATCGAGCTTTGCCACAGTATGTTGGAAGACAGTGGAGAAATCGAAACACCTAGCGAACTGGCCGTTGAAGAAAAATTACCGACACCGCATGAAATTCGTGCTCACTTAGATGATTATGTGATTGGGCAAGATTATGCGAAAAAAGTCTTGTCAGTGGCGGTTTACAATCACTATAAACGCTTACGCACGAATCACCAAAGCAATGATGTGGAATTAGGCAAAAGTAACATCTTGTTAATTGGTCCAACAGGTAGCGGTAAAACCTTATTAGCACAAACCTTGGCGCGTCGTTTAAATGTGCCTTTTGCTATGGCTGATGCGACGACATTAACTGAAGCCGGTTATGTGGGCGAAGACGTGGAAAATGTTCTGCAAAAATTATTGCAAAACTGCGATTACGATACAGAAAAAGCAGAGCAGGGCATTATCTATATTGATGAAATTGATAAAATTAGCCGTAAATCAGAAGGTGCATCTATTACTCGCGATGTGTCTGGTGAAGGTGTGCAACAAGCCTTGTTAAAATTAATTGAAGGCACTATTGCGTCTGTACCGCCACAAGGTGGACGTAAACATCCTCAACAAGAAATGTTGAAAGTGGATACCTCAAAAATCCTCTTTATTTGTGGTGGAGCATTTGCTGGCTTAGATAAAATCATCGGTAAACG
Organism: uncultured bacterium; assembly: GCA_905214375.1. Lineage (GTDB taxonomy): Bacteria > Pseudomonadota > Gammaproteobacteria > Enterobacterales > Pasteurellaceae > Haemophilus_D. The sequence goes on along the minus strand of CAJMMG010000003.1, from coordinate 109,702 downwards.
TACACAAACTGATACCGGGATTGGTTTTGATGCGAAAGTAGAGAAGGAAGAAGAGAAAGAAAATCTTTCTGAATTATTCCGTCAAGTTGAGCCGGATGATTTAATGAAATTTGGTTTGATTCCAGAATTTATTGGTCGTCTTCCAATGATTGCGCCATTAAGCGAATTAGATGAAGAAGCGTTGATTCAGATCCTTACTCAACCGAAAAATGCACTGATCAAACAATATCAAGCATTATTTGGCTTAGAAGATGTGGAACTTGAATTCACCCCAGAAGCATTAAAAGCGATGGCGAAAAAAGCCCTTGAACGTAAAACCGGTGCGCGTGGTTTACGCTCAATCGTTGAGGCTGTATTGTTAGATACGATGTATGATTTACCTTCAATCGAAAACTTGCAAAAAGTGATTGTGGATGAAGAAACCATCGTTGATAACAAACCACCGAAGCTCGAATATAAAAATTAACAGAAAGTGCGGTTGTTTTTTCTAACATTTTTCATAGGCAATCCCGAAAGAAAATGCTACAATCGCACGTTCTGAAATTAATCTAAAAATTATTTATCCCTTATTTTATACGGATTCACTTATGGCAACTGAAATTGTTGAGAAAAAGAAACACGACCAAGAACAAGTCGTAGAAGGAAAATCAAAAGGCTTAAACACGCTTCTTTGGATTCTTTCTGTGGCATTTTTTACTGCTGCAGCGATTGGTAACGTTTATTTTAAAGACGCCTTCTCTTTACCTGTACGTGTAGTTGGCGTAGTTGTCGCCTTATTAATTGCCTTTGGTTTCGCTGCAATTACTAACCAAGGTACAAAAGCACGTACATTCTTTAGCGAAGCAAAAGTTGAAGGTCGTAAAGTGGTATGGCCAACTCGTGCAGAAACACGTCAAACAACTTTAATCGTAATTGGGGTAACCGTGCTTACCTCTTTATTCTTCTGGGCAATTGATTCAATTATCATTGCATTGATTAACTTCTTAACTGATTTGAGATTCTAAAATGAGCGAAACTGAAAACGTATCCAAAAAACGTTGGTATGTATTGCAAGCATTCTCAGGCTTTGAGAGTCGTGTTGCAATCACATTGCGTGAATATATCAAACAACAACAAATGGAAGATCAGTTTGGTGAAGTATTAGTGCCGACTGAAGAAGTCGTTGAAAACGTAGCAGGTAAACGTCGTAAAAGCGAACGTAAATTCTTCCCTGGCTATGTATTAGTTGAAATGGCAATGAATGATGACACATGGCACTTAGTGAAAAGCGTACCACGTGTAATGGGCTTTATCGGTGGTACACCAGATAAGCCAGCGCCAATTTCTAAACGTGAAGCAGATTTAATTTTAAATCGTTTAGAGCAAAGTGCTGAAAAACCACGTCATCGTAAAGAATATCAACCAGGTGAAGAAGTGCGTGTTACAGAAGGTCCATTTGCTGACTTTAATGGTACGGTTGAAGAAGTGGATTATGAAAAAGGTCGCTTAAAAGTGTCTGTATCTATCTTCGGTCGTGCAACACCAGTTGAGCTTGAATTTGGTCAAGTGGAAAAAACACGTTAATTTCCCTTTTCCAAAATAAGAAATTTAATGGCCGCACTTAAAAATAAAGTGCGGTTGTTTTTCGAGTAGTTTTTCTGCTTGAAATTTCGAGGCTGATTAATTAAAATACAGCCTTTCATTAACAGGGGAGCCGATTTCGGCGTTATCACCCATTTAGAGGAAACTAAAAAATGGCAAAAAAAGTCCAAGCATACGTTAAGTTGCAAGTTGCAGCTGGTATGGCAAACCCATCACCACCAGTTGGTCCTGCATTAGGTCAACAAGGTGTGAACATCATGGAATTCTGTAAAGCATTCAACGCTCGTACTGAGAGCTTAGAAAAAGGTTTACCAATTCCAGTTGTTATCACTGTATATGCAGACCGTTCATTCACTTTCATTACTAAAACTCCACCAGCAGCAGTATTATTGAAAAAAGCTGCAGGTATCAAATCTGGTTCAGGTAAACCGAACAAAGATAAAGTGGGTAAAGTAACTTTAGATCAAGTTCGTCAAATCGCTGAAACTAAAGCAGCAGATATGACTGGCGCGACTATAGAAACTAAAATGAAATCAATTGCTGGTACTGCTCGCTCAATGGGCTTAGTGGTGGAGGAATAATACGATGGCTAAATTGACTAAAAAAATGAAAGCAATCAAAGCTGGCGTAGATTCTACTAAAGCATACGAAATCAACGAAGCAATCGCGTTATTAAAACAATTCGCAACGGCTAAATTCGTTGAAAGTGTTGACGTTGCAGTAAACTTAGGTATCGATCCTCGTAAATCAGACCAAAACGTTCGTGGTGCAACTGTATTACCACACGGTACTGGTCGTGAAGTACGCGTAGCTGTGTTCACCCAAGGTGCTAACGCAGATGCAGCTAAAGAAGCTGGCGCTGATTTAGTCGGTATGGAAGATTTAGCAGAGCAAATCAAAAAAGGCGAAATGAACTTTGACGTTGTTATCGCTTCTCCTGATGCAATGCGTGTTGTTGGTCAATTAGGTCAAGTATTAGGCCCACGTGGTTTAATGCCAAACCCTAAAGTTGGTACCGTAACACCAAACGTTGCTGAAGCAGTTAAAAATGCTAAATCTGGTCAGATCCGTTATCGTAACGATAAAAACGGTATCATCCACACAACAATTGGTAAAGCAAACTTCTCTGAAGTTCAATTAAAAGAAAACCTTCAAGCATTATTGGCTGCTTTAAACAAAGCAAAACCAACTACTGCAAAAGGTATCTTTATCAAGAAAGTAAGCATCTCTACAACTATGGGTGCTGGTGTGGCTGTTGATCAAGCTTCACTATAATTAAGCGTTAAAACTTAATTCAAATTAACCGCACTTTGGGTAACTAAAGTGCGGTTATTTTTTTGTGTTCTTTTCAATAAAGTGAAATATTGAGAATATAAAAAGAGCGGTCAAATTTCATTATATTTTGAATTTGACCGCTCTTTCTTATGAGAGATTACTTCGCTAAAGCGAAAATAGCTTCAATAGCTTCTTTGGTATACGTTTTTTCCACTTTCGCTCTGATTGCAGTTTGAGCCGCATTTTCAATAATTTCAGCTAAGGTTTCATCATCAATACCAAGTTGTTTAAGACTCGTTGGTGTACCGATTTTATCAAACCAAGATTTTAAGGCTTGAATACCATCGTCAGCATTATCTAAGCCAAATATTTCTTTAGCAAAGCGTTTGAATTGAGCAGGTCTTTGAGATTGGTACCATTGCATCCACGCAGGCATAATGACGGACAGCCCAGCGCCATGTGGCACATCTGAAATCGCACTCATGGAATGCTCAATCATATGATTGGGGAAACCGTAAGGTGAGATACCTAAATGGGTTAAGCCGTTTAACGCAAGTGTAGCTGCCCAGGCAAATTCACCACGCGCATTGAGATCTTGTGGGTCATTAAGCAAGATTTCAGTCGTACGGATAACGGTTTTAATATTGCTTTCTACTAAGAAATCAATAATTTCAGGACGATATTCAGCTGTGAAATAGGCTTCAATAGAATGAGCAATAATATCTGCGGCAGAATACACTAAATAATCACGACTGACGGTCGCTTGTAATTTCGGATTAATGACCGATACTTTTGGGAATAAATGATTGTTGTGAATCGAATATTTTTGCTGCGTTTCTTCATTGGTAATGACTGAGCCCCAGTTCATTTCGCTGCCTGTTGCCGCAAGGGTGATTACATCAAAAATCATCAATGCTTTTTGTACCAGTGTGCCTTTAAAGAAGTCCCAAGTATCACCGTCATAGCAAGCACCGGCTGCGATCGCTTTCGCACTATCAAGGCAAGATCCACCACCGATACTCAACACACTATCTGCGCCAAAGGCTTTTGCCATTGCAACGGCTTCACGAACTTTACTGATTGTCGGGTTGCTTTTTACCCCGCCACATTCAATGTATTCAATTCCATGCTCACGCAAGCTTTTTGTCACATCTTCAAATAAACCGGATTGTTTGACACGCTCACTACCATAGATAATTAAGACCTTTTTTGCACCGTATTCGTGCATATATTTCCCCATCTCTTTTTCTTTATCGAGACCAAATTCAATGCGAGTAGGGTTTTGAAAACTAAATGGATACATATTTATCTCCTTATTATCTGTTAAGTGCGGTTAGTTTTTGCGTTGTTTTTATTCTACAAAGTAATGCGGAATAAAGTGGCTATCATTGCCGGTAACTGGGGTAAAATCTTCTCTCAATCCAATGCCACAAGCCACATCTCCCACTACCCAAGAACCAATCATAGGGTACATGCCATCAAAATTTGGCAGTTCAAATTTTTGTTGATAAATGTAACCTGCTTGATCGTAAAAAGCAGAATGTTCACTGCCTTTAGCGGCAAATTCCAGACCATTACGTTTTTCATAGTAAGAAACATTGGCGCCCTCACGACCTAAAGTCGGTTTTTTCACCCATATTGATTGACGATCGGTAATATCATGCTTGCTAAAGTAAGCGGGTAGTAATAATGGATGATTTGGATGTTTTTGCCACAATTTCGCTAACAGCACTTTATTGCTTAATAGTAATTTCCACGCAGGTTCAATAAAAGTGGTGGATGAATTAAGCATGTGTGGAGCATATTCTGTCGTAGTCATCCATTCAAGCGGGTAGAGCTTAAATAAACAATCAATAGGCTGATTATTCAGATCGAGGAATTGCTGACTGTCTTTATCGTAGCCCACATCTTCAATAGCGAGCTGATGAATATGCCAACCTGCGTTGTAAGCCACATCTGCTAGGTAATCGATATTGCCCCAATCTTCACGTCCCGCTTCTTGCATAGCACTAAAATGGAAATCTTTTAGCCCAGTTTGCTGTTGAATAAACTGGAAGCGATTCAGTAATTCTTCGTGAATCCAATTGAATTGGTCACGATGTGTTAAGCCTTCAATTTGCTCTAACCATTGCCATTGCACCACGGCAGCTTCAAGCAGAGAAGTTGGGGTATCAGCATTGTATTCAAACATTTTCAGGTTTTCACCGTCATAACCAAAATCAAAACGGCCATATAAGTACGGTACGTTTTTAGCCCATGTTTGTTCAATCAGATTTTTTTGCAAATCGGTGAAGCGATAATGGGCATAATCACCTTGTTTCACTTCATCTGCAACAAAGTCCATACACATGGCGTGCAATTCGTTGGTGGCATCTTCAATACGATCGATTTCAGCTAAGGTAAATTCATACGCTACATTATCCGACCAATAATGGGAGCCATCAGAGGAAGGCAGATTATAGTAATCAAAGCCCACATCTAATAATTGTTGCACCATATTAGGGCGAGTAGGAAAGCCTGTGATTCGTTTCATATTTAACCGCCTGAACTACGGCTGCTACTTGAGCTTGAGCTTTTAAAGCCACCGCGTGAAACTGGTTTACTGTAAGTGCTACCTGCATTGCCTTTAACTAATACAGGCTTACCGACAGAACGATTAGTTTGTGGTTGGATAACTTGACCCGTTGGTGTTGAAACGGCACGGTTACTTGGATTGTAGCTTGGACCTAAAAATGAGCCCATCGTACGCGCAATCATATAACCCATTGCAGCACCTGCAATCGCACTGCCCATACTACCGTGTCCTTCTCCTGTTGCAGAGCTCGTGTGGCTTGCTCCCTCTGAACCGTTTGAGTTGCCAGAGTGAGTTGCTCCATCTGGATTTAAGGTTTGTTTGACGGTCTGATTGTCTTCTGACCATTCGCTATTATTGCTTGGACGTGTATTTAAATTGCCCGAGAGAGAGGAGCCAGATCCAGCATGTGCAGTTGTGCCGCTATTATTTTCATTAGATTGGTCAGCTTCGCATAATTCAATTTTTTGCCAATCGGCTAAACAATCCTCAAGGCTGTTATAAACATCTCGTTGAACTTGCTCTTCTGAGCAGCCGCCCAGTAAAGCCACAATGGAAAGGCTTACGAGAACTTGATTTTTCTTTTTCATCATAGAGTTAAAGTGTTAATAATTCAGTTAAATGATTGATTTCTAATGTAGGCAAAATGCTTGCTTCAGTAAATGAATTGAGATCTTTGCCTGATAAATTAATCCATACAGCTTGGCTACCGGCTTGAATGGCGCCTTGAACATCCGTGGTTAAGTTGTCACCGATATGTAAAATTTCACTCGGTTTTACGCCAAAATAATGGGCGGTTTGGTGGAACAAATCTTGATGAGGTTTCGCTCTGCCTTGTTCTCCACCACGTAAACTCAGCTGAAAGTGTTCAAACCCAATACGTTTTGCAATCACATTACCATTGGTAATCACGCTAAGCGGGTAGCGATCTTTAAGTTGGTTTAATACTTCAATGCTTTCAGCGGGCACATCAATTTTATGTCGCCATTCAATAAATTCTTCCATAGCGAGGGCCAAAGTGCGGTCAATTTCAACCGTACTTTTACTATGATGCGCCAGTAAGTGCCGTAACGTTTCGACACGCCAGGCGATCACATCTTCAGCAATCAAGGAATCTTTCTCCGCCAGTTGCCATTTCCATTCTCGCCAATATTCTGAGGTAAGATCGCTCAGTTGTGCGTGTTCTTGCACACATTGAAGAAAATGCTCTTCGGCCAAACGAATGACATCACTATTATCATAAAGGGTGTCATCAAGGTCAAAACTCATAACCTTGAAAGGCTGAAGACCGCGGTAAAATCGCATAGTTAATCCTATTTAATGGTATTCACACCAAGCCATGCTGTTGCACGTTCATTGGTGATTTCTTCGTGTGTCCACATGCTCATTAAGTCAGGATGAGGATGTTTGTTAGTGTTATAGCCGATCAAATGGGCAAAATCAAATACGGCATGCGGATAGCCGTTAATGAGCAATAAGGCTAAATAACCACTTTCATCCCAGCAGATTTCTAATTTACGGGCTTCGTGGTGATTGCGAGTGTTATCGACGTTATAAACATGTAAGCAATCGACAACAGGCTGCGCATTTTGACGCATATCTAACGCATAGAAATAGCCGGTTTCACCGTCATCTTCAAACATCACTGCCAGGTGATCATGCACTGTCGAGTGTGTACCGACTTGTTTTGGTTGACCGAGAAAGAGTTGATCTTCGAGGGTTAAATGTAACATGGTATTTCCTAATCAAATTGTGTAGTCCAGTGACTACTATGGTGTGCCTGAAAGCAAAGTTCAACCTGTGCGGGCGTATTTTTTTCTTCATTCATTGGCGGCAGTTCACTCAACGCAAAATAGGCAGATTGAACTGTTTCACTATTTGGTTGAAATTCACCACTTAATGGTTCGCACATGACGAAGGTTTTGAGTACAGGATGCGCAAAAGGCGGAAAATTTCGTTTATGTTGTTCGTGAATAGCAATAATGAAAGTCGGTTTAACATTAAGCCCCGCTTCTTCGCGTACTTCTTTAATCGTATTACTATAAATGGTTTCTAGCACATCTATCCAGCCGCCAGGCAGTGACCAAAGTCCATCATTTTCTTGTACTAATAAAATTTTATCATCTTTGAAAATAGCTGCGCGTGAGTCTATTTTAGGGGTTTGATAACCTGCCTCATTGCAGAAAAGTGATTTGACGGTTTCTTTTGGTATTGCTGTTTTATAAGCGAGCATTTCAGCAGACAAATCCCGCAAACGTTCATAGCGCTCAATATCATAGATATTTTTGCAATAAGTTAGCCCATTTTGTGCAATGCTTTGAATTTCGATGGCCCAAGATAGCCAAGGTTCAGTAAGAAGTGAATCAGATTGTGTCTTCATAAAAACACCTTAAAAAAACACCGCACTTTTATGCAAAGTGCGGTGCTATTTTACCTTAAATTAAGCAAAAATTATGCTTGACCTTTAACCGCTTTTAAACCTAAGAACGGAGCTGGTGTGCCAGCACGTTCTAATGCTTCTTCGATACGGATTAATTGGTTGTATTTCGCAATACGGTCAGAACGGCTCATAGAACCAGTTTTGATTTGACCTGCTGCTGTACCAACCGCTAAATCAGCGATAGTCGCATCTTCGGTTTCACCTGAACGGTGAGAGATAACCGCTGTGTAACCTGCATCTTTAGCCATTTTGATTGCTGCTAAAGTTTCAGTTAAAGAACCGATTTGGTTGAATTTGATTAAGATAGAGTTTGCGATACCTTTTTCGATACCTTCTTTTAAGATTTTGGTGTTAGTAACGAATAAGTCGTCGCCTACTAATTGAATGCGGTCGCCTAACACTTTAGTTTGGTATGCAAAACCTTCCCAGTCAGATTCATCTTGACCATCTTCGATAGACACGATTGGGTATTGTTTAGTTAATTCTTCAAGATAGTGTGTGAACTCTTGAGAAGTGAATGAACGGCCTTCGCCTTTCATTTCGTATTTGCCGGTTTCTTTGTTGTAGAACTCAGAAGATGCACAGTCCATTGCTAAAGTGACGTCTTTACCTAATACATAACCTGCTTTTTCAACTGCTTCTTTGATACATGCTAAAGCGTCAGCGTTAGATGCTAGGTTAGGTGCGAAACCACCTTCATCACCTACAGCCGTGCTCATGCCTTTAGATTTTAATACTTTCGCAAGGTTGTGGAATACTTCAGCACCGATACGAAGTGCTTCACGTAATGTTTTCGCACCAACTGGTTGAATCATGAATTCTTGGATATCAACGTTGTTATCTGCGTGTTCACCACCGTTGATGATGTTCATCATTGGTAATGGCATAGAGTAAACGCCTGGCGTGCCGTTAAGTTCTGCAATGTAAGCGTAAAGTGGTAAACCTTTAGACGCTGCAGCAGCTTTTGCGTTTGCTAAAGATACCGCTAAGATTGCGTTTGCACCAAAGTTAGATTTGTTTTCAGTACCGTCTAAATCGATCATGATTTGGTCGATTTCAGCTTGGTTAGACGCTTCTTTACCCACTAATGCATCAGCGATAGGACCGTTTACTGCAGCAACCGCTTTTAATACACCTTTGCCTAAGAAACGAGATTTGTCGCCGTCACGTAATTCTAATGCTTCACGAGAACCAGTAGATGCACCTGAAGGAGCAGCTGCTAAACCAACGAAACCACCTTCAAGATGAACTTCAGCTTCTACAGTTGGGTTACCACGAGAGTCGATGATTTCACGACCAATGACTTTAACGATTTTTGCCATTTTGTTTTCCTCTGTTTAAAGTTAATTAAAATTAGTTAGGCGAACCTAAAACGGGAATATGATAAAGCAAATTTAGAAATTTGTCTTGGAAAAATGACCGCACTTTGATCTGTATCTTATTTTTCAATCAAGTGCGGTGAGTTTTTATCTAATATCTATTTAATTTTAGTGGATTTGTCTATAAAAGTTCGTTAAAGTGCCAGAGAATTTTCATACTATTTTAGTATGAATTATTAAGTGTTAAATAAGGCTTTATAGAATTAAAGAAGGAATGATTATGTCTGTTTCAACATTTTTCGAAAAGACTAAAGCCCAAATGAAAAATGCGGTATCTACGCATCCGATTGAAATTTTTATGATTACTGCGTTTGCGATTGGGATTTGGTTTGTGGAATTAGGATCTCATCAAGGGAATGATCATTTGGCTTATTGGATATTTGCGCCAATCTTGTTTATCTTTGTTTATCTCTCTCGTCCATATTCTTGGTATCGTTTTTCATGGATTATACCATTGGTGGCACTGGCTATTATTGGTATGACTAATGATAGTTCAGTGTTTTATTTCTCAAGCCCGAAATTCTGGGGATCAAATTTTATTGCGTTATTTGTGTTATTAGGCTTCCCATTTGAAAAAAATAATCAAGGGTTTACCTACCGTAATTTTACCAATCTATTCCATCTTGGCTTAGCGACGGCGGTATGGTTGTTGGTGTTTGGGTTAGTGGCGGCTATTTTATTTACGATTAAAACGCTCTTTAATGTCGAGTTTTCTGATAGTTTCTATGAGCATTTTTATACATCTTTCGGCATTTTTACTTTGCCACTCTTTTTCTTAGTGTTTCAACAGCGTCAAGCTAAATCAGAAATGACGTTAAATCGCATTTTTGAGATCTTAGTTAATTTTGTATTAGCACCAGCATTGATGATTTTCACTGTGTTGCTTTATGCTTATGTTGTGCAAATTATTTTTGAAGGCGTATTACCAAAAGGGATGCTGGCTAATATTACTTTGCCTTACTTGCTTGGTGGGTTAGGCGTATATGCACTACGTTCTATTTGTGCTAAAGCCCGCTGGGAAACTTTCTTTAAGTTCTATCCATATCTTGCTATTGTGCCAATCGTGTTGTTATGGTTGGCGATTGATCGCCGTATTAGTGCCTATGCTTGGACGGAACAACGTATTTATTTAGTGGCTTTGGCTACGGCGATTACGATTGCTTATGCGATTCTGATTGTGCCAAAAGCACGTCAATACCGCCTGATTTCTGGGGTTGTCATGGTGGCAATTTTCGCTATGACTTGGATTGTTAAACCACAAGAAATTGCTTACCAAAGCCAAACTGCACGTTTTGAACAGTTATTGAAAAAACTTAATTTATCAGATGGCTTAGGCAAAATTCGTGATGATATAGATTTTGTCGAACGTTTAGAGAATATGCCGAAGAGCGAGCTTAAAGATTGGGAAGAATTAGATAATGTAACATTTTATATGGTTCGTCATATAGCGCTAGACTCTTATGTAGAAGATCCTTATAAAGAAAGACACGAGATATTTAAGCAGAGATATGGTGAAAAATCTGAAGAACTTGTTACATTAAATATTTATGGTGATCATATCAGCATCAATAGCCAAGTAATTAGCGACCGAAAAACAACAATAGAATTTCTATGGGAGTCAATTGATGTCACGCCGTATAAAAAATGGATTCGTGTACCAAGACCTGGATTTTATCGTACAGAGGTTCAGACTTATATGAAATCTGATGAAAAAGCGGATAAGCACGAAGAGAAGCCAGAGGTTTGCTTTGTTGAAGATCATGACAGATATTGTACTAATATGGATGAACATATTCACAAAGTATTCAAGGAACATCAATTAGACCCGATGAAAAAAATGTCTAAAGCTGATCTTAAACCGTTTACTCAAGATTTATTAAAAATTGATGGACCAAGTTTCACGGTTTATTTGAGAGAGCTTGAAATGGAGTTTAGTAAGGAAAAAGGTTATTACTATAGTGAAGTATCTGTACAAGCTATTTTTGATAAGTAACCCTAAATAAAAAACGCTGTGATGTTTCACAGCGTTTTTGCAACAATTAGCTAAAAATGATCGTTTTTTATTTCTGCCATGTTGTTTTCTGTCCATAAAATTTAATGGTTGATAGGTAAATTTAATATGTCTGCAATTTCTATTATGCGGGTTTCTGCTGATTTTGGGCAAACTAAGCAATAGAAATTGTCGCAACCCGTATCAACATAAAGTAAAGTATAATCACTTTCTGTTTCTACTTTATTCTTAATGCGTGCAAACTCATGCTGTGCTTCTTCGAAAGTGATTTCAAAAGTTTGTTCAAGAGCTTCTGAAAGAAAATGATTGAGTGAGTCATAATCAATTTTCCAATCATCTTGATAGCAATGAAGATAACTTCTGATAAGCTCTAATTTAGCGTATTCTTCATCGAAATCTTCGTCCTCATAGATATCACCAAATGCGATCATTTTTTCTCGACATTTTTCTAGGTCTTTATTTAGCCATTTATAGAGGCTTTTAACTTGCTTAATATATTTTGCTTTGATGTATTTTTTCGTTTCAAGCAACATAAGTAACTCATCAAATAAGGCATCTTGATTGATTTCATTTTCACGTCTGTCAATGCTATCGCAAATCAAATCAACGGCTTGTTTTAACAAATCAAACTTGTAATGTTGTTCATCAAGCGGTTTGGCATAATAAATCGCAGCCATTAAATCCAAAATAAAAAGCTTATCAGTATGTTGTAACGAATATGCAGCATCACGAATAGGTTGCCCAGCAAATAGCTCAATTCTTTGCGGAAATTCAAATTCAGTTTCTTTAATAATATATTCATATTCCTTATGCGGTTTTATGCCGAACCCAATATTTAAAAAAGAATAGCCAGAACCATTAAAAAATTCTTCTCGAGAAGCAGGTACGAATCCCATTGGGTTACAGAATTGGCTTTGTAAATCATACATGTCGCCGCCAAAATCTAATTCATTAAATTTTTCTTTTGAGTAATCGTCCCAATTATCAGAATAGTAAAATTGATAGGCGTAAATATCTGTTTCAAAGACATTGTTTTTGACAAGTAAATCACCATCAGGTTGATTTTTAAGATAATGCTCAATTTTGGCGAGTTTTTGGTCTAATAATGTGAAATCTTCAGGCTTTTCAATCGCGTTTAAAACCGCATCAACTGAAGATAAAAATTTCTCATAATGTGGACTATGTTGATTAAATGGCTTTGCCTGCATCATATTCTGAAAAAGATTATCCGCTTGATCTGTTTCGGCGAAAACGAAGCTATCCTGATCAGGAAAAACAAAAACTCTAAAAAGTGAGCTATCTGTTGGGTTTAATTTAAAATCAATAGAAAGAAATAATTGAGCCCAATTTTCCTCTTCAAATTCTCTGCGAGTAATGCAAGGCAGTTTCATTGTTTTTGTTAGGAGCAATTTGAGAGGTTGGTATAAATCAGATAAACCCGTATTTTCTAGCAATTCAGATTCATCTAAATTGGCTTTACCATAATGCCAATAGGTTGCGATTGCCATTGGCGCAACCTTGTGATTTCTGGCAAACAACCACTCAGATGGTTCTTCTTTCGCCTTAAAATATTGAAAGATTTTGTCCAGTTTGGTGGTTAATTTTTTATCTAATTTTTCAGCGCGTGGTTTAGATCTAAAAAATATCATAAGCAGTCTAGTTAGAATACGTCGTTTAAAAGTGGTTTATTGATAATATTCATATTTCTTTGTGGTTTTATCTAACCATATACCTTTTTCATCATACATAATGCTTTCAATCACATTACCGTGTTGATCAAATTTATGACGTTTTGTGAACGTCTCTTCTAATTTCCCATGTTGATCAAAAATTTGACGTTTTAATTCGTTGTGGTTTTTGTCATAAGTAAAATCTGCTCGTCCCTCATTAAAAGACGTGTTATGTACAAAGTCGCCATTTTCGAGATAACGATAAGTTTCGCAATTGCTTTCTTTTCCACTGTCATCAAAATCACAAACCTTGATGAGTTTATCGTCCTTGTAATGGAATTTTTTCGCATGGCCGTCAATCATCTTTGCATAATAAACGGCTTCAGAGATGAGTTTGCTATCTTTGTCGTAAACTCTTTTGATGTAATCTTCTTGAAAATTTGGTTTTTTCGGCTTTTTGCCTACATAGGTGATTTCTAAAATGACGCCTGAACCATCGCTGTTTTCTTGATAGTGGTAGAGTTTTCCATGAGTCTCTTTATCGATAGTGTAACGAATTTCTTCTAATCGATTGTTTTGATCATATCGATAATTCGCCGTCGTTTTATCGGAATATTCAGATTCTTGGGTAATATCTTCAGTTTTAATTAAAAAGCCTTGTTCATTATAAAATTGATGAGTATCGTTCGTGACCACTTCTCCTTCTACCGTTTCTGGATTATCTTCCGACTGTGAAATAACGGACTTCACTTTGCCTTGTAAGTGATTAGCTTGCCAATCAGTTTGAATAGGGAAAAGTGCGAAAGCAGAGGTAGAAAGGCTAGCGAGAAAGGTTGTCAGTAAAAATTTATGCATGGTTATTCCTTTTATAACAAGCAGTTGAATTGAAGAATGTTTTATAAATATATTTAAAAGTAACCACTTATTTAAGTTAGATAAATAGTTGACTAAAATGTTATACTAATTCAAATGTTTTTTGAAGTGTAATTAAATAAATTTGCTTTTTTATGGGGTAAGAAAATGATGAAAGTATTCCAGAAAGTGGTAATTTTTCTGTCTTGATAAGAAAAGCATAATACACAAATATATTGATTAAGAGAAATATTAGGAAATATGAAGCTTTTAAAGACACCATTAGAAATATGTTTGTGGACAATTGGTATATTGCTTGGAATTGCCACATTATTATTTATTTTGAGTTATTTTGTATTTTATTTTTTGTTTTCTTCAGCTCCACAAGATTGGGCGCTTAGAGGTGTTCAGTTACAAGATAAACCGTATTTAGCAGGTATTGATGATTTATCTCCGAATGCATTTGTTTTTGCAACAACCGGAGAAGATGCGCCAGATTATGTTATTACGCTCGATAATACATATTTTAAGTGGGGCGATTTTCGTTTAAATAAACTTTCATTAAATAGTCATGTTGTTAGAATCAATAATTTGGTTAGATTGGGTGAACAACATGATACTGACTTAGGCATGCCAGAAACGATTTCTATTAATGGACAGTCTTGTTTGAGTAGAGGAAGTTTTGTTTTTGTACGAATAAAAGGTAAGGGGCCTTCGATGTCTTATTCTGATTTTACCTTAGCTAGTTGTGAAATACCTGAAGGCGAGGTTATTCTACCGACGATTCGTTTAAAGAGTAAAGTTGCATTTTATGAAAATCGCCAGCTTAATTATGATTACCTTTGGAAACATAATGAGTTAATAAGTTCACAAATAATGCAAGCTCATAGTTATAATGCGAACTTTATAGAGCCGAGTTTGCAAGTTCAGCTAGCCAATGATAAAGATAAATTTGATATTTGGTGGTATTACACTGATTTAACCAATCATGCGAAGCTTATCCAAGTTGTTCACGGTGATTACATGGATGAAGCCAGTAGTGAAAGGAATTTTGTTATTGGTGAGTGTCGTTATAAAGTAGGTAACACTCGAATTTATCTCACTGATTTAACAAAAGATACCGCACATTGGCATTTTATTGATGATTTCGATTCAGGTGATATTTCTGATAAATGTAAAATGCAGATCTTGCCTTATCGTTTAGTGAAACAGTAATAGAATCAATCAAATTAAAATGCTTAAAAATGCAAAGTGCGGTCAAAAATTCTTGTGTTTTTGACCGCACTTATTTATTGAATTATCAACAAATTACTTTTCAGTTTTTAGCTGATTTTCTCTTGCTGCTTTGACAAAGCCTTCGAATAATGGGTGGCCATCACGAGGCGTTGACGTAAATTCTGGGTGGAATTGACATGCCACAAACCAAGGGTGGTTTGGTACTTCAATGATTTCCACTAATTTACGATCCGCAGATAAGCCAGTTACTTTAAGACCTGCTTTTTCAATTTGTGGAAGCAGATTATTATTCACTTCATAACGGTGGCGGTGACGTTCTTCAATGGTTTCTTTGCCATATAATGCACGCGCTTTTGAGCCTTCAATTAAATGACATTGTTGTGCCCCTAAACGCATTGTGCCACCAAGATCTGAATTGTCATCACGAGTTTCAATGTGGCCTTCCGCATCTTGCCATTCCGTAATCAAACCAACAACTGGTTGCTCACAGTTACGATCAAATTCAGATGAATTCGCTTTCTCAAGACCTGCAACATTACGCGCGTATTCGATTAATGCAATTTGCATCCCTAAACAAATGCCTAGGTAAGGCACATTGTTTTCACGTGCATATTTAGCGGTTAAGATTTTGCCTTCTACACCGCGATAGCCAAAACCGCCCGGTACTAAAATACCATCGACACCTTTTAATACATCAGCGCCTTTCGTTTCAACATCTTGAGAATCAATGTATTTAATATGCACGCTTAAACGGTTTTTTAAGCCAGCGTGTTTTAAGGCTTCGTTCACTGATTTATATGCATCAGGTAATTCAGTATATTTACCTACCATACCGATGGTCACATCGCCCACAGGGTTGGCTTCTTGATAAAGCACTTGTTCCCATTCAGAAAGATCCGCTTCAGGACAGTCTAAGTGGAAACGTTGGCAGATGAATTCATCTAAACCTTGTGATTTCAATAATGCCGGAATTTGGTAGATTGAATTCACATCTTTTAATGAGATGACCGCACGTTCTGGCACGTTACAGAATAAAGCGATTTTTGCACGCTCGTTTGGTGGAATCATGCGATCTGAACGGCAGATAAGTACATCCGGCTGAATACCAATCGAAAGTAATTCTTTTACAGAATGTTGTGTTGGTTTGGTTTTCACTTCGCCCGCCGTTGGGATATATGGCACTAACGTTAAGTGCATAAAGATAGTGTGCTCACGACCGACTTGTACGGCAAGTTGACGAAGTGCTTCTAAGAATGGAAGCGATTCAATATCACCCACTGTTCCGCCCACTTCCACGATTACCACATCATGGCCTTGCGCACCGGCAATCACGCGATCTTTAATTTCATTGGTGATGTGTGGGATAACTTGAATTGTCGCACCTAAATAATCACCACGACGCTCTTTGCGTAATACTTCAGAATAAATTTTACCTGTGGTGAAGTTGTTGCGTTTTGTCATTTTGGTACGAATAAAACGCTCGTAGTGACCTAAGTCTAAATCGGTTTCCGCCCCGTCTTGTGTCACGAACACTTCGCCGTGTTGGGTTGGGCTCATTGTACCCGGATCCACGTTGATGTAAGGGTCTAATTTCATAATAGTCACGTTTAAGCCACGTGCTTCTAAAATTGCTGCCAATGATGCTGCAGCAATACCTTTACCTAACGATGAAACTACACCGCCTGTGACGAAAATATAATTTGTAGCCATAGTGAGAGACCTAATATGTTGGGATAAAAATGATTATAGCCAATCATCTTTTATGCAAATTTGTGCAGAATGCTGAAAAGTGCAGTCAAAAATAAAAGAAAAAGATGATTAGCTATCAAGACGGGAGGATAGTTTACAGGATTTGAGATTTTTATACAATCTTGTCTTGTCAGGAATGTATGAAAATTAAATGGCTTATCATATTCTCCATTCTACGATAGAATACGCCGACCTTTCAGCTATATATGATGCATAAATAGAGTTAAGGACATAGAATCCAAATATATTAATTATTCTAGGTAAAAAAACAGATTACCTAATTTATAAAATAAGTTAAATTTAGCAAGATTTTCATTTCACTTGCTTGATATAAAGGAATCAAGATGACTACATTACAACTTGGCATAGACCTAGGTACAACGAATAGCCTGATTGCACAATTTATTGATGGTGAAACTAAACTTATTCCTAACCGTTTAGGGCATTTTTTAACTCCATCTGTCGTTAGTATGACTGAGGATGGCACTATTCTTGTTGGTCTTGCAGCTAGAGAACGTTTATCTACGGCTCCGGGTCATACTGCTGCTGCATTTAAACGTTTTATGGGTACAGATAAACGCTTTCATCTAGGTAATCAGCAGTTTAGAGCTGAAGAGCTTTCGGCATTAATTTTAAAAAGTTTAAAAGAAGATGCGGAAGCATATTTACAAGAAGAAGTTAGAGATGTAGTAATAACCGTACCTGCTTATTTTAATGCAATCCAGCGTCAGGCAACACAACAAGCAGCACAGATGGCTGGGCTTAATGTATTGCGATTACTTAATGAACCAACAGCTGCTGGACTTGCCTATAATTTACAGGAAAAACCAGATAATACTCGTTTCCTTATTTACGATTTGGGTGGTGGTACTTTTGATGTATCAATTTTAGATTATTTTGATGGTGTTGTTCAGGTTTCTGCCAGCGCAGGAGATAATCATCTCGGTGGAGAGGATTTTTTGCAAGCTTTGAAACATTGTTTCTTGCAACGCTGCACTGAGCTTTCTAAGTCAGATATTGAAAAATTGAATTTACAGAAAGATATTTGGCAACCACTTGAAATAGCTAAACGTCAATTGAGCCAAGAGTCAGAGGTCGATATTTCGATTAACTTTGAAGGGAAAGAATATAAAACAAGAATTACTCGAGAAGATTTTCAACAAGCTTCTAGTGTACTTTTTTCTCGGTTACGCCAGCCATTAGAGCGAGCCTTACGTGATGCGCGATTAAATCCTGAACAAATTGATGGTATTATCCTCGTAGGGGGGGCAACCAGGATGCCAATGATTAGCCGTTCGATTGTTCAACTGTTTAAAAAAATTCCCCAGTTAGGAGTTAATCCTGATGAAGCTATTGCAAGAGGTGCGGCAATTCAGGCTGCATTAATTTTCCGAAATCAACATTTGGATGAAGTGATTTTAACAGATGTAATGCCTTTTTCTCTTGGTACTGACACGTCAATTAATCTTGGTAATGGGCGTATGTCTCATGGGCATTTTAGTCCAATTATTGAGCGTAATATGCCAGTTCCTGTTTCTCGTTCTAAAAATTTTGTTACTGCTCTGGATAATCAAACTGAAATCAAATTTGATATATTGCAAGGTGAATCACCTTTAGCTAGAGAAAATCTGCTATTGGGTGAGATGATTATCAAAATCCCTCCTCTTCCAGCAGGTGAAATTAGTATTGATGCAAGATTTAGCTATGATATCAATGGGTTGCTGGAGGTTGATCTTATTAACCAAGAATTAAATATTAATGCAAATAAAGTTTTTAAACAAAATGCGCTTACATTAACCGAGGATGATATTAAGCATTCTCGTGCGAGATTAAGAGCTTTAAAAATTCATCCTAGAGATCAAGAAAAAAATATTTATCTTATTGAAAAAGCCAAACGTATATATGAAGAATATCTTGGAGATAATCGTCATATGATAAGCCAATATTTGGCTCATTTTGAAAGTGTATTAGATAGCCAAGATCAAGTAAGTATTTTACGCGAACAGAAAGATTTTGAAGCCTTTTTAGCCAAGTTTGATGGTGGATGGATACTATAAATGAATTGCTGGGAAGTTTTAGAAATTGAGCCTACAACAGATGAGCGTGAAATTCGTCGTGCTTATGCTAAAAAACTAAAAGTAACTCGTCCAGATGATGATCCAACTGGTTATCAAGTGCTTAGAGACGCTTTTGATGAAGCGTTAAGAATAGCACCTTATCTTGATAAATTGGAGGACGAAGTCGATATTAAGGAGGATTTTTGTGAGAAATCTAAATCTGAAAATACGATTGATTTTTTCGGAGATTTGTCAAAAAACGCACCACTAGAAATTCAACCATATGAACCTGAAGATCCTTATGATGAATCTCAATATGAGTTCGAAATTCGAGATATTAATCAGTCTGGTGCTAGTGAATTTACTTATACTGAATCTGATGCATTACTCAATGAGGTTTATCGTATTATCAATATGGAAGGTGAGCAAGAGTTAGAAAAACAATGGAATAGATTTTATCTTGCCTTAAATCAACTTCCAATGGAACAAACAGAATATATTTCTTGGCAGATGTGGAATTTGCTGCTGGATGTTCGGCTTGAAAATGTATTTGTTTGGAAACAATGGTCAGATTATTTTAACTGGCATAGAGATTATAAGTTTGCACAGAATTGCAATCCAGAGTATTTGATTTATATTCAAGATAAGGTTCAATTAGCAACTGATCTAATTAAGGATAAAGAGGATTACACGACAGAGCTAAGGCAAATACCAATTCCAATATTAAGAGCTGTGTATCAAAGAATATCTCAAAGAATGAGTTATATATTGACATTGTTTTATCTTATTCTGATTACTCCCTTTACAAAGGCGGAAGAGGCTAGATATCAGTGGGAATATAACCAAATAACAAGTCAAATTCCTAGATTGCAAGATGTTTTCCTTTATGCTGTTATCTGTAGAGCAACATTCCTAATAGGAATAATGATTTTTTATGTACCTTATATTATGTTTGAAAGTACAGGGTTTGAATATAATACGAAAATTAGATTGCTAAGGTTTTTAGTACAGTCATACGCATCTTTTTTTATTATATTAATTATAGGAGGGGTATTTGCTTCGTTGATTATTTATGCAAAATCTCTTATCTATAAGCCTTCTCTACAAGTAACAGAAAAGAGTATGATTATAGAAGGAATAATTCCTCTTATAATTTTGATTATCTCTATGTCCCTTGTATCTGATATGGTTAATAATCCAATTTATAATTTTATTATTACTTCAATAATTGCTTTGGCTATATCAAAATCTTTAGATGAAGACTATAACTTTTGGGCTTCACATTTTGTGCCTGGGGCTATTATTGTCGTTATTTTATTAAGCTTTGGTATTATAACTATTTATAGTTTCTATATCGTTATCGCTAGTATTGTATTGTGGGTAAATATTAATATCTTAGTCGTTAATTTTAAATTTAGTATTATTAAGCGGTTTATGGATGTTGATTATGGATTGTCTGATAAGTTATTTACTTTAACTAATATCCTAAGATTACCAATTAACTTTGTTGGTTTGATTTTCTATTGGATTTTCTTTTTACCATTTCATTCGGCAAGATTGTATTTTTATGTTCGAACAAGGGTAGTTTTCTTCGATATTACAGTGTTTGCGTTGATTTTAAGCCTTCCATTTTTATCTTTTGTTGGGGATTATTATGCTTTACTTTATGCCTTAATGATATATTTCTCAGTTATTATCCAATTTCAAATTAAGAAATGGGTGTTCAGGCGGTTAGGTATTGTCTTGTAGTTTATTAAGCACATAATAGTAATTTTCATCTATCGATATGTTATGTCAAAGATAAGTGCTTATCAGTTTGTTCTACGATAGAATGAGTAAAATTTTAGTAGTAAGGGGAATTTATGACAAATAAAGCATTAAGCGTGGTGATTTTAGCAGCCGGTAAAGGCACTCGTATGTATTCTGATTTACCGAAAGTCTTGCATAAAGTGGCAGGAAAACCGATGGTAAAACATGTGATCGATACGGCAAATCAATTAGGTGCGGAAAACGTGCATTTAATTTATGGTCACGGTGGCGAATTAATGCGTGATCGTTTGGCAAATGAAAGCGTGAACTGGGTGTTCCAAGCGGAACAGTTGGGTACAGGACATGCTATGCAACAAGCAATGCCTTTTTTCCGTGATGATGAAAATGTTTTAATGGTGTATGGCGATGGCCCAATGATTACACCGGAAACATTGCAAAAATTAATCGATGCGAAACCTGAAAATGGTATCGCAGTGTTAACGGTCGTATTAGATAACCCAACAGGTTATGGTCGAATCGTACGTGAAAATGGCAAAGTTGTAGGGATTGTTGAACAAAAAGATGCAACGCCTGAGCAGCTTAAAATTCAAGAGATTAATACAGGTGTGTTAGTTTCAGATGGTGCAAGTTTCAAAAAATGGTTAGCGCGTTTAGATAATAATAATGCACAAGGCGAGTTTTATATTACTGATGTAATTGGCTTAGCTCATCAAGATGGTTGTCCGATTGTAGCTGTTCAAGCAACTGATTTTATGGAAGTTGAAGGGGTAAATAATCGCCTACAATTAGCCAAAATGGAACGCTATTATCAACGTAAACAAGCAGAAAAACTTTTACTTGCAGGCGTGATGTTGATTGACCCTAAGCGTTTTGATTTACGCGGCACATTAGAGCACGGTAAAGATGTTGAAATTGATGTGAATGTAATTGTGGAAGGCAATGTGCGCTTGGGTGACCGTGTAAAAATCGGTGCAGGTTGCGTATTGAAAAACGTGACCATTGGTGATGATGTTGAAATCAAGCCTTATTCTGTTTTAGAAGATGCCACAATTGGTGAGAAAGCGGCGATTGGTCCATTCTCTCGTTTGCGTCCAGGTGCTGAATTAGCCGCTGAAACCCATGTGGGTAACTTTGTAGAAATTAAAAAATCCACAGTGGGTAAAGGTTCTAAAGTCAACCACCTGACTTATGTGGGTGATACTGAAATCGGTGAAAACTGTAACATCGGTGCGGGTGTCATTACTTGTAACTATGACGGTGCGAATAAATTTAAAACAATCATTGGTAACAATGTATTCGTGGGCTCAGATACGCAGTTAGTCGCGCCAGTTACTGTGGCAGATGGTGCAACTATTGGTGCGGGCTCAACGATTACTCAAAATATTGAGAAAGATGAGCTTGTGATTACTCGCGTGCCACAACGTCATATCCAAGGTTGGCAAAGACCGGTGAAGAAAAAGTAATTAACATTGAAAGGCGAACCAATGTGTTCGCCTTTTATGATTTGATGCCTTTTACTTTATAAAGGTTGTTCGAGTTGCTAAAATCATCGTCCATTTATAAAGACAGATAATTTCCTATGACAAAAAATAAAACAGGACTTTCATTCCTTTGGTTAAGTGCGGTTGCATTTATCCTCGATTTACTGACCAAATATATCGTAGTGCAACGCTTTGATCTCTATGAAAGTGTGAACATATTGCCCGTTTTTAATTTAACCTATGTGCGTAACTATGGCGCAGCGTTTAGTTTTCTTGCTGAGCATGATGGTTGGCAGAAATATTTCTTTATCGTGCTAGCAATCGGGATTTCTTTAATGCTGGCTTACTTTATGAAAAAGAATTCTGCAGAGCAAAAATTACAAAACTCAGCTTATGCACTGATTATTGGCGGTGCGTTAGCCAATATGGTAGACCGTGTGTATAACGGTTTTGTGGTGGATTTCTTAGATTTTTATTGGGATATTTATCATTATCCGGTATTCAATGTGGCAGATATTGCGATTTGTATTGGTGCGGGTTTATTAGCATTAGATGCCTTTAAAGGTGATAAAAAGAGCGGTCAAAAATGAAGATAATTTTAGCTAACCCTCGCGGATTTTGCGCAGGTGTCGATCGAGCCATTAGCATTGTTGAATTAGCGCTTGAAATTCATGGCGCACCGATTTATGTACGTCATGAAGTGGTGCATAACCGTTTTGTGGTAAATGGTTTGCGTGAGCGTGGAGCAATTTTTGTGGAAGAACTGAGCGAAGTGCCAGATGGTGCCATTGTGATTTTCTCTGCTCATGGTGTGTCACAAGCCGTTCGTCAAGAAGCGAAAGATCGTCAGTTAAAAGTATTTGATGCAACTTGTCCGTTGGTAACCAAAGTGCATATGCAAGTGGCACGTGCGAGCCGTAAAGGGACGAAAGCGATTTTGATCGGACACAAAGGCCATCCAGAAGTGGAAGGCACAATGGGGCAGTATAATAATGCCGAAGGTGGCATTTTCTTAATTGAAAGCGTGGAAGATATTGCTCGTTTGCCCGTTCAAGAAGATGATGATTTAACCTTTATGACACAAACCACGCTCTCTCTTGATGATACAGCAGAGACTATCAGTGCATTGAAAAGCAAATACCCTGCAATTCAAGGACCTCATAAAAACGATATTTGCTATGCGACAACCAATCGCCAAGAAGCCGTTCGTGAATTAGCGAAACAGTGTGATTTAGTGGTGGTTGTTGGCTCTAAAAACTCATCAAATTCTAACCGCTTAGCTGAGTTAGCATCACGTATGGGCGTGAAATCAAAATTGATTGATGATCCAAATGATGTAGCGGCAGATTGGTTTGAAGGCGTTGGAACAATTGGCGTAACAGCAGGTGCTTCAGCACCGGAAGAGTTGGTGCAATCCGTGATTGCTCGATTAAAAGAATTTGGTGCGGATAGTATCGAAGAGCTTCAAGGTTTAGAAGAAAATATGTTCTTTGAAGTGCCAAAAGAGCTACGAATAAAAGAAGTAAACTAATTCTATTAAAAAAGTGCGGTTAATTTACCGCACTTTTTTTGTGTTATTTTATTTTTTATTGTGCACTTTAAGCCATTTTTGCATTTGTTCAATTTCTGCTTGTTGAGCGTTAATAATATTCTCAGCAAGCTTACGCATCTCAGGATCTTTTCCGTATTTTAATTCAACTTCCGCCATTTTTACTGCGCCAATATGGTGGGGCAACATACCTGCTGCAAAAGCAACATCAGGATCTTTATATTGCGCAGCTGCCATCATGTCTTGATGCATTTGATTCATACCTTGCATTAATTCTTGTTGCATTGCAGAATCTGTCGACATTGGCATATTCATGTGTGTTTGATGCTGTTGTTCATTCGCTTGGGCACAAATTGAAACAGCAGCAGTGCTAAGTACGATAAAAGTCATAAATTTTTTCATGTTTTGCTCCTATGTGATAACTGAATGGGCGCAAATCATAAACATTAACCTAAGGTTAAGGTCAATATTTATTCCGAAATTTTTTGGTGAGATGCTAAAATGAGACAATGTTTGATATGAAGGACAAAATCATGAAACAAAAAATTGTGCTTGCCACGGGTAATAAAGGCAAAGTAAAAGAAATGGCAGATGTGTTAGCTGATTTCGGTTTTGAAGTCATTGCTCAGACCGATTTAGGCATTGAAAGCCAAGAGGAAACAGGCTTAACGTTTGTTGAAAATGCCATTCTGAAAGCACGTTATGCATCTGAAAAATCAGGTTTACCGGCCATTGCAGATGATTCCGGTCTTGTGGTGGATGCGTTAAATGGTGCGCCTGGATTGTATTCTGCTCGTTATGCAGGTGTGGATGGTGATGAAGCTGATGCGAAAAACCGAGAAAAATTACTGGCAGAATTAGCCGATGTACCGACTGAACGTCGCCAAGCAAAATTTGTGAGTACGATTGTGTTATTACAACACCCAAGTGATCCTTCTCCGATCATTGCTCAAGGTGAATGTGACGGGCAGATTATTTATGAAGAAAAAGGTGAAAATGGCTTCGGTTACGACTCGCTCTTTTTTAGCCCTGAAAAAGACTGTACCTTTGCCGAATTAGAAACCGTAGAGAAAAAGAAAATTTCTCATCGTGCGAAGGCATTAGCTGTTTTAAAATCAAAATTAACCGCCTAAAGTGCGGTTGATTTTTAACGAGAATTAAAGGATACAAAATGATTATTACCACTACACCTAATATTGAAGGTAAACAAATCGTAGAATATAAACAAGTTGTCTTTGGAGAAGTGATTGCAGGGGCAAACTTCATACGTGATTTTTTTGCGGCTATTACCGACGTGATTGGTGGGCGTTCTAGTGTTTATGAGCGTCGAATTAGTCGTGCACGCCAAGATGCCTTGAAAGAGTTGGAGGAAAAAGCGATTGCTTTAGGGGCAAATGCCGTGGTTGGCGTAGAGATTAATTACGCAACAGTAAGCAATAAAAGTATGTTTATGGTGATTGCAAGTGGCACGGCAGTGGTAGTGCGCTAAGGTCGTTTTTTCATTTACTTAAATGTAATTTTTGCGATCAGGATCGCAAAAGTGCGGTCAATTTCTTGCGTGTTTTCGGTGTTTCTTAAAAATGTCGCTGTTGATATGAATCAACGGTACTTATTTGTTAATAAAGGGCATTTTTATGAAATTGATGAAACATTTATTTAGTTCATTATTTATTGCAGGCGCGATGTTGAGTACACAAGCAATTGCAGAAGAAAAGACAGCAGAGCAGGCTCAACCGCAAACGCAAGTGCAGCAACAAACTGCTGTGCAAGCACCATCACAAACTGTACAACAAACGGTGAGTGATAAATTAAATATCAATACCGCTAGCGCATCAGACATTCAAAAAGCACTGATTGGTATTGGGGCGAAAAAAGCAGAAGCCATTGTGCAGTATCGTGAAAAACACGGTAATTTCACTGTGGCAGAACAACTACTTGAAGTACAAGGCATTGGCAAAGCCACACTAGAGAAAAACCGAGATCGTATCGTGTTTTAATGTTGTTATTTTTATATGAAAAGCGGAATAGTGATATTCCGCTTTTTTTATTTTTTGAGCAGAAAATTTACCAAAACTTGCAAAATATCAAATTTTTTTGGAATAAGTCGGGGATTTCTTGCAATGGTTTTATAAGAGAGTAGAATACCAAATGGGTATAGGAATACCTATGTTGTAGTATAAGAAATAATAAACCAACTATTTGGAGTTAGATATGGCATCAGAAAATTTAAATCAATCTTCTGTTGCTCTCACACCAGTTGAAGCAACGGATTATGCTGAAAGCGTCGCTGCGTATAAAGCGCAAAAACGCCCATTTTTATCATTTCTGTCTGGTATTAGTGCTGGGGCTTGTATTGCTTTAGCCTTTGTATTCTATACGACGACACAAACAGCAAGCGCAGGAGCGCCTTGGGGATTAACCAAGTTAGTCGGTGGGTTGGTCTTCTCTTTAGGCGTAATTATGGTGGTAATTTTAGGATCTGAATTATTCACCTCTTCTACTTTAACCTTAGTTGCCCGCGTAGGCGGTAAGATAACCACAAGTCAAATGATCCGAAATTGGATTGTGGTATATTTGGGCAACTTTGTGGGCGGTTTATTTATTGCTGCAGTGATTTGGTTTGGGGGACAAACCATGGCAGCAAATGGTCAATGGGGTTTAACCATTTTGGCAACCGCTCAACATAAGATTCATCATACTTGGTTTGAAGCATTTAACCTTGGTATTTTATGTAACATTATGGTGTGTGTAGCGGTATGGATGTCTTATTCCGGTAAAACTGTTACAGACAAAGCATTTATTATGATCATGCCGATTGGTTTATTTGTCGCATCAGGTTTTGAACACTGTGTGGCAAATATGTTCATGATTCCACTAGGCATTATCACAGCACATTCTAGTACGCCAGAATTTTGGCAACAAATTGGTGTGGATCCAATGAAATATGCAGATTTAGATCTTTATCATTTCATTGTGAAGAATTTGATTCCAGTAACGTTAGGAAACATTGTGGGTGGTGCGGTTTGTATCGGGTTATTCCAACGTTATTTAACCAAAGCTCACTAATGTACTAACGAACTAAACAAGACTTATTTTTTATCAATTAAAAAAGGAAATGACTATGTCAGAACTTAATGAAGCACAAAAAGTTGCGTGGGCAGGATTCGTTGCCGGTGATTGGCAAGAAAACGTCAACGTGCGTGATTTTATTCAAAAGAACTACACCCCGTATGAAGGTGATGATTCTTTCTTAGCTGGTCCAACCGAAGCGACAACAAAACTTTGGGAAACCGTAATGGAAGGAATTAAAGTTGAAAACCG
Organism: uncultured bacterium; assembly: GCA_905214375.1. Lineage (GTDB taxonomy): Bacteria > Pseudomonadota > Gammaproteobacteria > Enterobacterales > Pasteurellaceae > Haemophilus_D. Next base: position 82,759 of record CAJMMG010000003.1, on the reverse strand, counting down.
CACACATGCGCCATTAGACTTTGACGAACATACGCCTTCAACGATTACTTCTCACGCACCAGGTTATATCAATAAAGACTTAGAGAAAATCGTAGGTCTTCAAACCGATGCTCCATTAAAACGTGCCATTATGCCATTTGGTGGTATTAAAATGGTGGAAGGATCATGCAAAATTTACGGTCGTGAATTAGATCCTGAAGTGAAAAAAATCTTCACTGAATATCGTAAAACCCACAACCAAGGTGTATTCGATGTTTATACGCCAGACATTTTACGTTGTCGTAAATCAGGTGTATTAACTGGTCTTCCAGATGCTTACGGCCGTGGTCGTATCATCGGTGACTATCGTCGTGTAGCACTTTATGGTGTTGACTTCTTAATGAAAGATAAATATGCACAATTCTCTTCTTTACAAAAAGACTTAGAAGATGGCGTAAATCTTGAAGCAACTATCCGTTTACGTGAAGAAATCGCAGAACAACACCGCGCATTAGGCCAAATGAAACAAATGGCAGCAAGCTACGGTTACGATATTTCTAACCCTGCAACTAACGCTAAAGAAGCAATTCAATGGATGTACTTTGCTTACTTAGCCGCAATCAAATCACAAAACGGTGCAGCGATGTCATTTGGCCGTACTGCAACCTTTATCGATATCTATATCGAACGTGATTTAAAAGCAGGTAAACTTACTGAAACTGAAGCGCAAGAATTAGTTGACCACTTAGTCATGAAACTTCGTATGGTTCGTTTCTTACGTACACCTGAATACGATCAATTGTTCTCTGGTGACCCAATGTGGGCAACTGAAACCATCGCAGGTATGGGTTTAGATGGCCGTACATTAGTAACCAAAAATACATTCCGTATTTTACACACCCTTTACAACATGGGTACTTCTCCAGAACCAAACTTAACCATTCTTTGGTCTGAACAATTACCTGAAAACTTCAAACGTTTCTGTGCGAAAGTATCGATTGATACCTCATCAGTTCAATATGAAAACGATGATTTAATGCGTCCAGACTTCAACAATGATGACTACGCAATCGCATGTTGTGTATCACCAATGGTTGTTGGTAAACAAATGCAATTCTTCGGTGCGCGTGCAAACTTAGCGAAAACATTGTTATACGCAATCAACGGCGGTATTGATGAAAAATTAGGTATGCAAGTTGGTCCGAAAACAGCACCAATTACGGATGAAGTGTTAGATTTCGACACAGTCATGACTCGTATGGACAGCTTTATGGATTGGTTGGCAAAACAATATGTGACTGCCTTAAATATCATCCACTATATGCATGATAAATATTCATACGAAGCAGCGTTAATGGCATTACATGATCGTGATGTATACCGTACCATGGCTTGTGGTATCGCAGGTCTTTCTGTTGCGGCAGACTCACTTTCAGCAATTAAATATGCGAAAGTTAAACCAGTTCGTGGTGACATCAAAGATAAAGATGGCAATGTTGTAGCAAGCAACGTCGCGATCGACTTCGAAATCGAAGGTGAATATCCACAATATGGTAATAACGACAACCGTGTAGATGACATCGCTTGTGATTTAGTTGAACGTTTCATGAAGAAAATTCAAAAACTTAAAACTTACCGCAACGCTGTGCCTACACAATCTGTATTAACCATTACTTCTAACGTAGTTTATGGTAAGAAAACAGGTAACACCCCAGATGGTCGTCGCGCAGGTGCACCATTCGGACCTGGTGCAAACCCAATGCACGGTCGTGACCAAAAAGGTGCGGTAGCATCATTAACTTCTGTAGCTAAACTTCCATTTGCTTATGCGAAAGATGGTATTTCTTATACCTTCTCAATCGTACCAAATGCGTTAGGTAAAGATCCAGAAGCACAACGTCGCAACCTTGCTGGCTTAATGGATGGTTACTTCCACCACGAAGCAGCAGTAGAAGGTGGTCAACACTTAAATGTGAACGTGTTAAACCGTGAAATGTTATTAGATGCGATGGAAAATCCGGACAAATATCCGCAATTAACTATTCGTGTATCTGGTTACGCAGTCCGTTTCAACTCTTTAACTAAAGAGCAACAACAAGACGTCGTAACTCGTACATTCACAGAATCGTTCTAAATAAAATTATGCTTTAATACAAACCACTTATAGACTAGTTTTATAAGTGGTTTATTTTTATATATAGGAGAGCAAATTATGCTAACAGTTATTGCCCAATTTTCAGTAAAAGCAGATAAAATTAATGATTTTTTAGCTCAATGCCAAGAGTTGATTAAGCATACTCGCCAAGAAACAGGATGCGTATCTTACGAATTACAACAAAATAGTGAACAAGCTAATCATTATGTTTTTATTGAGCAATGGAAAAGCAAAGCTGATTTAGAACAACATTTTGCAACACCACACTTTACCTCAATTGTACCTGTATTGGTCGAGTATTGTGAACAAGCGCCAGTGGTGCAAACCTTTCAAAAAGTTAGCGAATAATGACTGCACTTTGGATAAATATATTTTAATTATGAGCCTGATTTTAAGTCAGGCTCATTTTTTATAGATGATATTTTTGGTAAAATTTAGTTAGATTAATTTTTTGGAAATTTATGTATGTCTGTGCTAGGAAGAATTCACTCCTTTGAATCCTGTGGAACCGTGGATGGTCCCGGTATTCGTTTTATTTTATTTATGCAAGGCTGTTTAATGCGTTGCAAATATTGCCATAACCGTGATACTTGGGATCTTGATGGTGGGCGCGAAATCAGTGTGGAAGAACTCATGAAAGAAGTCGTGAGCTATCGCCATTTTATGAATGCAACTGGTGGTGGTGTGACAGCATCAGGTGGTGAGGCAATTCTTCAAGCTGAGTTTGTGCGTGACTGGTTCCGAGCTTGTAAAGCAGAAGGGATTAATACTTGTTTAGATACTAATGGGTTTGTACGTCATTATGACCATATTATTGATGAACTACTCGATGTAACCGATCTCGTTTTGCTTGATTTAAAAGAACTGAACGACAAAGTACACCAGAATTTGATCGGCGTACCGAATAAACGGACGCTGGAATTTGCGAAATATTTGCAAAAACGTAATCAGCGTACCTGGATTCGTTATGTAGTAGTTCCAGGTTATACCGATAACGATCATGATGTTCATTTGCTCGGACAGTTTATTGAAGGTATGACTAATATTGAAAAAGTCGAACTTCTCCCTTATCATCGATTAGGCGCTCATAAATGGAAAACCCTCGGCTTTGAGTATGAGCTCGCAGATGTTTTACCACCGACAAAAGAGTCACTTGAACACATCAAAACGATTCTTGAAGGATATGGACATACGGTAAAATATTAAGCTAAGGTATAAAAAGATTAACAGCAGGCTTTAGAAAGCTTTAAGGAGGAAAAATGAAAAAATTAGCATTAACGTTTCTAGGTGTAGCCCTTTTAGCAGGCTGTTCAGCTGTTCAATCGCCAGTTACACAAGAAGAGGTGACATTAACACCTCCTTCAAAAGATAGAGTAGGGTATGTGCGATTAGTAAAAGATAAAAATTACTACATTGATACTGATTCTATTTGGGTAGATAACCAAGATTTAAATCAGGTGCACTTTGATGCCGTGGTGAATTTGGATAAAGGTTTATATGTGTATCCAAATGAGAAAAGACGCTATGCGCGTTCTGTTCGCCAATATAAAATTTTAAACTGTAAGAACTACCATTTAACTCAAGTTCGTACTGATTTTTATGATGATTTCTGGGGTGAAGGTTTACGCGCCGCACCGAAAAAACAAGAGAAATACACCATTAGCTTAAAACCTAACACAACGCTCTATGCGGCTGCGCAAGTTATTTGTGTGAACTCAGATAGAAAACCTTCTTTAGAGTTAGAAGGCTCAAAAGCAAAATAATCAATTAAAGTGCGGTTAGAAATAACCGCATTTTTTATCTCTCAGACATTAATGAACAGGCAATAAAAAACGGTCAATATTCATTAAATATTGACCGCTCTTTTTATCTCTCAATGAAAGATTATTTCACACGAGAGACGTATTCGCCTGAACGAGTATCAACTTTGATTACTTCGCCGATTTGAACGAAAAGAGGTACTTTCACCACTGCACCAGTACTTAATGTTGCTGGTTTACCGCCAGTACCTGCAGTATCACCTTTAAGACCCGGGTCAGTATCGATGATTTCTAATTCTACGAAGTTTGGTGGGGTAACAGTAATTGGCGCACCGTTCCATAAAGTCACGATACAATCTGCTTGGTCTAATAACCATTTTTCAGCATCACCCACTGCTTTTGCATCAGCAGAGTATTGTTCAAATGTTTCTGGGTGCATGAAGTACCAGAATGCATCATCTTTGTATGAATAAGTGAGGTTAAGATCCATAACATCAGCAGCTTCAACCGAAGTACCAGATTTGAAGTTTACATCTAATACTTTGCCTGAAATTAATTTACGAATACGAGTACGAGTAAAAGCTTGGCCTTTACCTGGTTTAACGAATTCGTTTTCAACGATCACACAAGGCTCACCGTCTTGCATAAATTTTAGACCTGGTTTGAAATCACTGGTAGTATATGTAGCCATATTAAAAATATCCTAAAAAATAGAGATTGTTTGAAAGTGCGTATTTTAACCCGAAATATTGCGATTAGAGAAGAACAAAATTGGTTAGAAACCCTAAAAAATGCGATTTCTGATCCGAAAATCTTATTAAAAACCTTAAATTTACCTGTTGAAGATTTTGCCGAGGATATCGCTGCTCGTAAACTTTTTGCTATGCGAGTGCCTTTACCTTTTGTTGAAAAAATGGAAAAAGGGAATCCGAAAGACCCACTTTTTTTGCAAGTGATGACGGCTCAACAAGAATTTATTGAAGCGGAAGGGTTTAGCCAAGATCCTTTAGATGAGCAGCAAAAAAATGCGGTGCCTAATATTCTGCATAAATATCAAAATCGCTTGCTGTTCATGGCAAAAGGAGGCTGTGCCGTTAACTGTCGTTATTGTTTCCGTCGTCATTTCCCTTATGATCAAAATCCAGGAAATAAAATCAGTTGGCAACAAGCAATAGACTATATTGCGTCCCATCCTGAAATTGAAGAAGTGATTTTTTCAGGTGGCGATCCGATGATGGCGAAGGATAGTGAATGGGCGTGGCTATTAGAACGCCTTGAAAAGATACAGCACTTACAACGTTTGCGTATTCACTCTCGTTTGCCAGTCGTGATTCCAGAGCGCATTACGGATGAATTTTGCGATTTATTGTTGAATAGTCCATTACAAGCTGTGTTTGTGACGCATATCAATCATCCAAATGAAATTGATGAAGGACTCGCTTTCGCTATGCAAAAACTGACAGAAGCTAAAGTAATATTACTCAATCAATCGGTCCTATTAAAGGATGTGAATGATAACCCACATACATTAAAAGTATTGAGCGATAAGCTATTTCAAGCGGGAATTTTGCCTTATTACTTGCATTTATTGGATAAAGTACAGGGGGCGAGCCATTTCTATATCTCGGATGAGCGTGCCTTACAAATTTATAGAGAATTGCAGGCACTCACTTCTGGCTATTTAGTACCCAAATTAGCACGAGAAATCGGTGGAGAGCCAAATAAGACTTTATACACAACGTAAGATCCTATAAAATACGATACAATTTTTCACCGCACTTTTATGCGATCTTTAGTTTAGCAAATCGAGGTAATACCGTGGATAATAAAAATCAACCTAACGACAATTCATCGCAAAATGAATTAGATTTAGGATTTAATCAATCTGACTCTGTGACACCAAGAAAAACGATTCAACAAAGTGGCTCAATTTTTGATAAAGCCAAAGGTTTATTTGGTAAAAAACAACAAGCAGATACGCAATTTCATGTTCGTCGCGAGCCAACTTTTGGAGCAGCCACAAGCCAACCTTTTTCGCCATCTCAAACATTCCAAAGTGAAAATGCCGAACAAGTAGCTCAAGCAAGTGCTTGCAGCTCTCAGGAGCCTGTTGAAAATGTTCAAGTAGAAAACGTAGTTGAAGAAAAAGTGATTTTTGAAAACTCACCTACAGAAGAGGTTGTGGAAGACGCGACAACTCAAGCAGAAACCGTTGCACCAGCCGCTGCAGCAAGCTTGAAATCACCTGAAAAATGGAAGGTTTTACAAATATTACCAGAAAAACATCGTCGTTTATTTATTGCGATTTTGGGTTTAGTGGTATTACTAATCATTTTCTTCACCTTAAAACCAAATTCAGATACGGTAGAGTCTTTTGAACAACAAAACAGCAATGAAATTCCAGTTCAATTCCAATCATTGGATCAGTCTCAACCAGTTGAAACCACAGTATTAGATAATAATAACAATGCAGCGCCGGCAACAACGGAACAAGCCGCAAATGAAGCTAAATCAGATGCACCTCCAGCCATGGAGTACGTAGGTGATAAAGCAGATGCTGCGAAATCACAGCCTGCAGAGCCTGCACAACAAACTGTTGCTCAACAACCAGCAACTCAACCAGCACCGGTTCAACCAGCTGTTGCTCCTGTACCAGTTAAAGAACCCGTGAAAACAGTACAACCAACTGTAGAAAAACATACCGCAACGGTTGAGCATAAAGCAGAACCTCGTCGCGAACAGACACCTGTGGTTCAAGAGAAAAAACAACCTAAACCTGTAACTGAAAAAGTGACAGTTCAGCCGACTCAAACCGTGAAAAAAGAGTCAAGCAAAATTCAAGAAGCGAAACCGGTTGCCACTAAAGACAATAAGGTTCAAATTGTGGATGCGAAATCAGCAACCCAAAATACAGCGAAAGCTGCTGAACCTGCAGCACAAACCGCTTCAACAAGTGCAACAAAAACATTAACTGTGCCTCAAGGTGTTTCACTGATGCAAGTATTCCGTGATAATAAATTGAATATTTCAGATGTGAATGCTATGACAAAAGCAAGCGGTGCAGGTAATGCATTAAGCAGTTTCAAACCTGGTGATAAAGTACAGGTTTCTGTGAATAGTCAAGGTCGAGTGAGTGAGCTTCGTTTATCAAATGGCGGCAAGTTCATTCGTCAAGCCGATGGTTCATATCAATATAAAAAATAATTTTTAGTGGGCGAGTAATCGCCCATTTTTCTAGATGAGATTGTTTATCCTTGCTCATTTCGAAAAGTGAGCAATCATAAACAAACCTTGATGGAAATAGAATTCATGTTAAAAAAATTAAGCGTAATTTTGACCGCACTTTGCCTTTCCGCTTGTTCACAAAATGTTGAATTAAGCAAACCCGCACCACAGAAAATGAAAGTGCAAACTGTTGATAAAAAATCCCAAAAGGGTTCAGCGACGGTTTATTTGTGTAAAGGCAATAAAGAAGTGAGTGTGGTTCATACCAAGCAAAAACAAAAAAGTAAAAAAACACTCAGCCAGGTGACCGTTACTTTTAATGATGTAACCGAAAAATTGACACGAGTGATTTCTGAGCGTGGGAGAAATTATGCGAATATTCGTTGGTATTGGCAGGAGCGTGATGACTTCAGTCAATTACAAACTAGCGTAGGTGAAGTGCTCGCGGAACGCTGTGTTAAACAACCAAGTGAATTAAAATCAGGCAAATAATTCTTTTATGGATCTCCAACGCGGCTTTGTGTTACATCGTCGTCCTTATAGTGAAACCAGCCTTTTGGTGGATTTATTCACTGAAGAAACGGGACGTTTGACGGTTATTGCAAAAGGTGCACGTGCGAAACGTTCGGCATGGAAATCTGTCTTACAGCCTTTTACGCCATTACTTCTTCGTTGGTCAGGAAAAGGCGCATTAAAAACACTCACGAAAGCAGAGCCCGCAGCAATTACGTTGCCTTTGCAGCAAACGGCTTTATATAGCGGGTTTTATGTAAATGAGCTGATTACTCGAGTGATCGAGCCCGAAACGGCCAATTCACAACTTTTTCAGCATTATCTTCAATGCTTAACAGGCTTAGCCACTCAACCACAGGTTGAGCCTACACTGCGTCTATTTGAATTTCATTTACTTAAAATCTTAGGTTATGGTATCGATTTTTTGCATTGTGCAGGCTCAGGTTTACCAGTAGATGAATCGATGACTTATCAATATCGTGCGGAAAAAGGATTTATAGCTTCGTTAGTGAAAGATAACTTGACCTTTTATGGTCGAGATTTGCTCGCTTTTGACCGTTTGGAATTTACCGATGAGTCCGTCTTGCAAGCAGCAAAACGCTTTACTCGAATTGCGCTCAAACCTTATTTAGGGGATAAACCGCTGAAAAGCCGAGAATTATTTACGCAAAACGTACTTTATTTAAAATAATCCCTTTCTTTAATACAAACAGATTAAAACACCATCATGGCTTTACTTTACGCTCCACAAAAAAAACAGAAAACCACCCAAAAAGTTATCGCTGAAATTCAGGATTTAGATTATCAAGGACTGGGTGTGGCTAAAATTCAAGGTAAAACCTGGTTTATTGAAAATGCCTTGCCAACGGAAAAAGTGGAAGCGGTAGTGACTGATGAAAAACGTCAATATAGTTTAGCCACGGTACAAAAGTGGCTACAAGAGAGTAATCAGCGAGTTGAACCGCTATGTCATTATTATGGACGCTGTGGTGGATGCCAAGGCCAGCATATTCCTGTGGAAATGCAGCGAAAAGCGAAAGAGAAAGCCCTTTTTTCTCGATTAAGTAAACTGCAATCAGAGCCTATTCAATTAATGCCCATGATTTGTGGCGAACAATGGGGCTATCGTCGTCGTGTACGATTAAGTTTGCTGTGGAATGCTAAAAATAAAACTATTGAAATGGGATTTCGTCAGAAAAACTCCAATCAGTTAGTGAGTATTCAGCAATGCTTAGTCGCTGAGCCTGCGATTAATGATCTTATTCCAAAATTGACCGCACTTTGGGCGCAATATTCGGTCCCGAAACAATTAGGGCATGTTGAATTAGTTTCAGCAGAGAATGGCGTAGCCATGTTGTTACGCTATAAGGGAAATTTAGCCGAAACTGACCGCACTTTGTTGCTCGAGTTTGCACGTGTCAATGCTGTGAATTTGTTTTTACAAGATGATCAAGGTATCCAACTTGTGCATGGTGAAATGCCTTATTATGCATTAGACGATATTCGTTTATCTTTTGATATCCGCGATTTTATTCAAGTGAATACCCACTTAAATCAGAAAATGGTTGAGACTGCTTTAGATTGGCTTGATTTGAATCAGGATGATCATGTCTTAGATTTATTCTGTGGCATGGGCAATTTCACGTTGCCTTTAGCCAAACGCGTGAAAAGTGCGGTTGGAATTGAAGGTGTTTTTGACATGGTTCAAAAAGCCCAAACGAATGCACAGTTTAACCACATTGAGAATGTTGAATTTTATCAAGCTGATTTAGACCAAGCTTTTTCAGAACAACCTTGGGCAAAACAACATTTCAATAAAATTCTTCTCGACCCACCTCGTAGCGGTGCCGCTTTTGCACTGAATGCCTTATGTGAGCTAGGTGCAGACAGCATTCTTTATGTATCTTGCAACCCTGCAACCTTAGTACGAGATGCTGAAATTCTCCGTTCTTTCGGCTATCGTATCATCAAAACGGCCATGATTGATATGTTCCCGCATACCAGTCATTTAGAGTCGGTGACATTATGTATCAAATAAGGTGTAAATTCTGATAGAATAGTCAGACTTTTTTGTTGTCTTAAAAAGACAACTCGGCGGACAGGATGTTGCCGAGCCATATTCATCAAAAAGGGGGTATTATGGTTGCAGTTCGTGGTTCTCACTTATCAAATCCACATGATTTTGAGATCGAACAATGGTGTTCGAGCCTTAAACTTGCTGCCCCCGTAGAAAAGTCTCTAATTGATGCATGGTATTATGCCCAAGCCCAAATAGCTGAACATGCCGATCAAATGGAGAATGCAATCCTTACATTACAATCCGGTGTGGAAATGGTGGAAATTCTGCATGAAATGAATATGGACAGCGAAAGCTTACTCACCGCTATGCTATTCCCCTTAGTAGCAAACAAAATTGTCGATTGGGAGCAAATTCAAGAACATTTTGCTCCTAAAATCACCAAACTGCTTAAAGGTGTGGAGGAGATGGATAATATCCGTCAGCTCAATGCCAGCCATTCTGCCAATGCCTCTCAAGTGGATAATGTTCGTCGTATGCTCCTTGCGATGGTGGACGATTTCCGTTGCGTGATCATCAAACTTGCTGAACGTATTACGTTTCTTCGTAATGCGGAAAATCACTTTTGTGAAGAAGAAAAAGTATTGGCAGCCAAAGAATGTTCCAATATTTATGCCCCATTGGCGAACCGTTTAGGGATCGGTCAATTGAAATGGGAGCTTGAAGATTACTGCTTCCGTTATTTGCATCCAGAACAATATCGAAATATTGCCAAATTATTACATGAGCGCCGCTTAGATCGTGAGCAGTATATTGCGGATTTTGTCACAGAGTTAACCGGTTATTTAAAAGAAAATATCGACCAGGTTGAAGTTTACGGTCGTCCAAAACATATTTATAGCATTTGGCGAAAAATGCAAAAGAAACATTTGGAGTTCAGTGGCTTATATGATGTCAGAGCGGTTAGAGTGATCGTACAGAAATTGCAAGATTGTTATACGGCGCTCGGTATCGTCCACACGCATTTCAAACACTTGCCAAAAGAATTTGATGATTATGTCGCCAACCCGAAACCAAATGGCTATCAATCCATTCATACTGTGGTGTTAGGCAAAGGTGGTAAGCCCATTGAAGTGCAAATTCGTACCCAGCAAATGCATGATGATGCGGAGCTTGGTGTAGCTGCCCACTGGAAATACAAGGAGGGCACGACAGGTAGCCTTTCCGCTTATGAAGAAAAAATCACTTGGTTGCGTAAATTACTTGCATGGCAAGATGATATTACGGATTCTGGCGAAGTGATGGCTGAATTACGTAGCCAAGTTTTTGATGATCGCGTATATGTGTTTACACCGAAAGGTGAAGTGGTTGATTTACCCGCGGGATCAACGCCTCTCGATTTTGCTTATGCGATCCACAGTGAGATTGGCCACCGTTGTATTGGGGCGAAAGTTGGGGGACGTATCGTGCCATTCACCTATCACCTGCAAATGGGTGAGCAAGTGGATATCATCACGCAGAAAAATCCAAATCCAAGCCGAGATTGGGTCAATCCGAACTTAGGCTTTACCCATACCTCAAAAGCGCGAGCCAAAATCCAAGCGTGGTTTAAGAAACAAGATCGTGATAAAAACGTTCCAGCGGGTAAAGAGCAGTTAGATAATGAACTTGCTCGTTTGAATATCAGTTTGAAACAGGTTGAGCAGCTTGCCTTGCCGCGTTATAACTTAAGAAACCTCGAAGATTTATACGCCGGTATTGGTAGCGGAGATATTCGTTTAAATCAGTTGATGAATTTCTTGCAAAGCCGATTGATAAAAGTGACGGCTGAAGAAGCAGATCAAGAAATTCTCCGCCATGTAGCGAGTAAAAGCGCGAATACTGCACAGCAAAAGGCGCAGCAGAAAGCAGATCAGCAACAGAATAAAAGCTATGTCATTGTTGAAGGGGTCGGTAATTTAATGCACCACATGGCGCGTTGTTGTCAGCCTATTCCAGGTGATGCGATTGCAGGCTACATTACGATGGGACGAGGTATCTCAATTCATCGTTGCGATTGTGAACAGTTCATTGAATTACAAGCTGCCCATCCTGAACGCGTGGTAGAAGCCCTTTGGGGAGATAATTATGCGGCGGGGTTCCATATTAATATTCGCATTGTGGCCAGTGATCGAAACGGTTTATTACGCGATATTACAACCGTGCTCGCGAATGAAAAAGTCAGCGTGTTAGGGGTTTCAAGCCGTGCAGACACCAAAAAACAAGTGGCAACGATGGATATGGAAATTGAACTGAAAAATGTCGAAAGTTTAAGTAAAATACTGGCTAGATTAGCGAAGTTAGACGACGTTATCGAAGCAAAACGTTTATAGATTACAACATAGGAATTTTTATGTATAAAACCACGGGATTAACTCATTTAATTAACTCTACAAAATATTCTTTGCAAGGCTTAAAAAGCGCATTCAAAAATGAAACCGCATTTCGCCACGAATGTTTTCTTGCGTGTATTATGATTCCGCTCGCCTTTTGGCTGGGTGACACTAAAATTGAAATTGCTTTGATGATTTCATCGGTTTTACTTGTGATGGCAGTTGAACTGTTAAATAGTGCAGTTGAAGCAGTGGTGGATCGTATTGGCACAGAACGCCATGAGCTTTCTGGGAGAGCCAAAGACCAAGGTTCGGCAGCAGTGTTCATTGCACTTTGCATTGTTATCGTGGTTTGGGGAAGTATTTTATTTTTCTAAAGTGCGGTCAATTTTCAGTAACAATTTCGGCTTATGTGTTTTACATAAGCCGTTTTTGTAGGTGGAAGTCGGACAAGATTTTATTCCTCTACATTTGCTGATATAAATGTCAAAGAAAGCTTAAAACTGATTCCTTATGAAAGTGCGATCGGTTTGCTTATGACGCTCGTTTCTACGCTTATTTTCGGTGTGTTTTATTGATTTGAGGAGTGTATATAAATTTTAAAGAGAGGTCGTAAAACGTAATGAATTATGACCGCTCTTTTGATTCTATTTTTTGTATTTTTCTAATATTTCTTTAGCTTGAGATTCTAATTCTGGGAATAAAGTCTTTTGACTAATTCCGAAAGTTTTTAGTTCAGATAAAATATTTTCCTTACTTTTTTTGGGAATGATAAACTTACTCCCATTATTGTCTTTTTTTATTCAATTATTGTTTAATATAGCTTTTTTTATTTTATTTTATCAATACCTAATAATAGGAAGCAACCCTGTTGTCTAATAATTCTATTATTGTTTAATTGTGGTTTTACACATATTACTTTTTCTAGGTCATTATGATTTATTAAGGATCTGAAACTTGGCTTATCCTTACGGATATCATGTAATAGTTTAGATATTTCAGGGGTATTGTTGAATGCTTGTATATATGAAATTTCTTCTATTTCTTTTAATCTATTTTGGTATACTTCTTCTACTAAATCATCACTTGTGCCAAGATCAGCATCTTGAATTTCACGTTCAAGTTTTTCAATTAATTCTTCATCATATGGTAAATCTAGCTCTGATTTAAAGTGTTTTTCAATTTCATTTTTTAAATCTAGACAGTCGTTGGTTAAATTGAAATTTTTATTTATTTTATATAGGAAATTAGCTTTTTCACATAAAACTTTTGCTTTTAAAGTTATTATATGAGTATTTGTTGAAAAATTATGTTTTCTTAAAGATAATGCTGATAATACAGAAACAGTATCACTGTCAAACTTCATTTGGAATATCAAATATAATTATTTCTCCATCATATTTATCATTGTTTCTTACTGAAAAATAAATAGAAACTAAGGCATTAGTAGTAAGATCTAATAATCTTGTTGGATAGCCATAATGTTGCAATTTAACTAATGTATTAAACAGAGTATCTTTATCTGAAAATTCACTAGGATTGTTAACAATCGCATCTCTAATTATATTATCTTCATTATAATAATATTTGTTATCTTCCCGATATATGCTTGGTTCTAATTTATATTCTCTAGCATTAGAGTGCCCCCTAAAGAATCTTGTATGTCCCTCTTCTGGTTCTCCTAATCCTTCTAATGCATCAATAAGATCTTTAATGCTATTAATTTCCATATTTTTTCCTTAGTTTATATAAAGTTAATATAAATTCCTTTTGCAAGAATAATTTATGTTTTATTTATCCCCTCGGATGAAATCTTTCATGAAGATGTTTCAAGCGTTCTTTGGCCACGTGAGTATAGATTTGCGTGGTGGAGAGATCGCTGTGTCCGAGGAGCATTTGCACAACACGGAGATCCGCACCGTGATTCACCAAATGTGTCGCAAAGGCATGACGGAGAACGTGTGGAGAAAGTGCATCTGTATCGATTCCTGCTAACACGGCATAATGCTTTATACGATGCCAAAAGGTTTGGCGAGTCATTTGTTGAGCCCGTTGACTAGGAAAAACCACATCAGAGCTTTGCCCATTAAGCAAAATAGGGCGACCGTAAAGTACGAATTGTCGCACCCAAAACGCGGCTTCTTCTCCCATTGGTACAATGCGTTCTTTGTTACCTTTACCAATCACACGCACTACACCTTGTTGCAGGTTCATATTCTCAATAGTGAGCGTGACCAATTCTGTTACACGTAATCCTGTGGCGTACAGCAATTCCAACATGGCTTTATCGCGTAACTCGAGCGGAATTTTGACATCAGGCGTATTTAATAAATCTGTGACTTGTTGCTCGGTTAAATATTTAGGTAAGCGGCTTGGCAATTTAGGTGAGCTCAGTACGGCACTCGGGTCATCCGTACGATACTTTTCGCGATACAAATATTGGAATAATTTTCGCATTGCACTCAACATTCGAGCCGTACTCGTGGCTTTGTAGCCTTGTTCTAAACGGCTGCCTAAAAATTGTTGTAGATCTAAGGGTTCGAGAGTTTCGAGAGATAAATTTTGTTTATCCAACCAATCACAAAGCGCAGTCAAATCGAGACGATAAGACTGCACGGTGTTTTCCGACAATCCTTTTTCGATCCAATATTCATTCAAGAACAAATCGACTAGCGTGAGATTATTCATGTTTACACTCTATGTACCAAAAAGGCTTTCACGCCACGCGGAGTGATAAATAAGCCAATGAAGGCAAAGGCAGCCATTAAACTAAAGGCATAAACTGGCGAAATTGGATAAAGTACGCCAGAAAGCGCAGTGAAAATCGCAATGGCTGCACATCCCGCTAAGGCATTGTATAAGCCTTGTAACTTCGCAATATGGGTTTGTGGTTGCGTGGTGATATAACGCACGGTCGCGTAATGGCCAACGACATAAGTAAGACTGTGAAAACATTGCAGTAAGACAATCTCAACAAAGGTATCGGCATAACCGAAAGCGAGCCAACGCACGATAGCCGCAATACCGGTGAGATAGAAAAGGGCTGTAATGCTCCAGTTTTTGAATAATCGAGTGGAGAAGAAAAAGACCACGATTTCAGCTAATACACTGATTCCCCAAAATAAACCCGCATCGGAAACGGAGTGGCCATGATTTGTCCAAAAAATAGTGCTATATGAGTAATAAGCTGCATGCGATCCTTGAATGAGTGAAATCGCAATAAACAAACGAAGGGTCGTTTTATTTTTCAGTAAGTCTAAAAATCCAACGGAATTTTCGACCGCACTTTGAGGTTCATCCTGCGGCATTGGGTTCGGATGAAGTAATTGCACAATACAGTAAAAAACGAGTATGCCTGTGATCATCCAAGTAATATATTGCTCACCCACGAGTCCAACAAAATACCCGAATACCATCACACCAACAACAAACGCAAAGGAACCAATTAAGCGCGCTTTGCCATAATCTAAATGAATTTGTTGTTGCCACGTACTGGCGAGGCTATCGCCAATCGGCATACCGGCCGCATTCACCATAGAATACAATGCAAGTCCAATAAACAAAAGCCAGAAATTGTGCGACATCAGTCCAATTAACGCCATTGTAATGGCACTGGCCACGCCTAAATAACGTAAGCCGTTTACTAAGAGGGAAACGCGTTTTATTAAGCCGGAAAATAAAATACCGCCGCTGAAACGGAAAATGTAGGCACAGGCAAGCAATAAGCCGATGCTTTCTTCGCTATAAGATTGCGTTTTCAACCATGCAGGGAAAAGCGGAAGAAACACACCGTAGGCACAGTAGTAGCCAAAAAAGCTCAAGGCGAGCCAAGTAAAAGGACGAACTTGCATTAGAATAATTTTTCCATTTCTT
Organism: uncultured bacterium; assembly: GCA_905214375.1. Lineage (GTDB taxonomy): Bacteria > Pseudomonadota > Gammaproteobacteria > Enterobacterales > Pasteurellaceae > Haemophilus_D. The sequence goes on along the minus strand of CAJMMG010000003.1, from coordinate 66,865 downwards.
GTGAGCGTGCCACACAGGCCTGCATCGCTTGTTTAATGATGTCGTTAAATTGGTGTTGATTGAACACATTCAACGCGGCTGCGGTGGTACCGCCTTTTGAGGTGACATTTTCTCGTAAAGTCGAAAGGGCTGTTTGAGGATTTTCAATCACCAGCTTAGCCGAGCCTAACATAGCTTGTTGTACCAACTCTCGCGATTGGTTCTCATCTAATCCCATTTCTATTAAGCCTTGTTGCATGGCTTCTAAAAATTGGAAGAAGTAAGCCGGGCTACTGCCAGATGCCGCGGTGACTGCATGCATTTGCTCTTCATTTGTCACCCAAGTGGTTTTCCCTACCGCAGAAAGTAAATCTTCCGCAAAAGTGCGGTCAATTTCAGGTGTGTTTTTATCAGCAAATAAGCCTGCCATGCCTTCTCCCACTAATGCAGGGGTGTTTGGCATCACTCGAACAATAGATTTTGCTGTTGGGATGAGTTCGGCTAATCGGGCAGTCGAAATACCCGCCGCAATAGAAATGATTAATTTATCAGAAAAATCAACCGCACTTAATGGCTTGCAAACATCAGCTAGCACTTGTGGCTTAACGGCAAATAACACAACTTGAGATTGTGTGATGGATTGCTCGTTATCCGTAGAAACCGCGACGCCATATTGCGTAAAAAAAGCACGTTTTTCTTCATTAGGATCATTAACGATAATTTTGTCAGCAGGATAACCTTGTTTTAATAGGCCTAACACAATCGCTTGTGCCATATTGCCACCACCGATGAAGGCAATTAATTTCTGTTGCATCATTTTTTCCCGTGAGTTTATGGGCTACAATGTCGCGTATTTTACCCTATTATGAAGGAAGTGTTACGATGTGGTTTAAAAATTTAATGTCATATAGGCTGACTAAGCCCCTAGATTGGGATCTTAATGAATTGCAACGCCAGTTGTCAGATTGTGAATTTCATCCTTGTGGCTCACAAGATCAAAGTAAATTTGGCTGGACGAATCCGTTGAAATACAGTGAGCTATTGCATTTTTCTGTCGGTAAACACATTTTATTGGTTGCGAAAAAAGAAGAGAAAATGTTGCCGGCGAATGTAGTGAAACGTGAATTAGATGAACGCATTGAAAGCCTGGAGCAAAAAGAAAACCGTAAATTGAAGAAAACGGAAAAACAAACGTTAAAAGATGATGTGGTGATGAATTTATTGCCACGTGCATTCACTAAAAATCAGCAAACTTCTGTATGGATTGATACAGAGAACAACCTTGTGCATGTTGATGCGGCATCCAGTAAACGTGCAGAAGATGCGTTGGCGTTATTACGTAAATCACTTGGTTCGTTACCGGTTGTGCCATTGGCTTTTGCCAATGAACCTTCGACCATTTTAACGGATTGGATTGTGCAGGAAAAAATCCCGCATTGGTTGGTAGCGTTAGAAGAAGCTGAATTGCGTGGAAGCCAAGAAGATAGTGTAATCCGTTGTAAGAAACAGCCATTAGAAAATGAAGAGATTCTGGCGCTTTTACAAGATGGCAAAAAAGTGGTGAGCAAACTCGCATTGGAGTGGGAAGATACGCTGACGTTTGTATTTAATGAAGATTGTACGCTCAAACGTTTAAAATTTGCCGATGCGGTGCGTGAGAAAAATGCGGATATTTTAAAAGAAGATTATGCGCAACGTTTTGATGCTGATTTTGTATTGATGACAGACATTTTATCTAAACTAACCGAAAATTTACTCGATGAATTCGGTGGCGAGAAAGTAAGGTTAGGCTAGTTTTAATCATGAAATAAAAAAAGGCGAACATGATGTTCGCCTTTTGTTTGTTTAAAAGTGCGGTCAAATTTTCGCACGTTTTTAATTAGTGTGTGCTTGTACTGGTTGTGGTACGGTTTGCACGTTTACGATCGTTTTCTGTTAAGAGTTTTTTACGGATACGGATCGATTCAGGTGTTACTTCCACTAACTCGTCATCATCGATAAACTCGATAGCTTGTTCAAGTGTAAATTTCACCGGCGTGGTTAAGACAATTGCATCATCTTTACCTGATGCACGCATATTGGTGAGTTTTTTACCTTGTAAACAGTTAACAGTTAAGTCGTTTGTACGACTGTGAATACCGATAATTTGACCTTCGTAAACTTCTACGTTGGCTTCGATCATTAATTTACCACGCTCTTGTAAACCAAATAGTGCATAAGCAAGTGCTTTACCTGTTGCGTTAGAAATTAATACACCGTTTTTACGTTGGCCGATTTCACCTGGTTTGATGTCATCGTAGTGATCGAAACTAGAGTAAAGTAAACCGGTACCAGATGTCATGGTCATGAATTCACCACGGAAACCGATCAAGCCACGGCTAGGGATGATATATTCTAAACGAACACGACCTTTACCATCTGGCATCATATCGCGAACTTCACCTTTACGGATACCTAATGCTTCCATGACAGAACCTTGGTGTTGTTCTTCTACGTCGATAGTCACTTGTTCGTAAGGCTCTTGTTTTTTGCCGTTGATTTCACGGTAGATTACTTTAGGACGAGACACCGCAAGTTCATAACCTTCGCGACGCATGTTTTCAATTAATACAGAAAGGTGTAATTCACCACGGCCAGAAACACGGAATTCATCTGGGTTTGGAGTTTCTTCTACGCGTAATGCCACGTTGTGAACTAATTCTTTGTTTAAGCGTTCAAGAATTTGACGAGAAGTCACATATTTACCTTCTTGACCCGCAAACGGAGAAGTGTTTACACAGAAGAACATGGTTACAGTTGGTTCATCAACGGTTAATGAAGGTAAGGCTTCAACGGCGTTGATATCACAAATAGTATCCGAGATATTTAATTCACCTAAACCAGTAATCGCAATGATGTCGCCTGCATAAGCGATATCTTCTTCATAACGTTGTAAACCAAGATGACCTAATACTTGACCCACACGGCCTTGGCGAGTTTTACCTTCACCATCAATAATCGTTACAGGTTGATTTGGTTTGATTGCACCACGTTTGATACGACCGATACCAATAACACCCACATAGCTGTTATAGTCTAATTGGGAAATTTGCATTTGGAATGGCGCATCAAGTTCCACTTTTGGTGGTTCAACGTGTTGAACAATCGCTTCAAATAACGGCGTCATATCTTCCGCTAAATCTTCATGTTCAAGACCTGCTACACCATTTAATGCAGATGCATAGATAATCGGGAAGTCTAATTGCTCATCGGTTGCACCAAGATTAACGAATAAATCGAATACTTGATCCACCACCCAATCAGGACGTGCGCCTGGACGGTCAACTTTGTTGATAACTACGATTGGTTTTAAACCATGAGCAAAGGCTTTTTGTGTCACGAAACGCGTTTGTGGCATTGGGCCGTCAAAGGCATCTACCACTAAAAGTACAGAGTCCACCATAGAAAGTACACGTTCTACTTCACCACCGAAGTCGGCGTGTCCTGGGGTATCTACGATGTTAATGCGATAACCATTCCAGTTAATTGCGGTATTTTTTGCAAGAATGGTAATGCCACGTTCTTTTTCAAGATCGTTTGAGTCCATTACGCGTTCATCAACATCACCACGAGTTGATTCAAATGTACCGGATTGTTGAAGAAGTTTGTCAACGAGGGTGGTTTTACCATGGTCAACGTGGGCGATAATTGCGATATTGCGCAATTTATTAATATCAATGTCGTTTTTCATTTATTACGTTCTTAAAGTTTAAGTTTGGTAGGGTGGAATTTTTATACCACCGAATAGTCCAAGTAGTTTAATTGGTGAGTAAAACTCACCCTACGAGAATCTCGAAAGGGCAAAAATTATACACGATATTTCGTTACTCTGCTATGCTGGTGTTTAAAATAAATCCCATGAAAAGAGCAAGCGGTTGCGTTATAATACTTTTTTAATTTTTATAAAGATTATATACATAGCAAAATAGAGGTCTCCTTATGCCAAATGCAAATGCAAATGCCAACGTATTCAAACTGATCGAAGAGAACGATATTAAGTTCGCGCTACTTCGTTTCACCGACATTAAAGGTAAAGAACATGGCGTTTCTATCCCAGTTAGCCTTGTTGATGAAGATATGTTTGAAGATGGCAAAATGTTCGATGGCTCTTCTGTTGAAGGTTGGAAAACCATTAACAAAGCCGATATGCTTTTAATGCCAATCGCTGAGACTGCAGTAGTCGATCCATTTGCGCAGATCCCAACACTTTCAATTCGTTGTAGCGTGTATGAACCAACAACCATGCAAAGCTATGATCGTGATCCGCGTTCAATTGCTATTCGTGCAGAAAACTATATGCGTTCAACAGGCGTTGCAGATCAGGCATTCTTTGGTCCGGAGCCAGAGTTCTTCTTATTTGATAATGTGCGTTTTGATGTATCAATGAACCGTGCTTCTTTCTCCATTGATGACATTGAAGCCGCTTGGAACACCAATAAAAAATATGAAGGCGGTAACAATGCTTATCGTCCATTGAAGAAAGGTGGTTATTGTGCGGTAGCTCCAATTGATACGGCTCATGATATTCGTTCTGAAATGTGTTTAATTTTAGAAGAAATGGGCTTAGTCATCGAAGCTCATCACCATGAAGTGGCGACTGCGGGGCAAAATGAAATCGCAACGAAATTCAATAACTTAACTTTAAAAGCAGATGAAACTCAAATCTATAAATATGTTGTACAAAACGTTGCGTTAGAGCATGGCAAAACCGCTTGCTTTATGCCAAAGCCAATTACAGGTGATAATGGTTCAGGCATGCACTGTAATATGTCATTAAGCAAAGACGGTAAAAACATTTTCCAAGGTGATAAATATGCAGGTCTTTCTGAAACCGCACTTTATTACATCGGCGGTATCATTAAGCATGCAAAAGCATTAAATGCTTTCACTAACCCAAGTACTAACTCATACAAACGTTTAGTGCCAGGTTTTGAAGCGCCAGTTTTATTAGCTTACTCTGCAAGTAACCGTTCTGCATCAATTCGTATTCCGGCAGTAACTAGCCCGAAAGCAATCCGTATTGAAGCGCGTTTTCCAGATCCAATGGCAAACCCATATCTTGCATTTGCTGCATTATTAATGGCGGGCCTTGATGGCGTAGTGAACAAAATTCACCCAGGTGATGCAATGGATAAAAATCTTTACGATCTTCCACCGGAAGAATTAAAAGATATTCCTGCAGTTGCAAGCTCATTAGAAGAAGCGTTGAATTCATTAGAAAAAGACTATGAATTCTTAACGCAAGGTGGTGTGTTTGCGAAAGACTTTATCGAAGCATTTATTAACATTAAACGTAAAGAAGTAGAACGTTTAAATATGACACCACATCCAGTTGAGTTTGAGATGTATTATGTCTAGTGACCATATAATTAATTGATTCTACTTATAAAAGAAAAGGTGTCATTATTTTTTGATGATGCCTTTTTATTTTGTCAAATGAATTCATTCTATTATTATAATAAATTCAGTTCAGCATAAAGTTGAGTAGAGGCTAAATCCCTTGTTAGAGTAGGGGAACTTAGGTAGAATGAGACAGTCTATAATATATCGAAGCACTTAAAGGAATTGATAATGAGCAATATTTATTCTCAAAAAATAAATGAAACTGATGGAGTTGATTTAATTGAATTAATAAGAATTTTATGGACGAAAAAATTGTGGATTATAATATCAGCTTTCATTTTTATGGCAATATCTGCAGGTTATGCATTTACAGCTAAAGAACAATGGACATCTAAATCAGTAGTAATCGCACCTAAAGTAGCTAATCTAGGTGATTATTTATCATTTCGTAGTGAATATGCATCTATTCTAGATATTAAAGATTTTTCACAAGATAAAGTTGCAGAAACAGTATTTAATGACTTTAAAACAGCTTTATTTTCACGTAGTTTGAAAGAGGCATTCTTTTCTCAATCAAAATGGTTTGATACCTATGCCGCTAACAATGCTAATTCCGAAGAGGCTAAACAGAAGCTATTATCTAATTTGGTCGATAAAAATCTGATTGTTACCGTACCAGATCCTAAAAAAGATCCAAATTCAATTGGTGTGAATGTTAGTTTTGCTGCTGAGACACCAAAAGAAGCGCAGGATGTATTATTAGACTATATCCAATTTGTAAACCAATGGGTGCTTGCTGAAAATAAAAAAGACTTTCTAGCGAATATTAATTTGGTGCTTAGTGGATTCGAAGTTCAGAAAAACAAGATTGAACGAGATATAGAGACAGTACGTCAAATTCAGTTAGAAAACCTTACAACGGCATTAGATATCGCAAAATCAGCTGGGATTAAAGATTATTCAAAATCTTTAAGTGGCAATGTCAGCGTACCAGAAGTATTGTTAGGTGATGCAAAGGTGCCATTTAGTGATTCAAAACTCAGTGATGGTTCATATTTATTTATGTTGGGAGAAAAGTACTTACAAGCTCAGGTGGATACCTTAAAAAATGCACCTTTAGTCTATCCGCTAAATTATTATAATATTGAAAAACAAGCTAACTTATTAAATTTATTAGAGAAAAAAGTGGAGAGAGAAGGTGCTGTTAGAGGATATTATTATTTAAGTGAACCAGACTATCCAGTTCAACGTGATTGGCCTAAGCGATTGATTTTACTTATTTTAGGGTTTGTTTTTGGAATGGTGTTTTCGTCATTAGTTATTTTAGCTAAAGAAGTATTTTCAAATAAGGCATAAATATGAAAGATATTAAAATTATTATTGCTACACACAAACAACATCTTATGCCATCAGATGATATGTATCTGCCATTACATGTAGGTAAATCAGGGAAAGAAGAACTTGGTTACCAAGGTGATGATACTGGTGATAATATTTCAGCTAAAAATCCTAATTTTTGTGAACTAACAGGACTTTATTGGGCGTGGAAAAATTTACCTAATGATTATTTAGGTTTAATTCATTATCGCCGTTTTTTTAGTGTAAAAAGCCGTGCAGAGCGTAAAAAGAATCTATTGGAAACACTCTATTTAACACACGAAGAAGCAAGTCAATTATTAAGCCAATATGATGTAATCGTGCCAAGTAAACGCAATTATTACATTGAAACGCTTTATTCACATTATGCAAATACCTTACACGCCGAGCATTTAGATGTCACCCGTGAAATTATTATCGAAAAGTGCGGTGAATTTTTAGGAAGTTTTGATGCGGTAATGAAACAGCGTGGTGGCTATATGTTTAACATGTTCATAATGTCTAAAAAATTAGTGAATGATTATTGCAGTTGGCTATTCCCTATTTTATTTGAATTGGAAAAACGTATTCCAGCGGAACAATATTCAGTATTCCATGCGCGTTTTTATGGACGCGTAAGTGAATTGTTATTCAATGTTTGGTTAAAACAATATTCTCATTCAACACCGCTTAAAGTAAAAGAAATTCCATTTGTTTATGGTGAGAAAATTAATTGGTTGAAGAAAGGCTTTGCCTTTTTAAGTGCAAAATTTTTCGGCAAAAAATACGAAAAGAGTTTTTAAAAAATGAAAAAGCAGCTTTCTTTAGATGAAATTAAACAAGTTGAATTACAAATTCTAATCGAATTTCGTCGGATTTGTGATGTTCTTGGATTGAGATATTATCTTTCAGGGGGAACGTTGCTTGGTGCTATTCGTCATAACGGGTTTATCCCTTGGGATGATGATATTGATTTAGCAATGCCTCGCAGTGATTTTAATAAGTTGATTGAATTTAGCCGTAGTTATCAAAATGATACCTATAAATTCTTATTTTTTAGTCAGAGTGGAACTTTATTGCCTTATGCTAAATTTGTGAATGTCAAAACACATATTGATGCTAAGTATGCAGAAGATGAAATGCAGCAACATCTGTGGCTAGATATTATGCCAATGGATGGTTTACCTGAAGATCTAAATGAAGTTGCTAGAATTTATAAGAAGGCAGAATACTATCGAAAAATTATTGGTTTATGTAATGCTAAATTAGGTGAAGGAAAAAGTGCGGTCAAAAAATTAGCTAAATATGTGCTCAAACCTTTAGCTTTAATTTATGGTAAAGATCGGGCAATCAGTCATTTAAATAGTTTAGCCATGAAATATGATTATGATTCTGCAAAATATGTAGGTGCCATAACATGGGGGCTTTATGGGGCTTCAGAAAGAATGTTAAAAGCTGAAGTTGATCAAACTACAGAAATTACTTTTGAAAACAATAAATTTTCGACATTTAGCTGCTGGGATTCATACCTGAAAGGGCTATATAAAGATTATATGAAGCTCCCTGCGGTAGAAAAACGCATTAATCATGAAATGATTGCTTGGATTGAAAATGAGTAATATAAAGATAAGTTTAATTTTTGCTTGCTATAATGTTTCCCAATATTTGCAAGAGCTTTATCAACTGTTGATTACTCAGCCTTATCAAAATATTGAGATCATTTTTGTGGAAGACTGTTCTACAGATAATACTAGAGAAATTTTAAGAAGTTTTACAGATAATAGAGTTAAAGTTATCGAAAATACTCATAATCAAGGTGCTGCAATCAGCCGTAATATAGGGATTGCACATTCAACAGGTGATTATATAGGCTTTCCTGATCCGGATGATTTATTTGAAAGAGATTGGTTAAATTATATTATTTCAATTATTGAAGATTTGAATCCTAAAGTAATCGTTTCTGGGATTAGAGAAGATTATGAGAAAGATGGGAAGTTTCTTTATTCCATTAATACTTGTCCTAATAATAAGGGAATGATTTCTTCTGATAATGTTGTTAAAGGGCTTGTTGATTTAGAAAAGCAAATGATATTTGGCAATATGGCTAATAAATTCTATTTAAGTTCTTTAATTAAGGATAATAATATTCTTTGCAAGAGTATGCCATTAAAAGAGGATTTTGAATTTAACATCCAAGTGTTTAGCCTGATTAATGATTTTTATATTCTGAATAAACCATATTATTTTTATAAAAAAAGAAGAAATGGAAATTCATTAACCTCTAAATTTGTGCCGGATTATTTTGAAATTCATCTTAATTCAGTCTTAATGTTTAAGGAACTTCTTGAACGTAAAGGTGGATTATCTGATCCTGCTAAAAGTTTATTGGTGGATAGATTTTTCAGATATTTTTTATCAGCAGTTGAAAGAAACAGCAATCAGCAAGCCAATTTAAGTTTTACCCAACAAAAAGATTGGATCAAAAATGTAATTGAATCGGATAAACGAATTTCTTGGTTTTTGGAAAATAAACGTTTTATGCGTTCTAAGTTGAAGTTTTTACCTATTTTAGTGAATTTGAAAGCCTATGCAAGTATTGCTTTGTTAGGGCATTTGGTGAAATACATAAAGCAATATGCCGCCAACTTTTTCACAAAATTGAAGTAAAATTGAGGTTATTTTATGCAAAAAATTCTTACTATTACCATCCCTTCTTATAATGTGGAAGCTTATATTGCAGCAACATTAGATACAATGGTAACAATCAATAATTTAGATTTGTTAGAAATTTTAGTCGTTAATGATGGTTCAAAAGACAATACTGTTGTTGTAGCACAACAATATGTAAATAAGTACCCTAATTCTGTTCGAATTATTGATAAAGAAAATGGTGGACACGGCTCAACCATCAATGCCGGTATTAGAGAAGCAACAGGAAAATATTTTAAAGTAGTAGATGGAGACGACTGGGTAGATTCAGTCGCATTGCAAAATCTATTGGATTTTCTTAAAGATCACGATGCTGATTTAATTATCAATCCGTGTAACCAAGTGTTTATGGATGACAACCAACGCAAAAAGTTATTGGTTGAGTTATCGCCTGAAACAAAATATGGTGAGGTTATTTCATATGAAGATGCATTGAAATATATGGGGGAACTTCAACAGATGCATATGACCACTTATAGAACTGCTATTTTAAAAGAAAATAATATTAAAATTAGCGAAAAGATGTTCTACGTGGATAACGAATATAAAATTTATCCTTCAATTTATTTAAAAACGGCCATTATCTTGAAAGATGTTTTATATCAATACCGTTTAGGTCGAGAAGGTCAGAGCGTTGCACCTGAATCACTAATTAAGAATCGTTTTATGCTGGAGCAAGTGACATTGAATTGCTTAACGTTCTTTTCACAAAAAAATCAGCAAATGTTATCGATTCTACGTGAAGCTATTAATTTACGTCTAAATAAGATGATTCATTTAAGAACTCAAACAGCTTTTTTACAAGAAAAGTCACAACAAGCAAAAACAGAATTACAAGCATTTTTAGATAAAGTTAAACAAACTAACCCAGATTTTTATAATCATATTTCAACAAAATTAGTTAAATTACTTAAATTTGTTGGATTTAGCTTTTTCGGAGTAGTGAAGTTTCTCTATAAAAATAAGAAATAGTAACAATTATGTTAATGGCAAAAAAACAGTATTCTGCATTTTTTTTGATTCCTTTTGGTTTATGGGTATTATATCGCCAGATTTTTTCTTCAAGATATGTATCTTTAGTACCAGATGCAGATGCTTATTTTGCTCTATTTAATTATAGTCTGTTTTTTTTATTCATTATTTGTATTTTGTTTATTTATAAGGTCAACCAAGAAACATGGATTGATCTTCTTGTAATCGCTACTTTTGCTATCTCAACTTTAGTAACAAAACAAAATGGTTTTTTAATTAATTTTTGTTTGGTTTTTATACTTTGTAAATATATTGAATTTAAAAGGTTGCTCGTTGTATTTTTGTGGTTGAGTTTAATTTCTCTGATTGTTATTTATCTAGGCGATCTATTTGATTTATATCCTTATTTAAATATAGACCTTTTTCGAGAGGATGGAAAGGAACGCCATCTAATGGGGTTTGGATTTCCAACACTACTACCAAATTATTTTTATCATTTTGTACTGTGTTACTTCATTATTAGAGGAACTAAAATTGGTATCATTGAATTATTGTGTATAGTTGGTTTGAATTATTATTTATTTTATATGACAGATACTAGGGCAGTTTATTACTTAATAAATTTACTGTGTTTTCTGTTGTTCATTAATAAATGGTGGAAAATTGATTACCATAGTAAGTGGGGGATTGGTTTCCTTTTTAGGTTTGGAACATTATTTAGTTATATCATTTGTTTTTTAGTTGCTGTTTATTTGCAATGTACATTTAATCCTGAAATTGATTGGATGCTAAATATTGATAAAGCATTGTCTGGTCGATTATGGCTAGGTAATCATGGCTTTAATGAATATGGTATTCACTTATTTGGTGCTGATATTGAGTACGTTGGCTTTGCTGATGTAACAGAAGGAAAAGGCTATTTCTATATTGATTCGGCATTTCAGCAGCTTTTGATCAACTATGGTGTAATTCCTTCACTGTTATTAGCTATTGGCTTTACAAAATTAGCCTATTTGGTCATCCAAAAAAATAATGTTGTTTTTGGCTTAGTATTAATTTTTTTGATGTTGCATTCTTTAACCGATCCACAATTAATCAATCCTACATACAATCCAATATTTTTTGCACTTGCTTATTTGTGGTCAAAAAAATCAAAAGCGACACTTTTTCAAGAGTTAAGATGAAAATAAATTCGATAAAATTTAATTTTATAATGAATTTGATATTGACCGTATCGAATTTTCTATTTCCATTAATTACTTTCCCTTATGTTTCTAGAGTTTTATTACCAGAGGGAACGGGGAAGGTTGCTTTTGCTGTTTCTGTCATTACCTATTTTTCGATGCTAGCAACTTTTGGTGTGAATAGTTATGGCGTGCGAGCAACTGCACAAGTTAGAGATGACAAATTACTATTATCAAAAGTAACACATGAGATTTTAGCAATTAATTTTGCTGTAATGTGCTTTGTTTATATGCTTTTTTTCATTGCTTTAGATGTCGTGCCAAAATTAAGTACAGATCCTAAATTATTTATTATTACTTCCAGTATGATTTTATTCAGTATTATTGGAGTAGAGTGGCTATATAAGGGCTTAGAGCAATATCGCTACATTACAGTTCGTACGATTATTTTTCGTTTAATTGCATTAGCTGCGACATTTTTACTGGTTAAAGAAAAAAGTGATTATTTAGTTTTTGCGGCAATTACTGCATTTGCCACTGTTGGTTCTGGGTTAGTTAATTTTATTAACTTGAGAAAAATTATCTTACTTAAGTTTATAGGTCAGTATGAATTTAAGCGACATCTTAAACCAATGTTTATTTTCTTTTTAACAAGTTTTGCCATAGCCATTTATACTACGACCGATTCGGCAATGCTGGGTTTTATGACAAACGATACTGAAGTAGGATTTTATAATGCTGCGACTCGAATTAAAGCAATTTTATTGAGCATCGTGACTTCTTTAGGTGTCGTATTGCTCCCTAGATTGTCATACTACATTCAAAATAATATGCAGTCTGAATTTAATGCTGCATTAAATAAGTCGATAAATTTTGTATTCGTGATAGCTCTACCCGTTGTATTGTTTTTTATTTTATTTGCAGAGCAAACTATTTTAGTGCTAGCTGGTGAACAATATACAGATGCGATTTTACCATTAAAAATTGTAATGTTAGCCATAGTGTTCGTTGGTATTACGAATATTTTAGGTGTACAAATTTTAATTCCATTGAAGAAGGAGACCGCACTTTTTACTTCTGTGATAATTGCGGCATTTGTTGATATAGTGCTAAATTTATGGTTAATTCCTAAGTTTGCTTCTGTTGGTGCGGCAATTGCTGTGGTTTGCGCAGAGTTTGCTGTCTTATGTGTTCAGATCTATATGGTTAGAGCCTATTTAGGTATTCTTTTTATTGGTATTGAATATGGAAAAATTATTATCTCATTAGCCTTATCAGGGCTAGTATCTTATTTTTTATACCCGTTTATCTCTTCTTATTTAATTGTAAATTTAGTAATAATAGCGATTATTTTCGGTATTGTTTATTTACTTAGTTTATTTGTGTTAAAAGAAAAATTTATTAATGAAAGTTTCTTAATGATAAAGAAAAATTTTCTTTAAAAGGATAGATATGAATTACGCACTTATTTTTGCAGGCGGGACTGGTTCTCGAATGAACTCAAAGTCATTGCCAAAGCAATTTTTAAAAGTATATGGTAAACCAGTTATCGTTCATACGCTTGAAAAGTTTGAACAATGTGAGGCAATTGATGCGATTGTCGTAGTGATTTTAAAAGGGTGGGAATCTCATTTAGAAGATTTAGTAAAACAGTACCATCTAAAAAAAGTGATGCGTATTGTGCCAGGTGGCGATTCAGGACAAGAGTCTATTTACAATGGTTTAAAAGAAATGGATAGTGGCATTGTGGTTATCCACGATGGGGTAAGACCGTTTATTAATGATGAAATCATTATTCAAAATATTGAGCTTGCGAAAGAAAAACAGGTAGCGATTACTTGTGCCACAGCAAAAGAAACTTTTGCTTATGTGGAAAATAATTATATTAAACATGTAATTAAGCGTGAAAACTCATTTATTGCTAAGGCCCCTCAAACATTCAATTTAGATTTGATAAAATCTGCACATCATAAAGCCATTGCAGAAAATAAATTTTCGTTTATTGATTCCTGTATGATTGTTAAACATTATTATCCAGACTTAGATTTTCCTATTGTTCTTTGTGGACCTGAGAATATTAAAATTACCACACAAGAGGATTTTTATCTTGCAAAAGCTATGTTTTCTATTGAAGAAGATGAACAGTTATATCGAGGCAGTGAATGAGCATATTAGAAGAAGATTTTAGAGAGCTATCTCAACGATTGACTCCAGAGCTATCTCAATTAAACGGGAAAAGCATTTTATTGATTGGTGCAACCGGAGCAATCTCTAGCTATTTGGGGAGATTTTTAATTAATGTTTTACAAACAAAAGTTGCAAGTTTTCAGCTTGCTTTAACGGCTAGAAGTGAAGAGAGCTTAAAAAAATATTATTCAGAAGTAGATAAATCCTTCTTTAAATGTATTTTCTTAGATGTTAAAGAACCATTCCAGCTTACAGGACAGTATGATTACATCATTTTTGCAGCCGGTAATGCTGATCCGAAAAATATTGTAAATAACCCATTGGATATTATTCATACTAATTATTTAGGATTGCATAATACAATCGAATTCGCGAAGAAACAGACAAAAACGAAAATTGTATTTTTTTCAACTCGTGAAATCTATGGAATGGTTTCAAATAAGTCTGTGATTGAAGAAGATGATATTGGTGTGCTCAACCCTTTAAACTTTAGAAGTTGCTATCCTGAAGTTAAAAAGTTATGCGAGAATATGTTGGAGTGTGCCGTCGAAAGTTATGCTAATTTATCTTATAGTATTCTTCGCTTAGCCCATATATATGGGCCAGGAATGAATATTAAAAATGATGGACGCATTATGAATGACTTAGTGGAAATGACCGTAAATGGTAAAGGAATTAAGCTATTAAGTGATGGTAGTGCGGTTCGTGCATTCTGTTATATCAGCGATGCTGTGACGGGTATAATTAAAGCAATGTTAGTTAATGAAAATAAAGCCGTATTTAACATTGCTAATGAAACAGAAGCTAAATCTATTCGAGAGGTTGTAACTCTTATTCAAGAGATATTCCCAGCGTTAGTTCCTTCTGTAGGATATGCTCAAAATAGTAACGCTAACTCTAAAGGCTATTTCTTTACTTCTCGTACAGAATTATCAACAAAACGTTTAGAATCTTTAGGCTGGAAGCCTGAGACATCATTAGCAGAAGGTCTTAAAAAGACGATTCAAAGTTATTTATAAAATTGAAGGATAACAAAATGAAAAAATATGACTATCTTATTGTTGGAGCAGGCCTTTTCGGATCAATTTTTGCTCATGAGGCGACTAAACGTGGTAAAAAATGCTTAGTAATTGAAAAACGTGATCATATTGGTGGAAACTGCTATACCCAAAATATCGAAGGCATCAATGTGCATAAATATGGTGCTCATATATTTCATACAAGCAATAAAGTTGTTTGGGACTATATTCAGCAATTTGCTGAATTTAACCGTTTTACTAACTCTCCTGTAGCTCGTTACAAAGATGAATTGTATAGTTTACCTTTCAATATGCTTACATTTAATAAAATGTGGGGTGTTATCACACCACAAGAGGCTGAAGCTAAAATTAAAGAGCAGATATCAAAAGAGAATATTACAGAGCCTAAAAATCTAGAAGAGCAAGCTATCTCATTAGTTGGCCGCGATATCTATGAAAAATTAATTAAAGGTTATACTGAAAAGCAATGGGGACGGGAATGCACAGAACTTCCAGCATTTATCATTAAACGTTTACCTGTTCGTTATACCTATGATAACAACTATTTCTATGATACTTATCAAGGTATTCCAATTGGTGGTTATACAAGTATTTTTGAAAGAATGTTAAAAGGTATTGAAGTAAAATTGAATATCGATTTCTTTGCTGAGCGCGAATATTACGAGCGTTTAGCAGAGAAGATTGTGTTTACAGGAATGATTGATGAATATTTTGGTTATCAATTCGGTAAGTTAGAGTACCGTAGTTTACGTTTTGATAATGACGTATTAGATGTTTCGAATTATCAGGGAAATGCAGTAGTCAATTATACGGAAACTAAAGTGCCTTATACTCGTATCATCGAACATAAACACTTTGAATACGGTACGCAAGCTAAAACCGTAATCACTCGTGAATATTCAAAAGAATATGAAGAAGGTGATGAACCGTATTATCCAATAAATGATCAAAGAAATAATGAACTTTATACTAAATATAAGAAATTAGCTGATAATCAGACTAATGTAATATTTGGTGGTCGGTTAGCTCAGTATAAATATTTTGATATGCATAATATTATTGCCGAAGCCTTAGAATGTATAAATAGTCATTTCAAATAGAATAAGTATAGAGGGTTAGCTTTGAATAAGTTTATATCAACAATCACTTTAATGCTATTTGATGTGGTAGCTATATTTTTAGCAATAGCACTAGCTGTGTCACTCAGACAGATATTAAATCTCTTCTTTGATTTGCCCGTTATTGGATATAGTTATCTCTCATTTGGAAGTGTTTATATTACCCTTATTTTTATTTTATTTTATTTTGGCGTTTATACAAAACGTTTTGACTTTTGGCATGAGGCTAGAGTAGTTGTGCGTTCTAGCTTCCTATCTTTTGTTATTGTGTTAGCAGGGTTAGTTTTAGGACAGAATGCAGAATATTACTCTAGAAGTACGTTGATTCTAATCTTCTCGTTAAGTGTGATTACAATACCATTACTGAAGTTATTTGCTAAGAAGGTTTTATTTCTATTAGGCTTTTGGAAGAAAACAGCAAAAGTGATCTCAAATAATCATGATTTTGAGTCTGTATTGTTTGATAATTATTATTTAGGTTATGTGAAGTCATCCGATTCTAAACACTCGACACTTTTCATCGATAGTATGAACTTGACGAAAGAGAAACTTGATAGAATTATTGAAGAAAATATAAAAAATAGCAGAGAGATTATCTTTACACCAGTGCTTAATGGATATGACTTTTCACAATCGCATATTTATAATGTGTTTAGCTCGCGTACAAATGTATTTATTTTGGAAAATAAACTATTAAGCAAGGTAAATAAGTTTATCAAGTTAATGCTTGACTATCTGTTGGTGATATTCTCATTTTTTTTATGGGGGCCAGTGCTTCTAATTATTGCTTTTTGGTTGAAACTTGAAGACCCTAAAGGTGATATTTTATTTAAGCAAAGACGTTTAGGACTGAATGGTAAAGAATTCTTTTGCTATAAATTTAGGTCAATGTATTCAGATCAATCTTTTATGCCGGCATGGTTGGAAAAGCACCCTGAGGAAAAAGCATATTATGATCTTTATCATAAGTATATGAATGATCCGCGAATTACAAGAGTGGGTCGTTTTTTACGAAGAACCTCTCTTGATGAGCTACCTCAGCTATTTAATGTATTGCGAGGAGAAATGAGTCTTATCGGACCTCGTCCATATATGGTTATAGAGAAAAATGATATAGGTAAAAAAGCACCGTTAGTATTAGCTGTGAAACCTGGCATTACTGGGTTATGGCAGGTTAGTGGGCGTAGTGATGTGCATTTTGATGAGCGTGTTGAGATGGATGTTTGGTATATGAAAAATTGGTCATTATGGAATGATGTTATCATTCTACTTAAAACAATTCATACTGTTATAAAACGTGATGGAGCTTCTTAATGGGAGTAGTAACCAAATCAAGAATAACATATTTTGATATTTTGAATATCTTAGCCTGCTTTGCAGTGTTATCGTTACATCATAATGGGATTGTTCATAATTTTAATGTAAATACATTAGCATGGAAACAATCATTAATGTTCGAGGTGTTATTCTATTGGGCTGTGCCTATTTTTTTTATGCTAACAGGTGCTACATTATTTGGATATCGGAATAAATATTCAACTCAGGATTTCTTTAAAAAGAGAGTTTTTAGAGCAATAGTTCCCTTCATTATATGGAGTATTATTTTACTATTCCACTCATGGTTGGTAGGTAAGTTCGAATATAAGAATATCAATGAAGTTTTAAGTGCTATTATTACAACAAGGATATATCATGGTGACATATATTGGTTCTTTATCCCACTAATATCATTGTATTGTTTTATACCTGTATTATCTCTGCTAAAGGATAATAGGGATATTTTGTGGTATATGGCTATTTTTCTATTTGTTACTCATTCTTGTTTGCCACTACTCTTTCTATCTTTAGGTATTAAATATAATAATTCATTATCATTTCCGGTGGCTGGATATGTATTATTTCTAATTTTAGGTTACCTTTTTTCTACAATCGAGTTATCGAGAAAGCAAAGGATTGTAATTTATTTACTTGGCCTGATATCTGCATTTATTAGATATGTTGGGACCTATTATTATTCTTTAGAGCAAGGGAAGATTGATAAGTTTCTGTTTGGTTATATACAATTTCATTCTGTATTACTAGCCTTAGCAGTATTTGTTCTAGTTAAAGAAATAGGAAAACATGTTAAATCTGTTAAAATCGCAAACTTTCTTGCTGTTTTATCATCATGCAGTTTGGGGATTTATTTAATTCATAAGCTAGCAATGTCTTATGAATTGTATTTTCTACAAATTACAGCTGATAATGTTTATTGGCGCTTTGCTGGGGCTTTCTTGACCTACTTTTTATGTCTAAGTGTAGTATTAGTTATAAAAAGAATTCCTTATTTGAGGGTTGTTTTTCCATAAGATATGAATATCCTCATCACCGGCGGTTCAGGCTTTATCGGTTCCGCCCTTATTCGATATATTATTAATAACACTCAAGATTCCGTTATCAATATTGATAAGCTGACATATGCGGCAAATCAATTCGCTTTGAAAGAGGTAGAAAATAGTCCTCGTTATACTTTTGAGAAAGTTGATATCTGTGATCTTAAGGCTATAGGAAACATTTTTGAAAAATATCAGCCAGATGCGGTGATGCATTTGGCGGCAGAAAGTCATGTTGACCGTTCTATTACCGGAGCGGCTGATTTTATTCAAACCAATATTGTTGGTACTTATACATTGTTAGAGGTTGTTAAGAATTATTGGCATACCTTAGACAAAGCTAAAAAAACGACCTTTCGATTCCATCATATTTCTACAGATGAAGTGTATGGGGATTTATCCTTTTCTGAACCGGCCTTTACTGAACATTCCCCTTATCATCCGAGTAGCCCTTATTCAGCCTCAAAAGCAGCGAGTGATCATTTGGTGCATGCTTGGCATCGCACTTATGGTTTGCCGGTGATTATCACAAACAGTTCCAATAACTATGGGGCTTATCAGCATGCTGAAAAGCTCATTCCTTTAATGATTTCAAATGCTGTGATGGGAAAGAATTTGCCAATTTATGGTGATGGGCAGCAGATTCGTGATTGGTTATTTGTGGAAGATCATGTTCAAGCCTTATATTTAGTTTTAACCAAAGGTCGAGTCGGGGAAAACTATAATATCGGTGGAAATTGTGAAAAAACGAACCTTGAAGTAGTTAAAATGATTTGTGAGTTACTCGAAGAACTGGTGCCAAATAAGCCTAATCACATTAGGTATTACGAAGATTTAATGACTTTTGTAAAAGACCGACCAGGTCACGATGTACGATATTCATTGGATTGTTCTAAAATTCATGCAGAATTAGGTTGGCAACCGCAAATAACCTTTGAACAAGGACTTCGTCAGACGGTAAAATGGTACCTAGAGAATAATAGATAAATAAAGGAGAAGAACCTCATGCAAATTACATTATCAACTACTCCCTCTTCGGAGAGTTGGGGCAAAAATGCCATTTTAAGTTTTAATCAAGATCAAGCCGTTATTCATCTTAAAGATGATGAAAAATCGAACCTTGTTTTAGTCCAAAAAGCCGCACGTAAGTTACGTGGGCAAGGCATTAAAGACGTTGAACTTGTGGGGGATGCATGGGAATTAGAAAATTGCTGGGCATTTTATCAAGGTTTTTACTCGGCGAAGCAAGATTATTCGATTGAGTTTCCTCATTTAGATGATGAGCCACAAGATGAATTATTAGCTCGTATTGAATGTGGTGATTTTGTTCGCGGCATTATTAATGAGCCGGCACAAACCCTTACGCCGATTAAATTAGCTGAACGCGCGGCTGAGTTTATTTCTAAACAAGCTGAAAGTTATGCCGATAAAAGTGCGGTCAGTTTTCAAATCATTTCTGGCGAAGCGTTAAAAGAGCAAGGTTACCACGGGATCTTTACTGTGGGTCGAGGTTCTGTTAATCCACCAGCTATGTTGCAATTAGATTTTAACCCAACTAATGATCCAAATGCGCCCGTATTAGCCTGTCTAGTGGGTAAAGGTATTACTTTTGACAGTGGTGGTTACAGCATCAAACCAAGTGATGGCATGAGCACTATGCGTACTGATATGGGCGGCGCTGCGTTATTAACAGGCGCGCTAGGATTTGCTATTGCACACGGTTTAAATCAACGTGTAAAACTCTATCTATGCTGTGCGGAAAACTTGGTGAGCGGTAATGCATTCAAATTGGGTGATATCATCACGTATAAAAATGGTGTAACCGCTGAAATTTTAAATACTGATGCGGAAGGACGTTTAGTATTAGCAGACGGTTTAATTGAGGCCGATAGCCAAAATCCACAATTTATTGTCGATTGTGCAACCTTAACTGGTGCGGCGAAAGTAGCAGTCGGTAATGATTACCACAGTATACTTTCTATGGATAATGCGTTAGTAAATAGCTTATTTCAAGCTGCCAAAGAAGAAAATGAACCATTCTGGCGTTTGCCTTTTGAAGCGTTCCATCGTAGTCAAATCACGTCTTCTTTTGCTGATATTGCAAATACAGGTACAGCGCCGGTTGTCGCTGGCGCAAGTACTGCAACGGCATTTTTATCGTATTTTGTGAAAAACTATCAACAACGTTGGTTGCATATTGATTGTTCGGCCACTTATCGTAAATCTGGTAGTGATTTATGGGCGGTTGGTGCAACCGGAATTGGTGTGAAAACTTTAGCAAATTTATTAGTAACGAAAGCAAGTTAAGTAGGATTTTATGGTAGAACGTACTTTTTCGATTATCAAACCCGATGCAGTAAAGCGTCATTTAATTGGTGCTATTTTAGGACGTTTTGAATCACAGGGATTCCGTGTCGTTGCCCTTAAAATGGTGCAATTAACCAAAGAACAAGCGGAAGGTTTCTATGCAGAACATCAAGGTAAACCATTTTTTGACCCGTTGGTGGAGTATATGCTCTCTGGCCCGATAGTGGTTTCTGTATTGGAAAAAGAAAATGCCGTAAAAGATTACCGCACTTTGATTGGTTCAACGAATCCAGCTGAGGCGGCAGAAGGTACTATCCGTAAAGACTTCGCGTTAAGCCAGCGTGAAAACTCTGTTCATGGTTCTGATAGCATTGAAAGCGCAAAACGAGAAATTGCTTATTTCTTCGTAGATTCAGAAATCCAACCGTAATTCATTTCTATAAAAAAGCACTTAGTGAATCGCTAAGTGCTTTTATTTTTATTGCTTTTCAATTTTTGAGATAGTCTTTTCCAGAGGATCAATCTCAGCACGAATATGAAAGGCTTTCGCCAAATTTTCCGCATTTAATACGGCTTGCGTTTCACCGACTGCTAACAATTTGCCTTGTTCTAATAGAATAATTTCATCACAAAATTGATAAGCCAATGAAAGGTGATGAATTGCGACGATGCATGTGTGTTGTGGTGTGAGTGATTTAAGCTGTTCCATCATATCAATTTGATAATAAGGGTCGAGTGGCGCAATCGGCTCATCGACCAATAAAACGGGGGATTCTTTAATACTGCAACGAGCAAGTTGTACTCGTGCTTTTTCGCCTCCAGAAAGTTGTTGAAATGGCTTATCGAGTAAATGAGTTACCGCAAATTTTTCTGAAAACGCTTGAATTTTTGACCGCTCTTTTTCTTTTGGTAGTGGATCTGCTAAGCCTAATGCAATCACATCATAAACGGATAAATCCCAATGAATTTGTGTATTCTGTGCGAGGTAAGCAATGTGTTGGCTTTTTTCAGTCGCGTTCATCTTACTTAATGGCTGAGCATCAAACCAGATTTCTCCTTGTTTGAGGGGCAAGATGCCCGCAATGGTTTTTAATAAGGTAGATTTCCCCGCACCATTGGCGCCCATAATACCAATCAACTTACCTGATGGAAGCGTACAGTTGATGTCATTTAAGCAATAGGATTGGGTGAGTTTTTCAATTCTAATCATAGATTTTTCTCTGTTGCGTTAATAACATCCAAATCAAGCAAGGGGCACCGATAAGTGCGGTCAATGTGCCGATGTAAATATGTGAAAACAGTGGGATATATAAAATCGCCAAATCAGCCAATAAGAGCAGTAAAGCCCCAATTAATGCACTGGTGAGGTAAAGCTGTGACGGGCGAGCTTTTAATAAAATACGGGCGAAGTGTGGTGCGATTAAACCGATAAAACCAATGGTACCGGTTTGAGGAATGGTCGCCCCGACTAATAAAGCCACACCAAAGGTGCTGATGAAAAAGCTACGTTTTGGATCCACACCCATGGTGCTCGCTGTTTCTTCACCAAAGGTGAGTAAATCTAAGTATCGGCGAGTGTGGTATAAACAGTAAATTCCCGCCAGAACAATAGGGAGTGAAATAAGCAGGGTATCTAATTTCGCCCACATCAATGAGCCTTGTAGCCAACGATAAAGTTCAGCTAATGCCCATGGGCTTTCCGCGTTGGAAAGCAGTAATGCAATCGCTGAGCCAAGTAGCATATTCATAGCTAGACCACTTAGAATCATCATGGTGGTGCCGTAGTTTTTGGCGATCAAATACACGATTAAAAAACTTAAAAGCGCGCCAATCACACCACCGGCTAAGAGCAATGAAAATGGCACGGCAAAATAATAAAGAATAAATACACTGGTAGCCGTTGCACCAGAGCTACTGCCGAGTAAGCCCGGACTCGCTAATGGATTTTGGAAAATACCTTGCATCGCATTGCCCGCTATTGCTAGGCTAGCGCCCGTCAATAAAGCTAAACCAATGCGTGGAAAACGAATATCCCACAGTACCATCGAGCGCATATCCGTGAGCACGCCATCCGCATTTTTTAAATGTGCGAAATCGCCTAGCTGATGATAAATCGCAAAGCCGCTAATCAACAGCAACGAGAAGAAAAGTGCGGTATTTAATTTTAGTGTTTTGGTCATAGGTTATTTTAACTGTTGATAAATCTTCTCCGCCCCTTGCCATACGCCATGATCGAAGCAATAGGTATATTTCATCGGGATGCTGACAAGCGGTTGGTTTTTGAAAAAATCTTGCAACATAGGGTGGTGCAGTAATTCGGCTTGTGCATTGTAACCTTGTTTGTCAGTCAGAGAAATCAGTACATTTGGTTGGCTTAAAATCACTTTTTCTAACGAGAAATTTTGTGCGGTAAGTGGTGTTTTTAACGGTGTTAATCCGAGTAAACTTAACAGCACGGGATATTGCGGATAATAACTTTCTACCACACCAGTTTCTGACAAAATCAGTGTGTCAGTAAGCGGTCGATTTAAGTGAAAGTTTTGCGATTTGAGTTTTTTTACTAAATCAGCCGCCTTTTGCTCATTTCCTAGTTTTTTACCTAAGTCTAAAATCAGTGCAAACAATTCATCTGGCGTTTGTGGGCTGTCGTTAATGGGAATAATCTTCACACCGAGTTTTTTCAGCTCTGTGACTAATTGTGGATAAAAGGTTTCATTAATCAGAATAGTTTTATCCAAATAGGGCAATAATTCCGTTAATTGCGGTTCCAGAACAGGTTTGTCGGTATTGATTTTATCCAACATCATCAACGGATTTTTTGAATAAGGCGACTGTGCAGCAATTTGCGAAGGCTCTGCCAGTTCAATAAGCAGCCTGTCACTGCAAAGTGTGAGCGAGACAAATTGTTCCGAAGCCTGAGCGGTAAACGGAAGGAAAAGTGCGGTTAAAATTAAGCGAGTTTTTTGCATATAGATAATGATACGCTACGCCATCAAGAATGTAAAAAGGCGTGCTAAGCACGCCCTTGTTAGTGAGTAATAATTAGAACGATCCTTTCAACCCAACGTAAACATTACGTCCTTCTTGGCCATAGCCCAGTACGTTTTCATATTTTTTATTGAATACGTTGTTAAGGTTCGCATAAATCGTCAAGCTATCCGCTACTTTGTAGTTCACGCCTAAGTTTGCCAAGGTGTAAGATGGCAATTTCACTTTATGCGTGCTGTAAGTCGGTGAATAGTAGGTATCCATGCGTTTGCCTGTGTAAGATACATTTACATCCGCACCCAATTTTTCAGTGATTTGGTATGCTAAGCCCGCGTTCGCTAAATGTTTTGGACGACGTGCTAATTCAGCGCCTTTACTATCTCGGGTTTGCGTGTAGGTGTAGTTCGCATAAGCAGTTAATGCATCGGTGATTTTACCGTTGTAAGCCACTTCAACACCTTTCACTTTGCTCTTACCTTCAAGGTTTACGGCACGGCTTGCATAAGTGGTAAAGTTGATTACTTCACTGCTAATCGCGTTTTTCACGTTGCGAGCAAAATAAGTCACATCAAAGCTGTGGCGATTGTCATTAGTATCAAATAAGAAGCCAACATCGCCACCTAAACTTTTCTCAGGTTGTAAATTTGGGTTGCCGATATAGCGCGCGTTGTAACCGTAATATTCAGTGATTGTCGGGTTTTGAATCGCTGAACCGAAACTTGCGTGTGCTTTCACGTTATTGTGTAAGCGGTAAGCGCCTGCAATGCGGCCTGTCCATGAATTTTCGTATTCAGAGCTGTCAGTATAACGACCACTAATATTTAAGCTCTGATCTGCATCGTGCAATAAGCGATATTCTGCTGCTAAGCTTTTCTCAACAAGTTTCTTATTGCCTGCATTGTTGAAATAAGACGAGTTGAAATCTGTTTTTTGATAGTCAGTTAAGAAGCTTAAACCTTGTGTGAGACTGCCTTCACGATCGAAATTGACATCTAATTGATAGTTTGCGTTGAGTTTTTTCGCATCGTAAGCCGATGTGTAGCCAACGGTATCGCTGTCAGTTTTGAGATGGCTTACCCCAACTTTGTGTTTAAGCAATTCATCATCGTTACCTAAGAAACCACTTAATTTGAATAAGGTGTCACGTGTGCGAGTGTAGTGGCCTTTTTCATCCGTTGCGCTGTTATCAAAGTGAGCAGTTTGGCTGCTGTGAGAGGTTAAGAAATCGAAACCTTTTTGGTTATCGTCATAGCCGAAACGAAGAGAAGCGTTATCACGATGGAATTTATCGCGTTCGCTTGAGCCACCGGTACTTACCGCTGTGCCATCTTGCGCAGTGTAGTTAAAGCGGTTTTTGCTGAGTGCTGAAATGCCTTTGGTGTGGTGACTGTCACCATGTAAAGCATAATAGAAATGGTTGTTTGAGCCTGAAAGGGTTAATGAACCATCTACCGTACGATTCGAGCCTGTGCCAAAATCGTAATCGACATTGAAGGTTTTGCCTTTTTCTAAACCTTTTTTCGTGGTGATATAAATCACACCACCCATCGCATCACTTCCCCAAAGGGCAGATTGTTC
This sequence comes from uncultured bacterium, assembly GCA_905214375.1. Taxonomy (GTDB): domain Bacteria; phylum Pseudomonadota; class Gammaproteobacteria; order Enterobacterales; family Pasteurellaceae; genus Haemophilus_D. Next base: position 41,693 of record CAJMMG010000003.1, on the reverse strand, counting down.
ACCGCGTAATACTTCAATGCGGTCGATATTGCTTAATGCTAAGCCACCGAAATCAAAGCCATAGCCAGAAACAGGGTTCACTTTCACACCATCAATAATCACTGCTGTGTGGTTTGCATCTGCACCACGTAAGAATACATTAGTTAATGTGCCACGACCGCCCGATGCGCTCACGGCTAAACTTGGTACCGTTTTCAACACATCACTAACATAAGTCGCCCCACGTTGTGCAAAATCTTTTTCGGTTAAAACAGTAACGGAAGAAGCCGTTTGATGAAGGCTTGTTGGGGTAGCTGAGGCAGAATAGACGTTAATCACATCTAATTTTGCCACGTCTTCAGCGCTCGCTAATGCTGGAATCGCTAATAAAATCGCTGAAGTAATCACATTTTTTTTCATTTTAAAATCCCTAGGATAAAAGTCTGTATAAAAGCGCCAGCAGTTTACACATTAGACGCTTGGCACGCAAACTTCTGGCGATGAAAATAACTCATCATCAAAATGAATGAAATTTAAGAGAAATAAAAAATTTAAGGATTTTTCTGACCGCACTTTTTCGCCTTTATCCGCCTTATAGTTTCAAGTATAATGCCTGTATTTTTCATCACATTGTTATTAAAAAAATTATGAGTACAAAATTCAACGTAAAAACATTCCAAGGCATGATTTTAGCCTTGCAAGAATATTGGGCAAATCAAGGCTGTACCGTTGTTCAACCTTTTGATATGGAAGTGGGCGCAGGTACCTCTCATCCCATGACTGCATTACGCGCATTAGGCCCAGAGCCGATGGCATTTGCTTATGTGCAACCTTCACGTCGTCCGACCGATGGTCGTTATGGCGAAAATCCAAACCGTTTACAACATTACTATCAATTCCAAGTGGTGATTAAACCGTCTCCAGATAACATTCAAGAACTCTATTTAGGTTCACTTGAAATGCTCGGTTTTGATCCAACACAAAACGACATCCGTTTCGTGGAAGATAACTGGGAAAACCCAACTTTAGGTGCTTGGGGTTTAGGTTGGGAAGTGTGGTTAAACGGTATGGAAGTGACCCAATTTACCTATTTCCAACAAGTGGGTGGTTTAGAATGTAAACCGGTAACAGGTGAAGTCACCTACGGTTTAGAGCGTTTAGCCATGTACATTCAAGGTGTGGATTCTGTGTATGACTTAGTTTGGTCTGATGGTCCGCTTGGTAAAACCACTTACGGGGATGTGTTCCATCAAAACGAAGTCGAGCAATCGACTTACAACTTTGAATACGCGGATACCGATTTCTTATTCTACTGCTTTGATCAATACGAAAAAGAAGCGAAAAGCTTATTGGAATTAGAACGTCCGTTACCATTGCCGGCTTACGAGCGTATCTTAAAAGCAGCACATAGCTTTAACTTGTTAGATGCACGTAAAGCGATTTCGGTCACAGAGCGTCAACGTTATATTTTACGCATTCGTGCATTAACCAAAGGTGTGGCTGAAGCGTATTATGCGAGTCGTGAAGCCTTAGGTTTCCCAGGCTGTAAAAAATAGGCAAAAAAACAACCGCACTTTAAGCATTAACACAACGATATAAGGAGAAAATGATGAAAGATTTTCAATACCCAGACGATATCTACACGGAAGCAGAAACTGATCCTAATACGCTCGCCAATTTAGGCCCATTGGCTAGATTAGCGGGTGTTTGGGAAGGGAAGCGTGGTGTGGATATCAACCCGAAAGCAGAAGGGCCAGAAAAAGATCCTTATATCGAACGTTATGAAGCACACCCAACTGATGCGCAAACCAATGGTCCGCAACTCTATTATGGATTACGTTATCACGCCCATATTGTACAACCGGGCGAAGTAGAAACGTTTCACGACCAAGTGGGTTATTGGTTATGGGAACCTGAAACAGGCAATATTTTATTAACAGGTAGCATTCCACGCGGCCAAACGTTTATTGCTGTCGGTAATGCACCAGCTGATGCGAAAGAGTTCACTGTAAAAGCGGTACGCGGTTCATTAACAAACGGCATCATTTCTAATCCGTTCTTAGAGCGTTCATTTACTACGGAAAATTTTGAAATGACGGTGAAGTTCCATGATGATGGCACTTGGTCATACGATCAAACCACAACCTTGATTATTCCAAATTATGATGCACCGTTTGAACATCGCGATCGTAACCGTTTAACCAAAATTGCTGAGCCGAAATTAAATCCAACGGCGGCAGCAGAAAAAGAGGATGAATAATGAAACCGATTCTTTATTATGCGGCAGATTGCCCTGATACTGCGCCATTTGTGGCGGAATTAAAACGCTTGGGTGTGGATTATGAGGCAGTGGAAGTATTATCTTCCATTCCGAATTTGAAACAATGGTTGCGCTTGCGTGATCGTCACGCCGCATTTGATGATGCAAAAGCACAAGGCTATGCGGGCTTTCCGGCATTATTGTTAGATGATGACCGTGTTATTTTAGATGAATCCAAATTAAAAGAGATTTTTTAAAGTAATGAAGAAAGTCAGTTTTTTGCAATTTTTATTTAGAATTGGTGATGACTATTTAATGTTTTTGCGAAATTTAACACCCGCTGTGTTGTTTTTATCACTCGCGTTATTTATGTATTCTGAGCTGAATTGGACACATTGGGCGTGGAGTAATGTGCTCGTGCTGTTTTTAAGTTTGGCTTCAGGATTTATTGCACTCAGCGTCATGGCAATAAATACCGTCGCTTTTGTACGCAAGATGCTGAAAACCTTAAGAACACTAAGCGGAGAGAGCGAACTTGATGAAAATATTGGTACGCTCGCATTATTTAAAATGCTCTGGGTGGAGAGCAACAGTAAACAGCTAATCTTTTTTGCGGTAGTCAATATTGTGGCGGTATTTATGGTGTTAGTTTATGGCGCCAAATATACCTTGAATTTTTATAGCTCAATTTCAGCATTAAATGATTAGGTCTTAAAGGCATAATAGAAAGTTAGGTTAAGTCTCGAATATGAAAAAAACAGCGCTAAAACTCTCCGCACTTTTACTTGGTTTGACGCTTGCAAGTAGTGTATTTGCGACAGAGAATCACAAAAGTACACAGAATGAAGATTACGAGCTTGAGAAAGTCTTAATTTTCAGCCGTCATGGATTACGCTCGCCAGTGGAAAAAGATCCACAAGAGATGGCAAAATATTCCCCGTATGCGTGGGCAAAATGGGATGTGCCATCAGGTTATCTCACGGCAAAAGGGACGGTATTAGAAACCTATTTCGGTCAATATTTAGGGCAATGGCTTGCAGATAAAGGATTATTAACGACAGAACGTTGTGAATCAGGTGAAGGTATTTTCGCTTATGCGAATGCAGTACAACGCACAGTTGCAACGGGGCAAGCGATTGTGGCAGGTGCTTTTGCTGGATGTAATGTGCAATTACAACATCGTGGTGAAATTGGTTCAGAAAAAGATCCAATTTTTACGACAAAAGTCCACAACCCAAGTAAAGCTTTGATCGAATCAGCAAAAAATAATGTGGATTTAACCGCTTTACAGAAAAAATTAGCACCAAATTATGCACTGTTAAGTGAAATCATCGATTATAAAAATTCACCAAACTGCCTGCAAAAAAGTGAGTGTGATTTAGGTGGAAAAGTCGGTGAATACAGTATTAAAGACGGCAAGTCAGTCAAAATTACTGGCTCTATCAGCACAGGAAAGAAAATTGTCAGTGCATTGTTGCTCGCGCATTATGTGGGTAAGCCTGATTCAGAAATCGCAAACGGCCGCGTGGATAGCCAAGAAAAATGGCGTGCAATTAACGAAATTAAAAACGAATATTACCGCACGTTATTTAAAAATAACGAAGCGTTAGCACAAAATGCCTCATATCCGTTGTTAGCATTTATTCAGCAACAGTTAAATAGTGAAAACAAAATTAACTTATTGGTTGGACACGATTCGAATATCGTCGCTTTGCTTGCAGCACTGGGTGTTGAGCCTTACGAATTGAATGATTCATTGGAAAATATCCCAATCGGTGGCAAGTTGCTATTTGAAGTGTGGAAACACAAACCAAGTGGTAAGCTCAAATTTAAGTTGGATTATGTTTATCAAACCACTGAACAGCTGATTAACATCACGCCATTAAGTTTAGCGACACCACCAAACCAAACAGCATTAACCCTCAAAGGCTGTAAAAAAGATGAAAAGGGCTTTTGTGACTACGAGCGTTTTCAACAGGTGTTGAGGGAGAGTATTGAAAACGGTAAGAAGTAGCTTTCATGCAACCCTATGAAAAATACTTAAAAGAGAATTCGCAGAAATTGCGAGTAGATCAAACGGATGCGGAAAGAAAATTATGGCAACGTATCAATCGAGATCAATTATTAGGATTTCGATTTAATCGACAAAAGCCACTTTTAAGTTATATCGTTGATTTTTATTGTGCGAAAGCAAAGCTGATTATCGAATTAGACGGTAGTCAGCATTATGAGCCTGATTATCAGGAAAAAGACGCATTGCGAGATGCAGAATTAAATTCACTTGGTTTTACGGTGATGCGATTTAGCAATGATGAGATAATGCGTGAAATTGAAGCGGTAGTAGAGCAGATTTATTTGTTTTTAGAGAATGTAAGGGCTGATTGAGTATGAGCGTTAAGTAGCTCTGTCAAATCTCCCCTACCCCTCTTTGCTAAAGAGGAGGAATTCTTGAGTAAATTGATAGTAACTGGCTCATTTACATTTTAATTTCAATAAAGATTAAATTATCTGCTTTCAAAAAGCTTTAAAGTAGAACATAAATATTTAACTCTCCAAAGATCCAATCCCCCTCTTTAGCAAAGAGGGGTAGGGGAGATTTGGCAGAAGTGATAACGAAGAAAATAATCAAATAGGACATGAATTTCTTAATTTACACACTCTATAAGAGATAACGGAAAATATAATGAAGCAACATACTTATCAAACTACGGTAGAGTGGGTTGGAAATTTAGGAGCTGGTACTTCATCTTATATCGCATACGAACGGGATTTTATTGCTTCGGCATTGAATAAACCTAATATTTTAGGTTCTGCTGATCCTGCTTTTCGTGGTGATAAAACACGTTGGAACCCAGAAGATATGTTATTAGCCTCCATTTCTGCCTGTCATAAATTATGGTATTTACATTTTTGTGCAGTTAATAACATTATTGTGCAAGAATACCGTGATGAAGCAATAGCGATTATGGATGAAGGCAGTTCTGAGCATGCAGGACACTTTATTTCGGCAACATTAAAACCTCGTGTGATAATTTCAAGCGAGTCGGATGCAGTTAAGGCATTGGCATTACATGAAAATGCGCATCAGGCATGTTTTATCGCAAATTCACTTAATTTCCCTGTGAAATGTGAAGCACTGATTGAAAAAGATTAAATTTAAATAAAATGGTGCGCAAGTTGCACCTTACCAGAGAAAACAAAATGACAACCCAAAACTTCCTAGTAGAAATCGGCACAGAAGAGCTGCCACCAAAAGCTCTCAAAACATTAGCGACCTCTTTTGCGGATAACATTGAAGCGGAATTAAACCAAGCGGGCTTAATCTTCGATAAAATCGAATGGTTTGCGGCGCCACGTCGTTTGGCGGTGAAAGTGTTGAACTTAGCCACACAACAACCAAGCAAAGAAATCGAAAAACGCGGGCCGGCAGTGTCAGCCGCTTTTGATGCAGAAGGTAAACCGACCAAAGCGGCAGAAGGCTGGGCGCGCGGTTGTGGGATTACCGTTGAGCAAGCAGCGCGCATTGCCACCGATAAAGGCGAATGGCTCGTTCACCGTGCGAAAATTGAAGGTCAGCCGACCAAAAACTTGCTGAACGACATTGTTGCGAATGCCTTGGCAAAACTGCCAATCCCAAAACCAATGCGTTGGGCAGACAAAACCGTGCAGTTTATCCGTCCGGTTCACACGGTAACTATGTTGTTAGGTGATGAGTTAATCGAAGGCGAAATTTTAGGTGTGGCAAGTGCACGCACTATTCGCGGTCACCGTTTCTTAGGCGAGAAAGAATTTGACATTCAACACGCTGACCAATACCCGCAATTATTGCGTGAAAAAGGTTCTGTGGTGGCGGACTTCAACGAACGTAAAGCAGAAATTTTGGCAAAATCTCAAGCAAAAGCGACCGCACTTGGCGGCGTGGCTGATATTGAAGAAAGCTTGCTTGAAGAAGTGACTTCATTGGTGGAATATCCAAACGTCTTAGCGGCTAAATTTGAAGAGCGTTTCTTAGCGGTGCCTGCGGAAGCTTTGGTTTACACCATGAAAGGTGACCAAAAATATTTCCCGATTTATGACAAAGACGGCAAATTATTACCGCACTTTATTTTTGTATCGAACATCAACCCTGAAGATCCAACAGCAATTATCGAAGGGAACGAAAAAGTGGTTCGCCCACGTTTAACCGATGCGGAATTCTTCTTCAAAACTGACTTAAAACAAAAACTGGTTGATCGTTTACCACGTTTAGAAACTGTGTTGTTCCAACAACAACTCGGTACATTAAAAGACAAAACTGATCGTATCGAACAACTTGCAGGCGAAATTGCAAAACAAATTGATGCAGACGAAGCGAAAGCAAAACGTGCAGGCTTACTGTCAAAATGTGACTTGATGACCAACATGGTATTTGAATTCACCGATACGCAAGGCGTAATGGGCATGCACTATGCTCGTCACGATGGTGAAGACGAAGAAGTCGCAGTCGCATTAAACGAACAATATATGCCACGCTTTGCGGGGGATGAATTACCAAAATCACTCGTTGCAAGTGCGGTCGCTTTAGCAGATAAATTTGACACACTAACCGGTATCTTCGGTATTGGCCAAGCACCAAAAGGTAGCGCAGACCCATTTGCATTGCGTCGTGCGGCATTAGGTGCATTACGTATTATCGTTGAGAAAAACTTACCACTTGATTTAGAAGATTTAGTGAAAAAATCAGCCGCACTTTTCGGCGATAAACTCACGAATCAAAACGTGGTTGCCGATGTGGTGGACTTCATGCTGGGTCGTTTCCGTGCGTGGTATCAAGATGAAGGCATTGCGGTGGATGTGATTCAAGCGGTATTGGCACGTCGTCCAACTCGCCCTGCTGATTTTGATGCGCGCGTGCGTGCGGTTTCACACTTCCGTACTTTAGATTCAGCAGAAGCGTTAGCGGCAGCAAACAAACGTGTAAGCAATATCTTAGCGAAAGCGGATGCTGCAATTGGCGAGATCAATTTGACCGCTTGCGTAGAGCCTGCAGAAAAAGCCCTTGCTGAAGCGGTACTTGCATTACGTACTGAAGTACAACCACTTATTGCAAAAGGTGATTACACAGCAGTATTAGATAAATTAGCGAACTTACGCGCACCGGTAGACAACTTCTTTGATAACGTGATGGTAAATGCTGAAGATCCAGCATTACGCCAAAACCGCTTAGCGATTTTAAACACGTTACAAGGCTTGTTCTTACAAGTAGCAGATATTTCGCTATTGCAATAATGAATCTAAAAAAAGGATGGTCAATTTTCCAACGACCATCCTTTTGTATATAGACTTCAAATGATTATTTCTCTATAATCAACCGCACTTTCCCCCTTTAGCTCAGTCGGTTAGAGCAGGCGACTCATAATCGCTTGGTCGCTGGTTCAAGTCCGGCAAGGGGGACCATTTATTGAGATCGCATTAGGCGGTCTTTTTTATTGCCTTTCTCTAATGCATTTTAGGCGTTATATCCTTTCAACAATTCAGCCCAATTTTCTTCACTGAATTGAATATTCATTCTGCCGACTTCTTTGATAAAAGAGCGGTGTAATCTTTCCAAGTTGCCTTGTTTCCAAGAATCTCCTGATTTTTGACCGCACTTATCGAAATCAATGAGCCAACATTTTTGTTCATTTTCGAGTTGTTGAACGAGAATATTATGAGCATTGAGATCCGTATGGCAAATTTGTAAATCATGTAACTGGCGAATTAATTTGCCGATGGCTTGCCAGATATCATTAGGCAGCTGCTGGGTTTGCAAAAGTGCGGTCAGATCTTGGGCATTTTCGATCTTTTCAATCAAGATATCCGCTTGGTAGCAAATTCCTAATTTGCCTTTTTTAACACGTGCAGCAATCGGTTTGGGTACGGCTACACCTGCTTGATTAAGTTGATTTAGCAGTTGAAATTCTGCCACGCTACGAGTTTCACTAAATGATTGAAAACGATAGCGATCTTTGTTGAATTTCCCCCATAAACCACCGCGATAATAATGACGAAGGGCAGTGTTTACACCAAAAAGATCTTTTGTATCCAGGAAGTAGGTTGTGCCGCGTCCTTTGGCTGAACCGGTAATACGTTGTTGTTTTTCCCAAAAAGCCGATTCAAAAAATGAAGCTGGCTCTGTTGGTTTTTCCGTGAGATTAAAAAGAAAGAATTGATTATCTTGTTGGAATTCAAGCATTTTAGTTGAACCGAATAATAGAAAATGCCCTCATTCTACTTTAAAATAGGCGGAAATTAAATGCGCGAGGAACTCAAATGTCCCATTCTCCACTTTTTATTTCACCTCCTAAATCACTTTGTATTTTGCGTTTGTCTGCGGTGGGTGATGTTTGTCATGCACTTGCTGTGGTGCAGCATATTCAACGGTATTGGCCGCAAACCCAATTAACGTGGATTGTGGGTAAAACAGAAATGGGCCTGCTTTCTGGCATTGAAGGCGTGGAACTGATTCCTTACGATAAAAAGAGCGGTTGGAAAGGCGTGTGGAATTTATGGATGTTTTTGAAAAATAATCAATTTGATGCGCTTTTGAATATGCAGACGGCATTTCGTGCTTCTATTATCTCTCTTGGTATTCAAGCGAAATATAAAATTGGATTTGGCAAAAAACGTTCTAGAGAAGGGCAGTGGTTATTTGTGAATCGTCGAGTTCAAGATCCTGAAACGCCTCATGTGCTAGATGGTTTCATGGCTTTTGCCGATTATCTAGGCGTGCCACCGGCGGAAATGCTTTCTTGGCAATTGGCGATCTCTGATGCAGATCGAGAATACGCCAAACAGTTTATTGATCCAACGCGCAAAAATCTGATTATTTCTCCTTGCTCCAGTAAAGCCGAGAAAGATTGGTTGGTTGAGCGTTATGCGGAAGTGGCAAATATTGCTCATCAACATAATGTGAATGTGATTTTTTGTAGCTCGCCAGCAAAACGCGAATTAGAAATGGTAAAAAAAATAACCGCACTTTGTGATTTTCAGCCGGTTGATGCTTCAGGAAAAACTAGTTTGAAACAACTTGCTGCATTAATTCATCAAGCAAATTTAGTGATCTCGCCCGATTCTGGGCCAGCTCATATTGCGACCACGCAAGGAACACCGGTTATTGGATTGTATGCTTATCACAATCCATTGCGCACTGCGCCTTATCATAATCTGGATAATGTGGCGTCAGTATATGAAGAAAATGTGCAGAAAGAACAAGGTAAGCCTTCAAGTGAATTGCCTTGGGTGACCAAATTAAAAGGCAAAAATTTAATGGCTGAAATTCAGGTAGAGCAAGTGGTTGCTCAGATGAGAGCCTTGAATTTATTTTAAAGTGCGGTCAATTTTAGAGATAAAAAAGCCCTCAAATGAGGGCTAAAAGAATCATAAAGTTCCTTGCGAATTATTCGCCTTTTTGTGCGTTGTAAGCTTCTAATGCACGAAGAGAGTAGGTGTAAGCTGCACCGGCATTTAATGCGATAGACATCGCTAATGCTGCTGCCACTTCTTCTTCAGTTGCACCTGCTTTCACCGCTTCATCAGCGTGCACGCCAATGCAGCTTTCACAACGTGTTGTTACTGCAACTGCTAATGCAATTAATTCACGGGTTTTGGCATCTAATACGTTACCTTCTGCCGCCGCCGCACCTAATGCGCCATAAGCTTGTAACATTTTAGGGTATTTTTTACCTAATGCACCAAATGATTTTTTAACGTGTGCTACATCATTTTTCCAATCTGCAAACATTGTTTTTCTCCTTAAATTTAGTACAAATTTCGAGAGGAATTATAAGCAGATTAGCGTATGATACTTGTCAAATTGTCTTAACTTTTAGACGGAAAATCTCACAATGGATTATTTAGATAAATTAACACAGCTGGCGCAAGTGCGCGGGGAAATTAATATTCACTGCTTGTTTCAAGGGGATTGGCAAGTTGAACATCAGCCTGATGCGACGGAATATCAAGGTTTATTTCATTTAATCGAGCAAGGTGAGTGCTGGGTAACCTTTGCGGGAAAACAGTTTCATTTGAAGAAAGGTGATCTCTTTTTTCTCCCTCAAAATCGACCGCACTTTTTGGGCAGTTCTCAACAAAAAAGAGAGAATAGTCTACAGAAAGAGCAATCAAATGCACTTTTTAATGTCCATCAAATAGGAGCAGGTACGCCCGATCTGAAGATGTTTTGTGGGACGTTTTATTACCAAAAACCATCATTATTAATTGATTCGTTACCAGACTATCTACATCTTTCGCTGCAAAATACGCCTGTGCAGCCTTTGGTTTCACTTTTTTTACAAGAAGCCGAGAAACCGGAGCAAGGCACAAAATCCGTGATCGACGCGCTATCAAATGTGTTGTTTATTTATATTTTGCGTCATGCTCAGCAAATAGGTTTGCTCAATCAAGGCTTATTAGCCGCGTTGCAGGATAAAAGGCTGAATCAAGTCCTTGAAAAAATCCTGTTTTCACCTCAATTAGATTGGAATATTGAGCAATTAGCAGAGTTGGCTTCCATGTCTCGTGCGACCTTTATGCGGATCTTTCAACAGCAACTCGGGATACCCCCAGGAAAATTTCTCACACAAGTGCGGTTAGAAATGGCGGCTGTTTTATTGAAAAATACGCAAAAGACCATTTTGGTAATCGCCCTTGAAGTAGGGTATCAATCAGAAGCACATTTTAGTAAGGCGTTTAAAGCAATTTATGGGCTCTCACCGAGTCAATTTCGCAAAACCTAGCCCATCGTTTAAAACTTGCGTTATAATGACCGCACTTTAGGCGGCTCTGTCGCCTTTCATTTTTTAAGGTATTGTTATGTTTAATAAAATATTTTCATGGTTTGAAAACCGTTTAAATCCTTATCCGGAAAGCAATCCTACTACGCCTGAAAAAGGCTTGTTCCGTTTTATTTGGTCAAGCATTGATGGCATGAAAGGCTGGATCTTTTTACTTGCGGTATTGACGGTCGGTATTGGTGTAATGGAAGCCTTACTTTTCCAATTTATGGGGTTATTGGTGGACTGGCTAGGCGCTTATACACCAAGCACGCTTTGGCAAGAAAAAGGGCATTTGCTTGCTGGCATGGCAGCTTTGCTCATTTTCAGTATTGTATGGTTATTCGTAGGTGTGAATGTACGCTTACAAACGCTACAAGGGGTATTTCCAATGCGTTTGCGTTGGAATTTCCACCGTTTGATGCTAGGACAAAGCTTAAGCTTCTATCAAGATGAATTTGCAGGTCGTGTATCGGCGAAAGTGATGCAAACTGCTCTTGCGGTGCGTGATACCGTCATGACCATTGCGGATATGTTGGTGTATGTTGCTGTATATTTTATTACTTCAGGCTTGGTACTTGCGGCTTTAGATACCTGGTTTTTAGTGCCGTTTTTCTTATGGATTGTGGCCTTTGTGACTATTTTACGTTTGCTTATTCCTCGTTTAGCGAAAACTGCACAACGACAAGCTGATGCGCGATCTTTAATGACAGGACGTATTACGGATGCTTACTCAAATATTGCAACGGTGAAACTATTTTCACATGATGCGAGAGAAGCGAATTATGCAAAACGTTCCATGGAAGAATTTATGGTCACCGTGCATGCACAAATGCGTTTAGCGAGTTCATTAGACACCTTAACTTATGCAACCAATATCTTCTTAACGTTAAGCACTGCAATTTTAGGTGTGGTGTTATGGCAAAACGGTCAAGTAGGCGTGGGAGCAGTGGCGACTGCAACTGCGATGGCGTTACGTGTAAATGGTCTTTCCCGCTGGATTATGTGGGAATCGGCACGTTTATTTGAAAATATCGGGACGGTGAATGATGGTATGGCGACGTTGACCAAACCGCATACTATTGTTGATAAACCTGATTGTGTTCCACTAGAAGTGAAACAAGGCGAGATCAAATTTAATGATATTTCGTTTGCTTATGATCCGAATAAACCATTGCTTAACCATTTTAATCTCACCATCAAACCAGGCGAAAAAGTGGGCTTAATTGGGCGTTCTGGTGCGGGCAAATCAACCATTGTGAATTTGCTTCTACGTTTCTATGAAGCGCAAGAAGGTTCAATTACCATTGATGGTCAAAATATTTTAGATGTAAGCCAAGAAAGTCTTCGTAGTCAGATTGGTCTTGTAACACAAGATACTTCACTTTTACACCGTTCTGTCCGCGATAACATCATTTATGGTCGCCCAACTGCGACAGAGGAAGAAATGATCAATGCGGCTAGACGTGCGGAAGCGGCAGATTTCATTCCTTATCTCAGCGATATCTCAGCGATGCTCAAGGCAGAAAAGGCTATGATGCCCATGTTGGTGAACGTGGGGTGAAACTCTCGGGTGGACAACGCCAGCGTATTGCTATTGCGCGTGTTATGTTAAAAGATGCGCCAATTTTACTCTTGGATGAAGCGACCAGTGCGCTAGATTCAGAAGTAGAGGTGGCGATCCAAGAAAGTCTCGACAAAATGATGGAAAATAAAACGGTTATTGCCATAGCTCACCGTTTATCCACTATTGCAGCAATGGATCGTTTAATCGTATTAGATAAAGGGCAAATTGTCGAGCAAGGGACTCACGCAGAATTGCTCGAACAAAATGGACTTTATGCTCGCCTTTGGAAACACCAAAGTGGTGGCTTCTTGAGTGAGCATGTCGAGTAAAACACAGGAAAAAATGACCGCACTTTGTAAAGGTGTAAATCTTGAGAGAGTTTAGATAGAGATTGAACTTTTCTCATAATTAGTGCGAATTTCCTTTGACTATTTTATTGACAACAGGTAATATTCGCACCCTATGCAAAAGGTAAAACTACCCCTAACCGTTGATCCAGTTAAAGACGCTCAACAAAGAATTGATTATGATGGTTATTATACCGCTAGTCAGTTAGTGCGTTTAGCTGAATCTACGGGGAAAGTGCTCAGCGATGCACAGGTAACATTATCGTTTTATATTGATCCACAAAAATTAGTGGTGATGAAAGGGCAAGTACAAGTTGATGTCGAATTAGAGTGTCAACGTTGTGGCGAGCCATTCAAACAAACATTGGAATGTCATTTTATGTATAGTCCAGTGGCTAATTGGGATCAGGCTGATGACTTGCCGGAAATTTATGAGCCAATCGAATTTAATGAGTTTGGTGAAATAGATTTACTTGGTGCAGTGGAAGATGAACTTATTTTAGCTCTACCGCTTGTTCCAATGCATTCATCTGAACACTGTGAAGTGTCCGCGCACGAACAGGTTTTTGGCGAATTGCCTGAAGAATTGGCAAAAAAACCGAACCCGTTCGCTGTATTAGCTAATTTAAAGCAAAAGTAAATTAAATTTAGGAGTATAGCCAATGGCTGTTCAACAAAACAAAAAATCTCGTTCACGTCGTGATATGCGTCGTTCACACGATGCATTAACTACTGCTGCAGTATCAGTGGATAAAGCAAGCGGTGAAACTCACTTACGCCACCACGTAACTGCTGACGGTTACTACCGTGGTCGCAAAGTGATCAATAAGTAATTTTACTTATAAGGTATTCACTTGAACCGTCTAACCTTAGCGTTAGATGTGATGGGCGGGGACATTGGTCCCCGTATTACTATCCCTGCATCTCTTTCAGCATTGGAAGCAGATCCAATGCTCTCTTTAGTGCTGTTTGGCGATAGCCAACAAATTTCCCCCTTACTAGAAAATGCACCTTCTTCTCTTTTAGAACGTATTCAAATTCATCATTGCACTAAGACTATTGATAACAATCAAGGTATTTCTCATGCATTGCGTCATAGCAAAGGCACGTCGATGCGTTTAGCTATTGAAATGGTTCAGAAAGGCGAGGCGCAAGGTTGTGTCAGCGCAGGAAATACGGGCGCATTGATGGGATTGTCAAAGGTACTCTTACAGCCTTTAGAGGGAATTCAACGCCCAGCGTTGGTATCCTTATTACCGTCGATGACGGGAGATAAAACCGTGATGTTAGATTTAGGCGCAAACGTAGAATGTTCTGCTCAAAATCTTTATGAATTTGCCGTCATGGGCTCGATCTTTGCCGAAAACCGATTGAACTTAGTTTATCCACGTATTGCCTTACTCAATATTGGTGTGGAAGAAATTAAAGGACATCAATCCATTCGTGAAGCCGCGAATTTATTAGAAAAATCGACCGCACTTAATTATACCGGCTTTATTGAAGGTAACCTTTTATTAAATGGTGTGGCTGATGTGATCGTGAGTGATGGGTTTTCGGGAAATATTGCATTAAAAACCCTTGAAGGGGCAGCTAAGAATCTGTTATCTCTTCTGAAAGGAAAAGAAAAACAGCCTATTTTTAAATCATTTGCTAAATTTATTCTGCGTTTTTTCTTTAAGGATGCTTATCATCGCTTGAAACGCATTAACCCAGATGAATATAATGGGGCATCTTTACTCGGATTAACGGCTGTTGTGGTGAAAAGCCATGGCAGCGCAAATGTGGATGCATTTGCTCGTGCAATTGCGGATGCAGCTTTGCAAGCTCGTTTGCAAATTCCACAAAAAATCTTGGCGGGTTTACAACGTTATTAATTAATAAGTTTTGATATTATGAATAGTAGAATTTTATCCACCGGTAGCTATTTGCCGAGCCATATTCGTACCAATGCGGATTTGGAAAAAATGGTTGATACTTCAGATGAATGGATCGTGACACGTTCAGGCATTCGTGAACGTCGTATTGCAGCAGCAGATGAAACTGTCGCAACAATGGGATGTGAAGCAGCTAAAAAAGCGCTTGAAATGGCCAATCTTGATCCTCAAGAAATTGAGTTGATCATCGTTGCGACAACCAGTGGTTCTCACGCTTATCCAAGTTCAGCTTGCCAAGTTCAAGGTTTATTAGGTATCGAAGACGCGATTTCTTTTGATTTAGCGGCGGCTTGTACCGGTTTTGTTTATGCTTTAGGCGTAGCGGATAAATTTATTCGTTCAGGTAGCGTGCAAAAAGCCCTTGTGATTGGTGCAGATCTTAACTCGCGTAAATTAGACGAAACCGATCGTAGCACTGTTGTGTTGTTTGGTGATGGTGCCGGTGCTGTGATCTTAGAAGCATCAGAGCAAGAAGGCATTATTTCAACGCATTTACATGCATCACCAGATAACAATGCGGCATTGCTACTTCCACAAGCAGAACGTGGCGTGGAGAAATCTGGCTATATTGAAATGCAAGGTAATGAAACCTTTAAATTAGCGGTACGTGAGCTTTCTAATGTGGTGGAAGAAACCCTTTCAGCTAATAATCTCCAAAAAACAGATATAGACTGGCTTGTGCCACATCAAGCAAATTTACGTATCATCACCGCAACAGCGAAAAAATTAGAGATGGATATGTCGCAAGTCGTGGTGACGCTTGATCGTACAGCGAATACCAGTGCGGCGACTGTGCCAACGGCTTTAGATGAAGCGGTGCGTGATGGCCGAATTCAACGCGGTCAATTGCTTTTACTCGAAGCTTTTGGTGGTGGTTGGACTTGGGGTTCAGCATTGGTGCGATTCTAATTAATTTGTTAGAATCCCGACAGAATTTTAAAAGTGCGGTTAAATTTGACCGCACTTTCAACATTTAAACGATGAAGAAATAGGAAGAAAACATGAAAAAATTCGCAATGGTTTTTCCAGGACAAGGTTCTCAAGCTGTTGGCATGTTAGCTGATCTTGCTAACGAATATCCGGTAGTCACGGAGACTTTTAAACAAGCATCTGAAGCGCTTGGCTATGATTTATGGAACTTGGTTCAACAAGGTCCAGCAGAAGAATTAAATAAAACTTGGCAAACTCAGCCGGCATTATTAGCGGCATCCGTTGCGATCTTCCGTGTATGGCAAGAAAAATACCCACAATTACAACCAAGCGTGATGGCAGGCCACAGTTTAGGTGAATATTCAGCATTAGTTTGTGCAGGTGTCATTGATTTTAAAGATGCGATTAAATTAGTGGAATTACGCGGTAAATTAATGCAACAAGCGGTACCGGAAGGTACAGGTGCAATGTATGCGATTATTGGTTTAGATAATGAAGCGATTATCAATGCATGTAAACAAGCAGAGCAAGGCGAAGTGGTTTCTGCAGTAAACTTTAACTCACCAGGCCAAGTAGTCATTGCTGGAGCGAAAGAGGCAGTAGAACGTGCAGCTGCATTATGTAAAGAAGCGGGGGCAAAACGTGCTTTACCATTAGCGGTAAGCGTGCCTTCACATTGTGCATTAATGAAACCTGCAGCAGAACAATTAGCTGTAACACTTGAAGGTATTACGCTTAATGCGCCAGCAACACCAGTATTAAACAACGTAGATGTCAAAGCGGAAACAGAAAGTGCAGAAATTCGTACCGCACTTATTCGTCAATTATATAGCCCAGTTCGTTGGACAGAAACTGTTGAGAAAATGGCGCAAGATGGCGTAGAAGTTTTAGTTGAAATCGGCCCAGGTAAAGTATTAAACGGTTTAACAAAACGTATCGTGGCAGAATTACAAGCAACATCAGTAAACGATGTGGCATCATTAGATGCTGTTGAAGCATTATTAGCATAAAAGGGGATTAAAAATGCAAAATAAAATCGCATTAGTGACAGGTGCAACACGTGGTATTGGCCGTGCAATTGCAGAAGAATTAGCATCAAAAGGTGCATTTGTAATTGGTACCGCAACCTCTGAAAAAGGTGCTGATACTATTTCAGCTTACCTTGGCGATAAAGGTAAAGGTTTAGTATTAAATGTGGCAGACAAAGAAAGTATTGATGCCGTATTAGAACAAATTAAAGAACAATTCGGTGATATTGATATCCTCGTGAATAACGCTGGTATCACACGCGATAACTTATTAATGCGTATGAAAGATGAAGAATGGTTCGATATTATGCAAACCAACTTAACTTCTGTATTCCATCTTTCTAAAGCGATGTTACGTTCCATGATGAAAAAACGTTTCGGTCGTATCATTACTATTGGTTCAGTGGTGGGCTCAATGGGTAATCCGGGTCAATCTAACTATTGTGCAGCAAAAGCAGGTTTGATTGGTTTCTCTAAAGGCTTAGCCAAAGAAGTGGCATCACGTGGTATTACTGTAAACGTAGTAGCTCCAGGCTTCATCGCAACGGATATGACAGAAGTGCTTACAGAAGAACAAAAAGCGGGTATTCTTGGTAATGTCCCAGCTGGCCGTTTAGGTGAGCCAAAAGATATCGCAAAAGCGGTGGCATTTTTAGCTTCTGATGATGCGGCTTATATTACGGGTACCACATTGCATGTGAATGGTGGCTTATATATGAGCTAACCCTTTCGTGGGGATATATATCTGGGATTTTGTCTATAAAATATAGCAAAGCAGTTTAGTTAATGATAAAATCCCAGTCGCAATGTAACTTTTTCTCTGTATGTGTTTTTACATTGCCTGTTTTTTGTGGTGCGACCACCTAAGAAATAGTTGCAACTTTATCAAAAATGCATACACTAACCGCTCGTAAATGAGTTAAAACAACAATAGGAAAAACAAATGAGTATTGAAGAACGCGTGAAAAAAATCATCGTTGAACAATTAGGTGTTAAAGAAGAAGACGTAAAACCAGAAGCTTCTTTCGTTGAAGATTTAGGTGCGGATTCTTTAGATACAGTTGAATTAGTAATGGCTTTAGAAGAAGAATTCGATATCGAAATTCCTGATGAAGAAGCTGAAAAAATCACAACTGTTCAGTCTGCGATTGACTACGTTCAAAACAATCAGTAATTTTTAAGTTGGGCGATCTTTTAGGTCGCCTAATTTTTTTCTTTAAATTCCTTTTCTAAATTCTTTATCTTCAAATAAAACAAGATATATCTAAATCTCTTAAATTTCTGACCGCACTTTCCTTTATTTAATCTTTCTCAGATTTGCTTTTATTGTTTGGTTCTCCTATTTTTTGATTTAAAACAAAATTTACCCTAAAAATACTTATTATGAGTTAATTTTAGTGCTAATATTTGGTCCAAATTTTTTTCTAATTAACCATAAAATGATTCGGAGTATCTTATGGATTTTCTAATGAACCTAGGTGAAGGTAGCCAGTTTGCTATTCAGCTTGCTATTGTTCTTATCTGTTTGTTTTACGGGGCAAAAAAAGGTGGTATCGCACTGGGTATGCTCGGTGGAGTAGGCTTAATTGTTCTTGTTTTCGGCTTTGGTATTGAACCAGGTAAGCCAGCTATCGATGTTATGTTAACTATCCTTGCGGTGGTGGTCACATCGGCAACATTACAAGCCAGTGGTGGTTTAGATGTAATGTTACAAATTGCGGAGAAAATGCTTCGTCGTAACCCGAAATATGTCAGTATTTTGGCTCCGTTTGTAACCTGTTTCTTAACCATTTTATGTGGTACAGGTCACGTAGTTTATACCATGTTACCAATCATCTATGATATTGCGATCAAAAATGATATTCGTCCTGAACGTCCAATGGCGGCAAGTTCAATTGCCTCTCAAATGGGTATCATCGCGTCACCAGTTTCTGTAGCAGTAGTGACTTTAACCACATTCTTAGTGAATGCTAAAACCCCATTAGCAGGTTTTGATGGCTATTTAGATTTATTAAAAATTACTGTGCCTTCAACCCTTTGTGGTGTATTAGCTATCGGTATTTTCAGCTGGTTCCGTGGTAAAGATTTAGATAAAGACCCAGAATTCCAAGAGAAATTAAAAGATCCCGAATTCAAAAAATATGTTTATGGTGATAGCACATCATTGTTAGACAAAAAATTGCCACAATCTAGCTGGAATGCGATGTGGATCTTCTTTGGTGCGATTTTAGTGGTAGCGCTATTAGGTTACTTTAAAGATTTACGCCCAGCCTTTGAAAAATCAGCACCAGCTCAAGTGGTTGAAATCGTTTCTGCTGATAAAGCTGTGAAAACCTTTAATGTTAAAGACGGTAAAATCGTTGCGTTAGCAAAAGATGGTACATTAGTACTTGATGTTAAAGACAGCAAAGCAAAAGCAAAAACTGCCTATAACAACGTTGCAATTTATAACGATAAAGGTGAAGTCGCTCAAACAATTACCGCTCAAGATAACAGTGTTGTGATCACAGCGGGAGATAAAACCGAAACTATCGATAACGCTGCAATCGTCTTAAAAGATACGGCGAAGAAAAAAGTGAATTTAAGCATGGTTCATGTTATTCAAATCTTCATGTTATTAGCGGGTGCATTAATTGTTATCTTTACCAAAACTGATGCAGGTAAAATCAGTAAAAATGAAATTTTCCGTTCAGGTATGATTGCGTTAGTCGCTGTATTCGGGATTTCTTGGATGGCGGAAACCATGTTTACCGTTCATACACCGATGATGAAAGCAGCACTTGGTGATGTGGTAAAAGCACATCCTTGGACTTACGCGGTGATGTTATTATTAATTTCTAAATTCGTAAACTCACAAGCGGCAGCATTGGTTGCATTCGTTCCACTCGCTTTAGGTATCGGTGTTGATCCAGCTGTTATCTTAGCCTTTGCTTCAGCTTGTTACGGTTACTACATTTTACCTACTTACCCAAGTGATCTTGCGGCAATCCAATTCGACCGTTCAGGTACAACCCACATTGGTAAGTTTGTAATTAACCACAGCTTTATTTTACCGGGCTTAATCGGTGTAATCACTTCATGTATCTTTGGTTACATTTTCACAAGCTTGTTTGGTTATCTATAATTAACTCACTGATAAAAGAAAAGGCTATTCGTTTGAATAGCCTTTTTTGTTTGTAAAGTGCGGTTAAATTTTAGGATGTTTTATCTCGATGCTCTATTTGACTTTATCATTCATTAAAATCCCTAAAAAACTGACCGCACTTTTGCGTTTCTTAAAATAAATTCCCGCTAAAGGTTGAAACATAGGGGGATTTATTGCGATAATCTTCATTATTTTTTGGGTGATCTTTCGGGCTACCATTTTTTCAGGTGGCCAGTTTTTATTAGGAAAGATTAATTTGAACATTATTTAAGTTAGAAGAATAACAATGGCTGAAAAACGTAATATTTTTTTAGTGGGTCCGATGGGCGCGGGTAAAAGCACCATTGGCCGTCAGCTTGCGCAACAATTGAATATGGATTTTGTCGATTCAGATGCAGTAATTGAGGAACGTGCGGGAGCAGACATTAGCTGGATTTTTGATTTAGAAGGCGAAGAAGGCTTTCGTAAGCGTGAAGAGCGTATTATCAATGAATTAACCCAATTACAAGGCGTTGTGCTTTCCACTGGTGGTGGAGCAGTGATGTCAAAAGAGAATCGTAATTATCTTTCTGCTCGTGGCATTGTAATTTATTTAGAAACCTCAGTAGATAAACAATATCAACGTACACAACGTGATAAAAAACGTCCTTTATTACAAGGAACAGATAACCCACGCCAAGTGCTTGAAGATTTAGCTAAAGTGCGTAATCCGTTATATGAAGAAATTGCCGATATTACTTTGCCAACAGATGAGCAAAATGCCAAAGTAATGGTTAATCAAATTGTTGATTTAATTGATAATCTAAACGGCTTAAACGGTTCACTCTAAGGATTGAATTAAAATGTTGTGCGTAAATGTTGAATTAAAAGAACGTCGTTATCCTATTTATATTGGCGAAGGGTTACTTAAAGATGAAACCTGTTATCCGCTGAAAAAAGGGGATAAGGTGATGATCGTGACTAATCCAACCGTCGCACAATATTATCTTGAGCCTGTTACAGAAACGTTAGAAAAAATAGGTTGTCAGGTTGAATCGGTATTATTGCCTGATGGCGAAAAATATAAAACGCTCGATTCTTTAAACCTCATTTTTACCGCACTTTTAAAGCATAATCATGGGCGAGATACCACCATTATTGCATTAGGTGGTGGTGTGATTGGTGATGTGGCAGGTTTTGCTGCAGCAAGCTATCAGCGTGGCGTGCGTTTTATTCAAATTCCTACCACATTATTAGCCCAAGTGGATTCTTCTGTTGGTGGCAAAACAGCCGTTAATCATGAATTGGGCAAAAATATGATTGGGGCATTTTATCAACCTTCTACGGTGATCATTGACACCCTTACACTCAATACCTTGCCAAAACGTGAAGTGAATGCGGGACTTGCGGAAGTCATTAAATATGGGGCAATTTTAGATTATGCCTTTTTTGAATGGCTTGAAGCGCATATTGATGAATTGGTCGCATTAAATCAACATTCACTGCAGCATTGTATTGCGCGTTGCTGTCAGATTAAAGCTGATGTTGTTGCACGCGATGAAACTGAAAAAGGCGATCGTGCATTACTAAATCTTGGTCATACTTTTGGTCATGCAATTGAAACACATTTAGGTTACGGAAACTGGTTACATGGTGAAGCCGTTGCTGCTGGAAGCATGATGGCAGCGGTGTTATCTGAACAATTAGGCGATCTTTCTTTTGAAGATGTAGCACGTCTAGAAAAACTTTTAGCACGTGCTAATTTACCAACTGTTTCGCCTGATACCATGCAACCAAACGATTATTTACCACATATGATGCGAGATAAAAAAGTGCTGGCAGGCAAGTTGCGTCTTGTGTTGCTAAAAGCGCTTGGTCAAGCCTATGTGGCAACTGATACTGACAAATCTCTTGTGCTAAACGCTATTGAGCGTTGCACACAACATGACTAACTGTCATTGCTCCATGTTGCGTCCGAAAAATAATAAAACGAAACCTCGAATTAAGCACCGCCCGTTTTTGAAATGGGCGGGCGGTAAATTTCGTTTAACGGACGATCTCAATCGCGTCTTTCCTAAAAGAAAACAGTGTTTGATCGAACCTTTTGTGGGGGCGGGGGCTGTTTTTCTTAATTCTCATTTTGAGCGTTATATTTTGGCAGATATTAATCCGGATTTGATTAACTTGTTTAATATTGTCAAAGAAAATGTGGATGTCTATATTGAGGCTTGTAAGCCAATTTTCTTCGCCGAAAATGCGAATACAGCCGACTATTATTACGCCCAGCGTGATGCCTTTAATCAATCAAGCGATCCTTTCGAGCGCTCGGTGTTGTTCCTTTATCTGAACCGTTTTGGATTTAATGGATTGTGCCGTTATAACAGTAAAAATGAGTTTAATGTGCCCTTTGGCGCTTATAAAACCCATTATTTCCCTGAAGATGAATTGCGCTATTTCGCCCATAAAGCACAAAGTGCGGTCTTTTTATGTGCCGATTTTCAACAAACGTTTGAATTAGCGGATAAACACAGCGTGATCTATTGTGATCCGCCTTATGCACCGCTTCCGCAAGATACCAATTTTACTGGATATGCAGGAAATGCTTTTGGCCTTGAACATCAAAAGAATTTAGCGGAATGTGCAAAGAAAGCGCAAAAAGAAAAGCAAATTTCTGTGGTGATTTCTAACCACGATACAAAATTCACACGTGAGATTTACAAAGGGGCAAAATTTAAACGCGTTAAAGTACAGCGCTCGATCAGTCAATCTTCAGAAAAACGAGTTAAAGTAAAAGAATTAATCGCCATCTTTAAAGGTTAGTTTAGATGGTTAGTTCGGGATTGATTTTAATCTCAAAGCCTTTTACTTCGGGATAAGTCGGTTGAATTGTGGCGAGTAATTCGCTTTGTCGAAATAAAATTCCTTGGCGAACGACCGCACTTTTGACTTCGATAAAGAGTTTCCCATTCGTAATGGAGCCTAAACGGAAGAGCCCTTTGAATTCTTGAGGAAAAAGGCGGCTGATGTTTTGGTTCAGTTCATTCAACATTAACCCTTTCTGCATGATTTTGGCAAATTGTGATCCTTCTAGCACATCAATAATATTCATGGCTTTTTGATAACGCTCATGCTTGTTTTCCACAAAAATACCCCAATAATGACTTTACGTTGAATTTCCGATACAATACACACAAATTTTGTCAGAGACAATAAGATGATGAAATCAAACAAAGGTAAAACAAATTTCTGGTCGCAGCTGCTGTTAAGCATGATTGCGATTTTTGCTTTACCTGTCGCTCAGGGATTAGAGGCCCCGCCTTCATCCAATATGAGTGGCGAAAATTACCAAACATCATCTGAACAATATATGTTGATTGCAGTGCGTGAAATTCGTCAAGCATTGCAGGTTCAACCTCAACCAACAAATCACAAAACTCATTCCAATCAAAAACACGAAAAAATTCAACCGCACTTTATCGCGGTAGAATTTCCTGTTTTTGCGCCTATTCGTGCCGGCCCAGCGATCATTTAATTTGCTTTTATCTTTGAACGAACCGATTTTTTAATCGGATGATCCTTTTTATTTTTATTTGAAAGAGAAATTATGAGTTTTTTAACAAAAATTTTTGGCAGCCGTAACGAACGTATTTTACGCAGATTAAGAAAACAAGTGGCGAAAATCAACAAAATGGAGCCAGCTTTTGAAGCATTAAGTGATGATGAATTAAGAGCAAAAACAGAAGAATTCCGTAGCCGTTTAGCTAACGGTGAAACCCTACAACAACTTTTACCAGAAGCGTTTGCTACCGTGCGTGAAGCAGGTAAGCGTGTGCTTGGTATGCGTCATTTCGATGTACAATTAATCGGTGGTATGGTGCTCACTAATCGTTGTATCGCAGAGATGCGTACTGGTGAAGGTAAAACCTTAACCGCAACCTTGCCTTGCTATTTGATGGCGTTGGAAGGTAAAGGCGTGCACGTTGTGACAGTGAATGATTACTTAGCACGTCGTGATGCGGAAACTAACCGCCCATTATTTGAATTCTTGGGGATGACTGTTGGGGTGAATATCCCTGGTTTACCGCCTGAAGCAAAACGTGAAGCTTATGCGGCAGATATTACATACGCGACAAACAGCGAGCTAGGTTTTGATTACCTTCGTGATAACTTAGCGCATTCCAAAGAAGAGCGTTTCCAACGTCATTTAGGCTATGCGTTAGTGGATGAAGTGGACTCAATTTTAATCGATGAAGCGCGTACGCCATTGATTATTTCAGGTCAAGCGGAAGACAGCTCTGAGCTTTATATTGCGGTAAATAAATTAATTCCGAATTTAATTAAGCAAGAAAAAGAAGATACGGAAGAATATACCGGTGAAGGCGATTACACCTTAGATCTTAAAACCAAACAGGCGTATTTGACTGAGCGAGGTCAAGAAAAAGTAGAGAATTGGTTAATCGAACAAGGTTTAATGCCTGAAGGTGATTCACTTTATTCACCTGCACGCATTGTATTATTACACCATGTTATGGCAGCATTACGTGCAAACACCTTATTTGAGCGTGATGTAGACTATATCGTGAAAGATGGCGAAATCGTGATCGTCGATGAGCATACTGGTCGTACTATGGCGGGTCGTCGTTGGTCTGATGGTTTACACCAAGCGATCGAAGCGAAAGAAGGCGTAGAAATTAAGAGCGAAAACCAAACTGTTGCGTCGATTTCTTACCAAAACTACTTCCGTCTTTATGACAAATTAGCGGGCATGACAGGTACAGCTGATACCGAAGCCTTTGAATTCCAACAAATTTATGGTTTGGAAACTGTTGTTATCCCAACCAATCGACCAATGATTCGTGATGATCGTACGGACGTCATGTTTGAGAATGAAGAATACAAATTCAATGCGATTATTGAGGATATCAAAGACTGTGTCGCACGCAATCAACCGGTTCTTGTTGGTACTGTATCTGTTGAAAAATCTGAAATGCTTTCTAAAGCGTTAGATAAAGCGGGTATCAAACACAACGTATTGAATGCAAAATTCCACGCACAAGAAGCGGAAATTGTTGCTGAAGCGGGGGCACCAGGTGCTGTAACCATTGCAACCAATATGGCCGGTCGTGGTACCGATATTATCCTGGGCGGTAACTGGAAAGCAAAAGCTGCAAAATTAGAGAACCCAACTCCAGAGCAAATTGAGGCACTTAAAGCTGAGTGGGAGAAAAATCACGAGATCGTGATGCAAGCCGGTGGTTTACACATTATCGGGACAGAACGTCACGAATCACGTCGTATTGATAACCAGTTGCGTGGTCGTTCAGGTCGTCAAGGTGACCCAGGTTCTTCACGTTTCTACCTTTCTTTGGAAGATGGCTTAATGCGTATTTATCTGAATGAAGGTAAATTAAATATGATGCGCAAAGCCTTCACTCAACCAGGTGAAGCGATGGAATCTAAGCTTCTTGCTAAAGTGATTGCATCGGCGCAAGCGAAAGTAGAAGCCTTCCACTTTGATGGTCGTAAAAACTTGCTTGAATATGATGATGTGGCGAACGACCAACGTCATGCAATTTATGAACAACGTAATTACTTGCTCGATAACGATGATATTTCAGAAACTATCAAAGCAATTCGCAGCGATGTATTTAATGATGTGATTGACCAATATATTCCACCACAATCGTTGGAAGAACAATGGGATATTAAAGGCTTAGAAGAGCGTTTAGCGCAAGAGTTTGGTCTTGAGTTACCAATTGAACATTGGTTGGAAGAAAATAACAACCTTCATGAAGAAAACTTGCGTGAGCGTATTATTCAAGAAGCCGAAGATGAATACAAAGCGAAAGAAGCGCTTGCGGGTGAAGAAACCATGCGTCATTTCGAAAAAGGTGTGATGTTACAAACTCTTGATGAGCTTTGGAAAGAGCACTTGGCGGCAATGGACTATTTACGTCAAGGTATCCATTTACGTGGTTATGCGCAAAAAGATCCAAAACAAGAGTACAAAAAAGAATCTTTCCGTATGTTTACTGAAATGTTGGATTCTTTAAAACATCATGTGATTACGACACTTACTCGAGTGAAAGTCCGTACACAGGAAGAGATTGAAGAAGCAGAACGTGCACGTCAAGAAATGGCCGAACGTGAAGCATTAACACATCAACCTGTAGATGAAAATACAGAGCAAGCTCAAAATGAGGACTATTCTGATCGCCATATTGGACGTAATGAACCTTGTCCTTGTGGGTCAGGTAAAAAATACAAGCATTGTCACGGCAGTAAAGCCCGATATGCTTAGTTAAGGTAAAGAGCGGTTAAATTTTTGCGTGTTTAAAACACCGCTAAAAATGACCGCTCTTTCTACTTTTGAGATAAGGAAAAACGATGAGTAAGCCTATCATTCAAGTTGCGGCAGGGATTATTCGTAATGAATTTGGGCAGCTATATTTGACCCAGCGTTTAGAAGGGCAAGATTTTGCGCAAGCATTAGAATTTCCAGGTGGCAAAGTTGATGCAGGTGAAACACCTGAAGAAGCGTTAAAAAGAGAATTGGAAGAAGAGATTGGCATTCACATTTTAAATGCTGAGCTGTACGAACGTTTTCAATTTGAATATCCAACCAAAATTTTAGATTTTAGTTTTTATCTGGTCACTGAATGGATTGGCGAGCCGTTTGGTCGAGAAGGCCAGGAAGGTTTTTGGCTTGAACAAAGTGAGCTTGATGCAGGGCAATTCCCCCCAGCCAATTCAAAGCTGATTCAGCGTTTAGTGGCTGAAAGTGTCAAATAACATTTAATCAAATTTATTTACTATGATTCCAAGTATTTTTCTGAGTTTATTTTTTATTGCGACGGTGATTTTTATCGTCAATTCGCACTATCGTTGGACATATTTTTTCGCGATTGCATTATTCGTCTTATTGTTTAGCTCAATGTTTGCGATAACTGGTCAATGGCAACGCGGATTGAATTTTGCGTCCGTACTTTTTGTGGTATTGATGCTATTTCATCGAATGAAAATTCATTACTACAAACAACCTTTACTCATTTCAGATTTTTGGCTCGTAACAGACTGGAGAAATTGGGAAACCCTCTTACATTATAAAGGGGCGATTTTCGGCGTGTTAGGGTTATTAGGTCTATTGGGTTATGCTATATTTGGTTGGTCAGATGTAGAAAGTGTTTCAAATGGATTTCGTGTATTCGCAGCAATACTTGCTGCAATGAGCTTTGCATTAATGTGGCATTATTCTAAAGATCCAGATGCGACAAAAGTCTGGCTAGATTCATTGCCAGATGATGGTCGAGATGTCTTTTTAAACTTACCAATGTCTTGTCGTGGCGTATTCTTTAAAGTGCCAGAATTTGAAGGTAATAGTCAAAAATTTAAAGAAAAAATGACCGCACTTTTAAGTGAAAAGGCTGAGAGCAAAACTGAAAGTGCAGAAAAGCCCGATATTGTGGTGTGTCTACAAGAATCAACCTTGAATCCTCATCAATTTGATTTTGATGCAGAAACCATCCCGCCATTTTCGATGTTTAATAAGCAAGAAGATACCGCATTTGTAAGTCCATTGCGCGTACATACGGTGGGCGGCGCAACGTGGAAATCTGAATTTGCTTTCCTTGCTGGTGTGCCTTCAACGGATTTTGGTGCTTTGGCAAGTGGCGTGTTTTATTCGGTTGTACCACACTTACAGACGGGGTTTATTAAAAATCTCCGTGAGCAAGGCTATTTTTGTGTGGCGTTATCGCCTTTTACGAAAGGTAACTACAACGCAAAACCTGCTTATGACCACTTTGGTTTTGATTTGATGTTGCAACCACAAGATTTAGGTTATCCGGCATCAATCAGCAAAAATCTCTGGCATATTAGCAGTGAAGAGATGATGTACTACACCAAGCTTATTTTACAGAAACAGCATCCATCATTGGAAAATGTGGAACAGCCAATGTTTGTTTATGTGCTCACGATGAAAGAGCACGGCCCTTACAACACGAACATGCCAAACCACTTTAATTTGGCAAGTAAGCGTTTAGGAGGGAAAGCGATTTCTTGTTTAAATGATTATATTGACCGTATCGCTAGTCTTAATGAGGCGATCGAAGGTTTGAATGATTATTTAAAAGCGCGTGAAACACCTTATGTATTCGGTTATTTTGGTGATCATCAAGTCGCTTTTGATAATCAGCTTCCACCGAAAAAAGGTAACTTTGCGAACCCGGATTATGTGACTCAATTTGTAGTTAGAACTAATCGTAAAACCGACTTTGTTCAACAGCAAGATTTCTTAGATTTAGCCTTTGTTGGTGGTGTATTACTTGATGTGGCAGGTTTATCTCCGAAAGATGACTTTATGCGAGCGAATATTGCTATGCGTCAGTTAAGCCAAGGTAAGCTAGAAGATTCCGAGGATATGGATTTAGTGAATAGCTATCGAAATTATCTGTATCAAGATTTAAAAATTGCGCAATAATAAAAAATCTCGGTTAACGCCGAGATTTTTTTATAAGCAAAATTTAACCGATAAGTCTGCCAATTTTACCCACACATCTTGACCATATTCTTGCTTGGTTGTGCGCTCAATATCTGCCAACTCTTGTAATATTTCAAAGAGCTTTTGATAGGTGAGTCGTTGTATCGCTGCCATATAAAGATGACGACGATTCTGCCAAATTTTGAGACGGTCAAAATCCGCTTTGAGTGTCTGTGTTGGCAAACTCGTGTTAAGAGAGGGATTACGCAGCTGTGGTTTTGTTAATTCTAACAACGTGAGCAGTTCACGCTGTAAAGTACGCAATAAAATAACTGGCTGCACATCTTCAGCTTGTAAACCTCGCAAAATTCGCTTTGAGCGATTTGCCTTGCCTGACAACAAAGCATCAATCCATTGGAAAGGGGTAAAGACAGAAGATTGCTCTACGACTGATTTAACGCGGTTATACGTGAGTTTGTGATCAGGATAAAGCAAATCTAAAAGCTGTAATGCTTGTTTCAATGCCAGGAGATTATTTTCATAGCTATAACAAAGTAGTTGAACGGCTTCCTCATCCGCTGATAACCCCATGTTTTTTGTACGATGCTTCACCCAACGAGAAAGTTGTTCTGAATTCGGTGTTTGGCAGTTAACAATAACAGCTTGCGGATCAAGTTGATTTGCCTGAATAAACCACTCTTGTTTTTCGGCTGCTTTAGACAATTTAGGCAAGGTGAGGACAAGCAAGCTATCTTCATTTAATCCACTGATAAATTGCAGAAGGTTTTTCTGCAAAAGTGTGGTCAAATTTTCGGGTAAATTGAGAATGAAAACTTGCTTATTAAAGAAGAGTCCCATAGACTGGCTGGCCTCGATTAATGCGGGCCAGTCAGTATTAGTATCTATAGTGATTTGATTTTTTTCATCAAAACCTTGAAGAAGAGCAGATTGATGAATCAGATCTTCACTTTCACTGAGCAACAGGGGATCTGTCCCAACCAAGAAATAAACTTTCGCTAAATGGCTGTTCAGGTTAGAGGCCAGTTGCTCAGGAAAAATGCGGTTCATTATTTTCCTTGAACTTGATGTTGCAAGGCGGCCATTTTATTAATTAATTGGCGAGCCGCTTGTTCACGCATATCATTCCAAATCACATCACGTTCAGCTGATTTTGCTAATGCAGCACGTGAGTTATCAAAGAAAGTACGGTTGATTTTTGCAGAGATTGGATAGGTTTCTCCGTTTGCCAAACGTACACTTGCTTCAACATCAAGAGTCAGTACTTTTTCTGCTTCACGGCCTTGTTTAAAGACAGATGCGACTTTATCGCTTGAAGTCTGTTTATTTAAACGCAACACTGGCACACCTTGTTTTGCAGGAACAAGGTTTACGTTGTTACTAAGCAGTTGCTTACGCATTGCCATTGACATTTCACTGTATGGGTCGCTACTTTCAAGAGCCATTGTTTTTAATTCTGCAGGAACAGCCGCACCATTATCGAAGTGCCAACCACAAGCAGTTAAAAAGGCTGTTGCCCCAACAAGGCAGATCATTTTGATTGATTTCATCATAAAAATTACCTGTAAAATTCACCGCACTTTATTTTGTTTAAGAGCCGTTTATGCAACGCTTGGAATAAAATGCGGTTATTTTATGGATTATTGCGGTTTAACCACCACATTTAACAACTTACCTGGTACATAAATCACTTTCACGATTTGTGTATTGTCAGTAAATTTCTTCACATTTTCATCTGCAAATGCAACCGTTTTCACGGTTTCTTCATCCGCATCAGCTGCGACAGTCACTTTACCACGTACTTTACCGTTGACTTGAACCACGATAAGTTTTTCATCTTCTACCATCGCCGCTTCATCAGCTTTCACCCATTCTGCATGGTCGATGTTGCTTTCGTTACCTAAAGCTTTCCATAACTCAAAGCAGATATGTGGTGTGATTGGGTAAAGCATACGCACGACTGCGCTTAATGCTTCTGCCATCACAGCACGATCTTGTTCATTTTCTAATGGCGCACGGGTCAATTTATTCATTAACTCCATCACTGCTGCAATAGCGGTATTGAAAGTCTGGCGGCGACCAATATCATCGCTCACTTTCGCGATCGTTTTATGCACATCACGGCGAAGTGCTTTTTGGTCTGCAGAAAGTGCGGTCACATCTAAAGCGGTTTTTGCAGGATTTTGGCTGTATTCATACACCAAATTCCATACACGACCTAAGAAACGTTTTGCTCCTTCTACGCCAGATTCTTGCCATTCAAGTGTCATTTCTGCAGGAGACGCGAACATCATGAAAAGACGCACGGTATCTGCACCGTATTTTTCCACCATCTCTTGTGGGTCGATACCGTTGTTTTTGGATTTCGACATTTTGGTCATACCGGTATGCACCAATTCACGGCCTTCCGGATCAGTCGCCTTGATGATACGACCTTTTTCATCACGCTCAAGAGTGACTTGCGTTGGACTTACCCAAATACGCTCGTTAGTCGGGCTGGTGTAGTAGAACGCATCAGCTAATACCATGCCTTGGCATAATAATTTTTGTGCTGGCTCGTCGCTCGTTACGAAACCTGCATCACGCAATAATTTGTGGAAGAAACGGAAGTAGAGCAAGTGCATTGTCGCGTGCTCGATACCGCCGATATATTGATCCACCGGCAACCAGTAGTTGGCTTCATCTTTATCCAACATGCCTTCAGCATAGCTTGGTGAGGTGTAACGTGCGTAGTACCAGGACGATTCCATAAAGGTATCAAAAGTATCGGTTTCTTTTAACGCAGGTTCTCCGTTGAAAGTGGTTTTCGCCCAATTTGGATCGGCTTTAATTGGACTTTTCACACCATCCATGACCACATCTTCCGGCAGAATAATCGGTAAATCTTCGATTGGTGCCGGTATGGTTTCACCGTTTGGTAAGGTGAGCATTGGAATTGGTGCACCCCAATAACGTTGACGGGAAACGCCCCAGTCACGTAAACGATAGTTAACTTGGCGTTTACCCACGCCTAATTTTTCTAATTTATCCGCGATACCGTTGAATGCGCCATCAAAATCTAAACCATCAAATTCAGCTGAGTTCACTAATTTACCGTGCTCAACAAAAGCTTGTTTGGTTAAATCAATTTCTTCATCCGCAAGCGGTGCGATTACCTGTTTAATTGGCAAACTGTATTTTTGAGCAAATTCAAAGTCGCGTTGGTCATGTGCTGGAACTGCCATGACTGCGCCAGTACCGTAATGCATTAATACAAAGTTTGCGACCCAAATTGGTAATTTTTCACCGGTTAATGGATGAATCGCGAATAAACCGGTTGCCATCCCTTTTTTCTCCATAGTGGCAAGGTCTGCTTCGGCCACTTTGGCATTTTTCGCTTCACGGATGAATTCAGCCACTTGAGGATTTTTTTCTGCCGCTAATTCTGCTAATGGGTGCG
The DNA here is from genome assembly GCA_905214375.1 of uncultured bacterium. Classification (GTDB taxonomy): domain Bacteria; phylum Pseudomonadota; class Gammaproteobacteria; order Enterobacterales; family Pasteurellaceae; genus Haemophilus_D. Next base: position 9,796 of record CAJMMG010000003.1, on the reverse strand, counting down.
CTGCCGCGATACCTAAATAACTCACACCATAGAAAGTATCTGGGCGGGTGGTATAAACTGAAACTTTTTCTGCGGTATCCGCCACATTAAACGTAATTTCCACCCCTTCAGAACGGCCAATCCAGTTACGTTGCATGGTTTTAACCATGTCTGGCCATTGTGGTAGTTGGTCTAATCCACCTAGTAATTGTTCTGCATAGTCAGTGATTTTAATAAACCATTGTGGGATTTCTTTTTGTTCTACCGGAGTGTCACAACGCCAGCAGCAACCTTCGTGCACTTGTTCGTTCGCCAATACGGTTTCATCGTTCGGACACCAGTTTACAGTTGAGGTTTTTTTGTAAACTAAGCCTTTTTTATAAAGCTCGGTGAAGAACCATTGTTCCCATTTGTAGTATTCCGGACGGCAAGTCGCAATTTCGCGATCCCAGTCATAACCAAAGCCCAACATTTTGAGCTGGTTTTTCATGTATTCAATATTTTCGTAAGTCCATTTTGCTGGTGCAGTTTTGTTTTTAATCGCAGCACCTTCCGCTGGCAAACCGAATGCATCCCAACCAATCGGTTGTAATACATTTTTACCGTTCATACGTTGATAACGAGAAACCACATCACCGATGGTGTAGTTACGCACATGACCCATGTGTAAACGACCTGATGGGTAAGGGAACATTGAAAGACAGTAATATTTTTCTTTAGACGTATCTTTGATCGCTTTGAAGACTTTATTTTCAGCCCAATATTGTTGAACGGCAGGTTCAATCAAATCAGGACGGTAATGTTGTTGCATAGAAAATCACCTTAAATTTTGACCGCACTTTGCGGCATGTTTTGATTTGTAAAATGTGATATAGGATAGCGTAAAACAGGGAAAATTGGTAGAAAGTGCGGTGATTTTTTTGCTGATTTTATAAGAGATTTTGAATTTCAGATGGAATTAATTTAGGCGAAGGAATCCAAACTTGTTTATGTCGGTTTAATTCACCTTTTTCAAGAATTATTGAGCTCTTAGGTACTTTGAATGCTTTACTCAAAAATTTCAGCAAGTGAGCATTGGCTTGACCATCAACAGGTGGCGCGGTGATCGTGACTTTGAGTTCGTCATCATGTAATCCCACAATTTGATCTTTACTGGCTTTGGGTTGCAGAATGATTTTAAGACGTAGTCCTTCAGGTGTTTGTTCGATTGCTGACATAACTAAATTTACTTATCACATTTACAATAAGGGCTGGAAAATCCAGCCCGAAAAAATAATATTATTTTTGACCGCAATTTAAGCGGCAATTGCCCATAAAAGGTTAAAGTAATCGTAAAAGAGATTATTCAAAAATAATAGGATAATGGCGATCACCATTGGTGAAAAATCAATCATGCCTATAGTTGGTAAAATGCGTTTAATGGGTTTCAATAATGGTTCGGTAAGTTGATATAACGCATAGAATGCAGGATTATTGCCACGATTAAACCAACTTAAAATTGCACCGGCGATTAACACATAGAAAATGGCCACACCGATATTTTTAATTAGTCCTAATATGCCCAATAGCAAGAAGAAACTGAAATTTAATCCGCCAAAGAGAATCGATTTTAGTCCGCAAAGCAAGAAGACTAAAAACAGTGCCGCAGTTTCCACTTTTTTCACCACAGGAAAAACTTTACGTAATGGCGCAATAACTGGTTGGGTAAATTTCAGCGTAAATTGAGAAATAGGATTGTAATAATCCACGTTAGCTAAGGGGAGCCATACGCGTAAAATTAACACTAAACAATACAGATCGATAATCGATCCTAAAAATAATGCAGTTTGGGAAATTTCCATTATAACCAACCTTTCCGTTTAAAATAGATATAAGGCGTAAGCGCCGCACCAATCATTAAGCCAATAGCCATTGGGTAACCATATTTAAAATGGAGCTCCGGCATAAATTCAAAGTTCATCCCGTAAGTGGATGCGACAAGTGTTGCCGGTAGGAACATAACCGATACCACTGAGAAGAATTTCATGATTTTATTCTGCTCGATATTAATATAACCCATTGCCGCCTGCATTAAAAAGTTTACTTTTTGGAACAATGATTCATTATGCGGTTGCAATGATTCGATATCTCGTAAGATTTCTCGTGCTTGTTCTAACTGATTTGGCGGTAAGCGAGTTTTACGCACCAAGAAACCCAACGCGCGTTGTGTATCCATCAAACATAAACGCACTTTAGAACTGGTATCTTCTTGTTCTGTTAGGGTATTTAAGGCTTCATTGAAAGCTTCATCTTGCGTACCGTTTAAAATCACACGACTTAATTTTTCTAAATCGGCATAAACGTTTTCAATAACATCCGCTAATTGCTCAATTTTGGTCTCAAATAAGTCGAGTAAGACTTCATACGCATTGCATTCCAATAAGCGTTGGCTACGGGAACGCATACGATATAAACGGAATGCCGGTAATTCACGATCACGCAGAGTGAATAAACGGCCATCACGAATAGTAAACGCCACGCTTGCGAGGTCAGCGTAGTTTTCTTCGTCTTCACAATAGAAGAATGAGTGTAAGTGCAAGCCGTCTTCGTCTTCAAAAAAACGTGCTGATGCTTCGATGTCTTCCAATTCGAGGAATGAGGCGAGACTTTGTCCTAAGCCTTCTTGCAACATTTCACGTTCTTCCCCTGTTGGTTCCAGTAAATCTAACCAAATGGCAGAGCTGAGATCGGCTGGCTCATCATCAATACGAAGCAAGCGGGAATCGTTAATGGCAAAAGCGTTAATCATTGGTCATACTCCTTTTGGGATTATGAAGATCCAACTGTGAACAAAAAAAGATCAAACGAAATTGGCACTAGAGAAAAGTGCGGTTAAATTTTTGTATGTTTTAAAAATGGGGTTCGTTCGATAAAAGATGCCGAAGAAAGGTAAATTGATTACCAGCGAACTCTCGCTGATAAGAGGCGAGAGTCTAAAGCGATATTCGGTATCGACTATGACTGTCCAAAGTGTGTGTCCTTCTCGTTAAAAAATCGGTCGAATGTTACGCTTGAAAGGTGTATTCGTCAAGTGATTATTGAAAAGGACACGGCACTTTTTAATTAATTGGTATATTGATTAATTGCGTTAGTAACTTCTTGATCTTGATAAATATTATTAACAATATCTTTGAAGGTTTCGCCTAACACTTTTTGAATTTCATCATTGCTCGCATTAAATGCGCCAGATTGTGAACGGGTTGCATTAAAGGTTTTGTTGTATTGTCCGCGTGGACCTTGTACATAAACAACCGCTTGAATTTTACTGTTCAAGGTATAACGTAAATTACCTTGCTCCACTTTAGCGTTGAATTCTTTTACATCAACAGTTACGCCAGCATTCGCATTATTCGCTTGTCCAATACGGAAACCTTTGCTGACTAAATTTTGTTGCATCACTTGTTGGAAAAGTTGAGTAACGCTTGGTGAGGTATTTAATTTAATTAGCTCGCCTGATTTAGTATAAGTTGCAATTTCTTGTTGTGGACGAGAATCGCGAGTATTAATTGTTACCACTGCGGATTGGTTAATATTCATTGATGCAGTCGGTGATTGAGGCGCAAAAGTTAAGGTATTAGATTGTGCTTGGCAACCTGCTAAAAATAATGTTGTAGCCGCCAACGTCATTGTTGATAATGCTTTGATTTTGTTTGTTACTTTCATAATTTCCTCATTGAATTAGGTTAATTTGTGTTATTCTTACAAACTTAACGCTGAATGTATAGCAAAAAGTTAGGGAGTTTATTTATGTCAAAACAACAAGAATTATTAGAGAGAATTCAAGTCGAATTTCAACCGCACTTTGTTACGGTAGAGAATGAAAGCCATATGCACAGTTCCGGTCGAGGGGCTGATTCTCATTTTAAATTAGTGATTGTCAGCGATGCTTTTGAAGGTATGCGCAAGGTGCAACGCCACCAAAAACTTTACCAACTTTTTGCCGATGATTTAAAAAATGGCATTCACGCATTAGCGCTTCATCTTTATACAAAAAGCGAATGGGAGAGCCTAGGTGAAGCATTTCCAAAATCACCAAATTGTCTTGGTGTTGGACAGTAAGTATTTCCTTACGTTCCCTATATTAGATTTTCATAAGAAGAGAGAAGGTGGCTATCCTTCTCTCTTTTTGTTTTAAAATCATTTTATCCGTATTCTTGATAAACGTTGGTTTAGAAATATTCACAAATATTTCACAAAAAGTAAGGGTATAAAGTGGCATAAAAGCTCAATTTTAGATAAAATGGGGCGCTTTTAATTTTCGAATTTCAATTTCTGGATGTGTAAGTGATTCCTTACTCGTCGAGGAATTAAATAGATTTGAGTTTTTAAATTTATGTGTCAGTTAATAATGCTTTGATCTTAAAAGTGTTTTCTGTCACGCTCAATCGCGAGATTGCTTTTAGAGTATATGCTTTAATCGCAATCGTGTTTTTAACCTAGAAAAGTAGTGCAAACAGTATGATTACAATCAAAAAAGGCTTGGACCTTCCTATTGCAGGAAAACCAGCACAAGTAATCCATAGCGGTAACGCTGTGAATCAGGTTGCGATTCTTGGTGAAGAGTATGTGGGTATGCGTCCTTCTATGAAGGTACGCGAAGGCGATGTCGTGAAAAAAGGCCAAGTGCTTTTTGAAGACAAGAAAAACCCTGGAGTGGTTTTCACAGCCCCTGCGAGTGGTACTATCACTGTAATTAATCGTGGCGAAAAACGTGTATTACAATCTGTGGTCATTGATGTGCAAGGTAACGATCAAGTTACTTTCGCTAAATATAACGCAGGTGAGCTCAATACGCTTTCTTCTGAACAAGTTAAACAAAACCTCGTTGAATCCGGTTTGTGGACAGCGTTCCGCACTCGTCCGTTCAGCAAAGTGCCTGCCGTAGATGCAGAACCTTCTTCTCTGTTTGTAAATGCGATGGATACCAATCCTTTGGCAGCAAATCCAGAGGTGGTGTTAAAAGAGCATTGGCAAGATTTTATTGACGGTTTAACGGTATTAAGTCGTCTATTCCCAAATAAATCATTAAATCTATGTAAAGCGGGTGATAGCAATATCCCAACCGTGGATTTACCTAACCTAAAAGTACATGATTTTAGTGGTGTTCATCCTGCGGGTTTAGTGGGTACACATATTCACTTTATTGATCCGGTTGGTGTAAATAAAACCGTATGGCACATCAATTATCAAGATGTGATTGCTGTCGGTAAATTATTCACTACGGGAGAACTTTATGTTGAGCGCGTTATTTCTCTTGCTGGTCCGCAAGTGAAAGAACCTCGTTTAGTTCGTACCGTAATCGGTGCTAACCTTTCTCAATTAACCGCAAATGAATTAAAAGACGGTAATAACCGTGTGATTTCTGGTTCTGTGCTTTGTGGTCAAACCGCAAAAGATGCTCACGACTATTTAGGTCGTTATGCATTACAAGTTTCTGTGATTGCAGAAGGTAATGAGAAAGAGTTCTTAGGTTGGATTACACCACAATCGAACAAATATTCGATTACCCGTACCGTATTGGGTCACTTCGGTAAGAAATTATTCAACTTTACTACCGCAGAAAATGGTGGTGAGCGTGCAATGGTACCAATCGGTAGCTATGAGCGCGTAATGCCGTTGGATATTTTACCGACATTATTATTACGTGATTTAATCGTGGGCGATACCGATGGTGCACAAGCGTTAGGTTGTCTTGAATTAGATGAAGAAGATTTAGCATTATGTTCTTTCGTTTGCCCGGGCAAATATGAATACGGTTCAATCTTGCGTCAAGTATTAGATAAGATTGAGAAGGAAGGTTAAAAATGGGTTTAAAAAATCTTTTTGAAAAAATGGAACCCGCGTTTTTGCCAGGTGGTAAATACAGCAAGCTTTATCCGGTCTTTGAATCGATTTATACCTTGCTTTATACACCAGGTACGGTAACGCACAAAAACACACACGTTCGTGATGCGTTAGACTCAAAACGTATGATGATTACGGTTTTCCTTGCGTTGTTCCCTGCGATTTTCTACGGGATGTACAATGTGGGTAACCAAGCGATCCCTGCCTTAAATCAATTAGGCAATTTAGATCAATTAATTGCTAACGATTGGCACTATGCGCTTGCAAGTTCATTAGGTTTAGATTTAACCAATAATGCAACTTGGGGCTCAAAAATGGCGTTAGGGGCGATCTTCTTCTTACCAATTTACTTAGTGGTATTCACCGTTTGTACAATTTGGGAATTATTGTTCTCAGTGGTGCGTGGTCATGAAGTAAATGAAGGGATGTTCGTTTCAACCATTTTATTTGCGTTAATCGTTCCACCAACATTGCCATTATGGCAAGCAGCACTTGGTATCAGCTTTGGTATCGTGGTAGCGAAAGAAATCTTCGGTGGTGTAGGTCGTAACTTTATGAACCCTGCGCTTGCTGGCCGTGCATTCTTATTCTTCGCTTATCCGGCTCAAATTTCTGGTGACTTAGTATGGACCGCTGCAGATGGTTTCTCTGGTGCAACCGCACTTTCACAATGGTCTCAAGGTGGTCAAGCAGCATTACAACACACTGTAACCGGTCAACCTATTACTTGGATGGATGCATTCATCGGTAATATTCCTGGTTCAATGGGTGAGGTTTCAACGCTTGCGTTATTAATCGGTGGTGCGTTAATTGTATTCACCCGTATTGCTTCTTGGCGCATTATGGCTGGTGTTATGATCGGTATGATTGGTACAGCAACCTTATTCAACTTAATCGGTTCTGATTCTAACCAAATGTTCTCAATGCCTTGGCATTGGCACTTTGTATTAGGTGGTTTTGCACTTGGTATGATCTTCATGGCAACCGACCCTGTGTCAGCTTCATTCACCAACACAGGTAAATGGTGGTACGGTGCGTTAATTGGCGTAATGGCTGTATTAATTCGTACAGTGAACCCAGCTTATCCAGAAGGGATGATGTTAGCGATTTTATTTGCAAACTTATTTGCACCAATTTTCGACTACATCGTGGTTCAAGCAAATATCAAACGTCGGAGAGCAAGAACAAATGGCTAAATTTAATAAAGATAGCGTTAGCGGTACAGTTACCGTTGTTGTGTTGCTAAGTTTAGTGTGTTCTATCGTGGTTTCTGGTGCTGCAGTAGCATTAAAATCCAAACAAGATGAACAAAAAGCACTCGACGTTCAACGTAACATTTTAACTGTTGCTGGCTTAATGAAAGAAGATAATGCATCAGTAATCAAAGACACTTACAACAAATTTATTGAACCTCGTTTAGTGGATTTGCAAAGTGGTGATTACGTTCAAGCTTCAGCAGAAGAAATTAATAAATTTGAACCTAAAGATGCCGTTAAAGATCCAGCTAAAAGCCAAGCGATTCCAGCTGAAGCCGATAAAGCAGGGATTAAAGTTCGTGCAAATCAAGCACGTGTTTATCTTGTAAAAGATGAGCAAGGCAATGTAACCCAAGTTGTATTACCAATGTATGGCCGTGGTTTATGGTCAACCATGTATGGTTTTGTTTCTGTTGCACCAGATGCGAATACCATCAAAGGTATTACTTACTATGATCAAGGTGAAACAGCCGGTCTTGGGGGCGAAATTGCGAACCCTCGTTGGCAAGCACAGTTTGTCGATAAAAAATTATTCGATGAACAAGGTAACCAAAAATTCAAAATCTACAAAGGTAGTTCTGCTGCAGATAAAGAGCACGGTGTAGATGGTTTATCAGGTGCAACTTTAACCAGTAACGGTGTTCAAGGTTCATTTGATTATTGGTTCAGCCAAAATGGCTTTGGTCCATTCTTAGCGAAATTTAAAGCAGGAGAAATCAAATAATGGCTGATGCAAAAGTAAATTTAAAAGGTCTTTTATTAGATCCTATTGCTAAAAATAACCCGATTGCCTTGCAAATTTTGGGTATCTGTTCTGCATTAGCGGTAACAACCCAATTACAAACAGCGATCGTTATGGCGATTGCGGTAAGTTTGGTAACCGGTTTTTCCAGTTTGTTCATTTCATTGATTCGTAACTATATTCCAAATAGTATCCGTATTATTGTGCAACTGGCGATTATCGCGTCTTTAGTAATCTTGGTTGACCAAGTATTAAAAGCTTATGCTTATGGTTTATCTAAACAGCTTTCTGTATTCGTTGGTCTTATCATTACAAACTGTATCGTAATGGGCCGTGCAGAAGCGTTTGCGATGAAATCACCACCGTTAGAAAGCTTTGTTGACGGTATCGGTAACGGTTTAGGTTATGGTGCGATCTTATTAATTGTCGCCACATTACGTGAATTAATCGGTTCTGGTCGTTTATTTGGTTTCCCTGTATTCCAAACTATTCAAGACGGTGGTTGGTATCAACCAAACGGTTTATTCCTTCTTGCACCAAGTGCGTTCTTTATTATCGGCTTCGTTATTTGGGGCTTAAGAACGTGGAAACCTGAGCAACAGGAGAAATAATCAATGGAACATTATATTAGCCTATTCGTGAAGGCGATCTTCATTGAAAATATGGCGCTTTCTTTCTTCTTAGGTATGTGTACTTTCCTTGCCGTATCGAAAAAAGTGTCAACAGCATTCGGCTTAGGGGTTGCAGTAACAGTGGTGCTTGGTATTTCTGTGCCGGCGAACCAATTTGTGTTCGAACATGTGTTAAAAGATAGCGCCTTAGTTGAAGGGGTAGATTTATCCTTCTTAAGCTTTATTACGTTTATCGGGATTATCGCAGGTATCGTTCAAATTCTTGAAATGACTTTAGATAAATTCTTCCCTGCACTTTATAACGCATTAGGTATCTTCCTTCCACTTATCGCCGTAAACTGTGCGATCTTTGGTGGTGTATCTTTTGCGGTACAACGTGAATACACTTTTGCAGAATCTGCAGTTTATGGTGTGGGTGCAGGGTTAGGTTGGATGTTAGCAATCGTTGCGCTTGCAGGCTTAACCGAAAAAATGAAATATGCCGATGTACCGGCAGGCTTAAAAGGATTAGGGATTACCTTTATTACTGCAGGCTTGATGGCGCTTGGCTTTATGTCATTCTCTGGAATTCAGTTATAAGGAGGCATAAATGAGCGAATCTTCAATTTTATTATTAGGTGTTGCGGCATTTACGGTTATCCTTTTAGTGCTCGTTGCGATTATTTTATTCGCTAAATCAAAATTAGTGGATTCTGGTGATATCACCATTACTATTAATGACGATCCTGAAAAAGCGATCACCTTACCTGCTGGTGGCAAATTACTTGGTGCATTAGCAAGTAAAGGTATTTTCGTTTCTTCTGCTTGTGGTGGTGGTGGCTCTTGTGGTCAATGTGTCGTGAAAGTGAAAAGTGGCGGTGGTGAAATTTTACCAACCGAACTTTCTCACATTAATAAACGTGAAGCAAAAGAAGGTTATCGTTTAGCTTGCCAAGTGAATGTAAAAGGCAATATGGACGTTGAACTTCCAGAAGAAATCTTCGGCGTGAAAAAATGGGAATGTACCGTTATTTCTAATGATAACAAAGCTACCTTTATTAAAGAGCTTAAATTAGCGATTCCTGAAGGTGAGGAAGTACCTTTCCGTGCAGGTGGTTATATCCAAATCGAAGCCGAACCGCATACGGTTTACTATAAAGATTTTGATATCCCAGAAGAATACCACGAAGATTGGGACAAATACGATTTATGGCGTTACGTGTCTAAAGTAGACGAGCATATTATCCGTGCTTATTCTATGGCTTCATACCCAGAAGAGAAAGGCATCATTATGCTTAACGTGCGTATTGCAACGCCTCCACCAC
>CAJMMG010000002.1:0-123677 GCA_905214375.1 uncultured bacterium | reverse complement strand
TTGTGTTTTCCTTATAAAATGAAAAGTTAAAAGTGTGCGTAAAATACCATAAAACGGCATTCAGTAAAAGCCGATGAAGGCAATAACAACTAGAATTTTAGGATTAATTGATTTTTTTCAAGCAAACTTCGAAGATTTGCTCGGAAAGCCAATGTTGATCCACCAATTCACATTGATTTTCTTCACAAAAAACAACAAAATTTTCGACCGCACTTTGACGATTTAATTGCAAAATTAATTCATCGTTTGGTGCTAAATTTGCCAAAGCCTTCTTCGCGGTTAAAAGCGGAATCGGGCAGGAAAGTGCGGTCAAATTTAATTGATATTTCATGATTTAAGCTTGGCGACGAGCAAACATAATTTTGCCCATAGCAGTGAGTTGTTCTGCTGATAAATATTGCTTACCAAGCTCAAATAGCGGCTCTTCAAGGGCAATGTGTCTATCATAGCTCGCCACAAACAGCGTAATCAGCCTTTCATCTACATCAGTGCGTTTCTCTGCAATCAATTCTTCTAGCTGCTCGGAAAGCTTTGCCCAATTTTCATGCAAAGTAACATGCTGGCGCTCTAATTCATCCACCGACTCTTTCGCTTGAGGTGCTTTTTCAATTAAAGCGGGGAAAAAATCTTTTTCTTCATCATCATGATGAAGAGGTGCAGCATGATTAAAATACTGTAATATGGTTTTCACATCATTTAATACGGCTTGATTCACGCCATTTTTTTCTAAATAACCAGGAAGAATCGTGAGTTGCTTGCAAAAGCGTTTCACTTTGCTATGGCAAGCATAAAGCATATCAATCGGTTCATTCCAAGTGGCAAATTGTTGAGGTTCAAGGATTTGCATAAGGTTTCCTTTGTTAAAAAGTGCGGTCAAAAAACATTTCATTTTTCTACCGCACTTTCAGCAATTATGAGTTATCCGCTAATTGTAATGGTGGAACTGGTTTGCCCATGCGAGCATAGAATTCTACAACAAAATCATCAAAACGATCGTCTTCGATAGCTTGACGAATTTCCGCCATTAAACGTTGATAATAGCGTAAATTGTGAATGGTATTTAAGCGTGCACCTAAAATTTCACCGCATTTATCTAAATGATATAAATACGCTTTGGTGTAGTTTTTACAGGTGTAGCAATCACATTCAGGATCCAATGGGCTGGTATCATCACGATATTTTGCATTACGGATTTTAACAATGCCGTCAGTCACGAATAAATGACCGTTACGAGCGTTACGGGTTGGCATTACGCAGTCAAACATATCAATACCACGACGTACGCCTTCCACTAAATCTTCTGGTTTACCCACGCCCATTAAATAACGCGGTTTATCAGCCGGAATTTGTGGGCAGATGTATTCTAAAATACGGTGCATGTCTTCTTTTGGTTCGCCTACCGCTAAACCGCCCACCGCATAACCGTCAAAGCCAATATTCACTAAACCTTCTAGTGATACTTTGCGTAATTCTTCAAATACGCCGCCTTGAATAATACCGAATAGCGCATTTTTATTGCCTAATTCATCAAAGCGATCACGGCTACGTTTTGCCCAACGAAGAGACATTTCCATGGATTTTTTCGCATAATCGAAAGTCGCTGGATAAGGCGTACATTCATCGAAAATCATCACGATGTCAGAACCTAAATCATATTGAATTTCCATGGATTTTTCAGGTGAAAGGAAAATGCGCTCACCGTTAATTGGGTTTTGGAATTTCACGCCTTCTTCGGTGATTTTACGTAATTTACCTAAACTAAATACTTGGAAACCGCCACTGTCAGTCAAAATCGGGCGATGCCATTGCATAAAGTCATGTAAATCACCGTGTTTACGCATCACTTCTTGACCTGGACGAAGCCATAAATGGAACGTATTGCCCAATAAAATTTCCGCACCTGTCGCACGCACTTCTTCTGGTGTCATGCCTTTTACGGTGCCATAAGTACCCACTGGCATAAACGCAGGGGTCTCTACGCTGAATGTGCCTTGTGGACGTTCAAATACCAAGCGACCGCGACGCGCACTGCCGCTGGTTTTATCTAATTCATATTTCATTTTCTTTCCTCGACGAATAAACAGTTCGTAGGTTGTTGTTCAATAAAAAAGCCTGTTAGTACAGGCTTCTTGATAGGTATTTTATGAGTTGGTTGAAAATAAGTCAAACCACTTATTCTAACCCTTTTACATTGGGATTTTTGGTAATGAACATTGCATCGCCATAACTGAAAAAACGATAGCGATTTTCGACCGCACTTTTATAGGCGTTCATGGTGTGACTAAAGCCTGCAAAGGCAGACACCAACATAATCAATGTACTTTCCGGCAAGTGGAAGTTGGTAATTAACGCATCCACCACACGGAATGATTTTCCTGGGTAAATAAAAATAGAGGTATCAGAAAAATAAGGTTCAATTAAATCTGGGTTGCCATTTTCTTCTGCAGATAGAGCAGCGGTTTCAACAGAACGCACTGATGTTGTGCCTACCGCAATGACACGTTTGCCTGCTTTCTTCGTTTCAATAATGGCATTGCAGACTTCTTGAGAAAGCTCCACATATTCCGCGTGCATAATGTGATCTTCGATATTTTCAACACGTACGGGTTGGAATGTGCCTGCGCCCACGTGCAAAGTCACAAATTCAAAATTAACGCCTTTTTCGTGTAATTTTTGTAAAAGCTCATCATCAAAATGTAAGCCAGCCGTTGGTGCAGCCACGGCGCCAGGCACTTTGTTGTATACGGTTTGATAGCACTCTTGATCCGCTTCTTCATCAGGGCGATCAATATAAGGTGGCAAAGGCATATGACCGATTTCTTGCAACACATCAAGTACATTACGGCTTTTATCCGCTAATTCCACTTCAAAAAGGGCATCTTGACGACCAATCATAATCGCTTTTACGCCCTTATTTTCACCAAGCTTATCTTCACCTAAAAATAATTCAGCGCCTTCTTTTGGGGCTTTTGATGAACGAATATGCGCTAAGAAATGATGTTCACTTAAAACACGTTCCACCAACACTTCAATTTTCCCGCCACTGGCTTTGCGACCAAACATACGAGCAGGGATCACGCGCGTATTGTTAAAAATCAACAAATCACCTTCGTCGATTAAATCCAATACATCGGTAAAAGTGCGGTGAGAAATTTCCCCGTTTTCACCATTGAGTTGTAACAAGCGACAAGAAGAACGATCTTCTTTAGGGTAACGAGCAATCAGCTCATCAGGTAAGTCAAAATGAAAGTCAGAAACACGCATAATTGTAAATCATGAAAGCTAAAAATGGGGCATAGTCTAGAGCGAATAAGGGGGAAATACAAGGGAGAAATGTTGTTGGGTATGAATTGGGTTGAGAGATAGAGTAGGAAGGTAAATATTATACTATTCAAATTTATTAAGTTTTGTTTCAACACACAGCCACCCGAAGGTGGCTGCTTGTAGATACAAAGTTCACCATTAATGCGGTTTAGGTTTCAACACACAGCCGCCCGAAGGCGGCTGCCTCTTCACAAAGGATTGTGACTAAGTTTTTCACGTTTCAACACACAGCCGCCCGAAGGCGGCTGCTTCTAGCTCAATGTTTTCCATTTTTGCTCCAATAAGTTTCAACACACAGCCGCCCGAAGGCGGCTGCTTGCCATTCTGAATATCTCCAAATTGAATGAGTGGTTTCAACACACAGCCGCCCGAAGGCGGCTGCCGTTCCATTCCACACTGCAATAGAGCGAAAAACAGTTTCAACACACAGCCGCCCGAAGGCGGCTGCCGGTTAATGGTGCCGTGGTAAGCGGTGGTACAGTAGTTTCAACACACAGCCGCCCGAAGGCGGCTGCCAACGGCCGTGAAACCGTTGCGAATGATAGAGAGTTTCAACACACAGCCGCCCGAAGGCGGCTGCAACAAAGGCCGAAGCAACTCAATGGGCTTTAGAAGTTTCAACACACAGCCGCCCGAAGGCGGCTGCAAAAAATGGATTACTGGCGGGCTATCCACAAACAGTTTCAACACACAGCCGCCCGAAGGCGGCTGCGATAGCAATCACTGCAAAACAGCTTATGAAAGTGTTTCAACACACAGCCGCCCGAAGGCGGCTGCCTTTAGACAACGTTTTATATAATCGTTGCCGTGTTGTTTCAACACACAGCCGCCCGAAGGCGGCTGCTATCGCAATTAACAATCTATGAAAACTATTGAAGATGTTTCAACACACAGCCGCCCGAAGGCGGCTGCCACAAGACGAGAAGCTTTGACAAGATTGGCCAAGTTTCAACACACAGCCGCCCGAAGGCGGCTGCCAGGAAAGCTGTGGTTTTGTTGTTTTAGTGGGTAATGTTTCAACACACAGCCGCCCGAAGGCGGCTGCGCTTAAACACACTCACAGCATTTGGAGGTTTGGAGTTTCAACACACAGCCGCCCGAAGGCGGCTGCGCATCAATCCATTTGTAATCAGAGATAATAGGCGTGTTTCAACACACAGCCGCCCGAAGGCGGCTGCCCCCAAGCATCATCAGCTTGACTTGAGCTTGCCCTGTTTCAACACACAGCCGCCCGAAGGCGGCTGCTCCCTACATAAAAAAACAAGAAAAATCAGTGCATTAAACACTGTATTTCGCTAACTGATTTTATGATAAGGAGTTTGGTAAGTATAACGGCCACATTGTCGTTATACAAATAAATTAATTCATCCAAATTGTTAAAGAAAATAAAGATCGCTATCCCATCAGGGTTTTAATGAGAACAACAGGTTAGCGAACTAAATGACAAGCACGTCTTTAAATACATCTACTGCCGGTTTTGCCCCATGATGCTCCACTTTATTACGCCACTTACTGCCTAAATGATAAAAACGCAGACTGTCACATGTGGGATCGTAGGTTTCCAACAGTTTGTTTTTCAACGCGACCCATTGGTCAGGCGTGACATCACATTCAAATACTGAATATTGCGCGCGCACGCCGTAATCTAAGCAATGTTTTGCGATACGACGCAATCGCGCTTGCCCGTTTGGATCGTCAAAAGAAATATCATAAGTAATCAGCATTAACATGGTTTATCTCATCAAAAACGGCGGGTATTCCGCCAAATCCCCGCGCAGATGGCGCGCTAAAAGCATCGCTTGAATATATGGCAGCAGCCCGATTTCCACTTCCTCGTCCAAAAACGGATGAACGATTTTCTCCTGTTTTTTCGCCTGCAAGGCTTGAAACAGTAGCTTACGCGCCTCCGCTTTCAAGCTTACCGCGCCGCTTGCCTCGGTAATAAAATCCTGCAGTTTGATTTGCCCACGGTTAATCAGCGACAACACCAGCCTGTCTGCCCACCACGAGCGGAATTCTTCCAAAATATCCTGCGCCAAACTGTCGCGCCCTGGTCGGTCGGCGTGCAGAAAACCTACCTGTGGATCCAGCCCCACGCCTTGCAGTGCACCGCTGATGTCCTTGCCCAAAATACTGTACACAAACGACAACAGCGCATTCACCCCATCTCTGGGCGGACGGCGGTTGCGTCCGTCAAAAGTAAAGCCGCTTTTTTCGCTCAAAAGCTGCCCGAACACGCCGAAATAACGCGCCGCCGCATCGCCCTCAATACCACGCACTACGTCCAGCTCCGCCGCGCCCTTCAACTGCCGCAGCGAAATATTCAAAGCATCAACCGCACTTTGAATCGCCGCATTCTCGCCGTAATTGCGAATCTGCCGCTGAAGCACCCGCTTACTCGCCTGAATCTTCGCCGCAATGATATTGCGCGCAATCGGCACGGGATTTTGCTCCGACACCCGATACTGCGCCCGACGCAGCAGCACATTGCCACTCTGCCGTCCCTGAAGCCGTCCCAAGAAACGTCCGTTTTCGGTAAAAAACGCCAAATTCACATTATTTTCACCGCAAAACCCCAGTAAAAACGGCGACACCAACACATTCCCAAAACAGAAAATATGCCCGATGGAATGCACCGGCAACTGCGCCACCTTTTTACGCTCCTGCTCCACCACCAACGTCTCCCGCTCCTTATGCAAATAGCTGCCTTGGGTAGTGATGTAGAGCGTGTTTTGCAGTTTGCGCATGGGGAAACTCCTTAGATTTTGACCGCACTTTGGGGATAACGGCGCATACAGACTACTTGAAGACGGTATGTTGGGTTAAGAGGAACTCCATAACCTAACCAACTCTCAGTTATAAATTCTTAAAATAATCCTCATTATTGTGGAGCATACTTTCAATCTCAGATAAGTCATCATTAATATAATCTCCACTTTTATGTGCTATAAATTCATACAGTCCCAACTCAATAAAACGTTGTAAAGGTTTATAAATAACAATACATAATCCGCCTTGATCAAATATTTCTGCCTCTTGACTATCTAACTCTTCAATTTCTCCACATTGAATAGAATAATTAAGTTCTGTGCCAATATTTAAATTCATAATCAATAGATTGTTACTCTTTAAAATAGATATAGTCGTGCCATACGGAACACCTAATAACCTTTTTAAATCTTTACCTTCATGAAGTGCCCCTGAACCAGGAATTTTAGGGATATTATCTCCTGTTCTATACCACAAGCCCTTATAAAGCTCTTCCATGTACTCACTAGAAAATTTGCTCTTATTGAATAAACAATGCAAAATTCCAAGTGCTAATTTCGCAATAAATCGATTTTCAGCAAATACGTTTTTATGGTATTTGCAATGCTGTTCTTTTCCACCTCTTACACTTTCTAAAAAGAATTCTATTCTTTCTTGATCTATGTCATCAGGATTTGAAAAGCCTATTCTAGGTAAAATATTTTCTTCGTCTAAACGAGTACACATAATTTTCTTGACAGGCTTGCCCTCAAAAGCATCTTTAAATGACAGTAATGCCAACTCAAAATTTTTTAAAGAACGTTCAGCAAAAATAAAATATGCTCTTGTTTTCTGCTTTTTAACTGTACGCGGATTTCCTCCAGCGTACCAATATAGCTTTTCATCATCCGGTCTAATCCAAAAGATTTGCTCCCCTAGTGGTCCTAACCAATACTCACATATTTCTCCATCTACCATATGCGGTGGATTTATTACACTATGCCCCATGTAATGCAAAGGAAGAGATGTTGGTGCTTTCGGATTAAAAAATGCATACGCCTGACTCTTTAGATGATTGAATACCAACCAATCTTTTTCAAATGCAGCATCAACAAAAAGTCCTAGATTGTTATTACATTTTTTGCACACATTTCTTGTTTTAAATTTATCTGATACAAAATTTCCACCAAGAAACTGTGGGACAACATGCTCCAAGCTGAATTCATCAATTTGTTTCTCTTCCCTACAATATATGCAATTCATGTTTATATCCTTTAATCATTAGTAAATAACCCCTCCACATACCCCACACTCCTATCCCGTTTTCCCAACAACTCAGGCTGGCAAATCTCTACCAGCGAGCAGGCTTTGCAGCGTTTGCCGTAGTCGGGCGGCGGGGTTTGGCCGCTGTTTAGGAGTTCGCGCACGGCGGCGATGGTGGCGCGTGTTTGGGCGCGTAGGTCGTCTGAAAACACGACGGGGACGCGGTGGCGGGTTTGCATATACCACAATGCGCCCTCAGAGACGGCTTGCCCTGTCATCTCTTCCAAACACAAGCCTTGGGCGCAAAGCTGGATTTCATCCATCGGGTCGGGTTTGGGCTTGCCGCGTTTGTATTCCACGGGTTTCAGACGGCCTGTTTTCGTGTCCACTTCCACCAAATCCAACACGCCGCTGATGCCCAGTTTCTCCGCCGACACATGCACCGTCCGCTCAAAACGCACGCCCTTGCGCGTTTCGGGCTCGCCCGAATCCACCCGTTCATGCAGCGCCTTGCCCTGCGCGGTCAAATAATTCTCCGCCCACGCCTGCTCGTTGTGAATCAGCGCGCATTGGCGCGGACAGAAGGCGTAGTGTTGCAAAGCGGAAAGGGGAATCAGGCGCGTGTCCTGATTTTCCCTTTGGGTTTCGGTTAAAAGTGCGGTCATCTTTTCAAGTGTTTTTTAAAGTAACTTTTCCACGCTTACGTCATTCAGGCCGTCTGAAACTACGCTGATTTTGTAATCGCCAAAACCGCTTGCGGGCGTACCTGATTCGCCGTTTACGCGTTCGACTTTCACGGCATCAAACAGTTTATGTGCAGGCTGGCTGCCGAGTGCGCTGTCGTGTTTGAAAACGATCAGTTTGCGCGCCGCCATTTCGCCACGGGCGGCGGAGCGGTCGTGTTCAAACATCAGCGTCAGGGCTTGCCAGAGTTTGGCTAAGTCGTCGTCTGAAAAACCGGTTTTGGCGGCAAGGTTGGCGGAGATAAAGCCGTGCACGCGGTAGAGCGCGTAAGGGACGATGTATTTACGCCCCATAGTGCGTTCTTTCTCCAAATCTTGTTCCTTGGTTACCGCCATGCGGGTGATGGAAACTTCCAGCGGCACAATCGGGTCGATGGATTGGGCGAACGCCAGTTGTACCGGGCCGCGCACTTGTCCGCTGTTGACTTCGGTGGTCATCACGGCGCCAAAGGTGCGGATATCAAAGAAGTTTTTGCACATCCAAGCGGTAATGTCGCGGGCTTTGGCTTCGTCTTTTGGCAGTTTTTTGGCTTCCGACTCAATGCCAAGGGCTTCATAAGCACGTTTGTTTTGCAGGTTTAACACGCTCTTTTCTTTGACGTAGATTTCGTAACCGGCTTCGTTTTCGCTGCTGATTTCTACAAAATTACGGATTTTGCGTTTCAGGCAGACATCGGTTACCAAACCTTTGCTGGATTCAGGGTCAAGACGCGGCATATTGCCCGCATCTGGGTCGCCGTTGGGGTTGCCGTTGGTTACGTCAAAAAAGTAAACAAATTCATAGCGGTTTTGAATGGCAGACATTTTCTGGCTCCTTAGTTTTCAATGGTTTCAGCGGTTTCTTTTTTAGCAAAATAGCTTTGTTTTTGATGGTAATAGCCGATAGCGAAGCGGCCTTGCTCGTCAATGCTCAAATGGCGCGGAAAGGTTTCGGGCAGTTTGGCAATGATTTCGCCCAAATCTTTATCCAAATTCACTGCCATACCGGCTTTGTCTTTACGCAAGCGCGATAAATGGTGTTTTGCGCCCGACAAAAGGCGCGGAAAAACGGAAAACGGCACGGCGGATGCAGAGCCGTAATAGCGGTCGGCGATACCGGCGTTTAATTCGCCCAACGCCTGATATTGAATGCGCTCCAACACGGCAAACAGCCGCCCTAAAAGATAGGCGCGATTCGGGCTTTCATTGTTCAAACTCATAGGAACTCCTTCTTCGATAAAACCTTTTCTAAAACGCCGCTCTAATACGGCTTTCATCATTGCCACGCGCAGACCGTTTACATCGCCGTCGGCGCGGATTCGGGTAATCAGTTGCGACAGCAAACTCAATGGATACGGCGTGCCGCAAATCACGGCGCGGGTCATTTCGCCTGCCAACACGGGCGAGATGTTTTCGCTTTTGCCCAGCACGGCAGTTTGCAATAAAAGTCGCCAAATAGACGGCGGCGTTTTCCACGCACAAGGTTCAAGGGCTAAATCTTGCCAATGCTGCGCCAAATTTTCCGCCAACTGCCCAAACGTGGTATCCAGCCAAAACCGAACAGAAATCCGCGCGGCATTAGGGGCAAGCCCTAATATGTAAAAACGGGTATTGGGAGAGAGTTCGGGCGCAATTTCTTGTAGCGGACGACCTTTGCCGATTTGTTCTAATACTTTGAAAACTTTGGCGCTTTCTTGTTCATCATCCGGTGGCGTGAATACTTGCGCGAAGAAGCCCTCGGCAGCCTGCGCAGTTGTGCTATCGTCCGCTTCCGCCCAAAAGACCGTGCTGGTATCGCCAATGGTCAGGCAGTGATTATTCGCTTCTTGATTACGTTGGCGCAACAGATAGTTCAGTGCAGTGGTGTAGGCAAAGGCAGATTGTTCGGAAACGGGTGCATTTGCACCTTGCTCTTTACCAAAAGAGGCAAAGGCTTCTTTGTTGAACGAAATAATCGAACCGCCGGAGCTTTGCCCGCCAAACACGCCTTTAATCGCCGGATGCAGCCGTGCAATCGGAGCGGTGTCGCCGCTAATCAGACACAAGCCCTCAAGCGCTTCATCGCTTTTCAGGCAGCCTGCCCACAAGGTTTGCGCGGCTTCGCGTTTATGGATAAGTGCGGTTGGTTTTTCAAGAGAAAATGCGATGTTGGCATCGAGCATTTCGGCAGGCAGATTTTCGGCAGCGAAATTTTCAGGCTGCCAGTTTTGCAGAAAACGGCACAAGGCTTGCAAGCCTTCATCTTCGCTGTTTTGCAGTAAATCGAGATGGTATTGCTTGAAGGCTTCAAAAGTTTTTTCAGACGACGTAAACGGTTTTTCTTTTGCTTCGACTTTGTTTTTATTGGCTTCCACGCCAAGCGCGTAGGCAGTTTTATCCCACAAAAAATTCGGTTTGATACCCGACGTGCGTTTTTCAGGGCGCGGCACGCTCATCAACTTCGGCTGCGGCTTTTTATCGGCAGTCAGATTTGGTACAGTGGTTTTCAGACGACCTTCTTTATCCAACACCAAAATCCAGCCGATTTTCTCCTCGCTAAAGCCATAAGGCGGCACTTTCGGGTTGCCCATTTCATCGGTTTCCGCCGCCAAACGGCGGTAATAGCGGGCAAGGGACGCAAGAATCATGCTTTCACCTCCTCAGCGTAAAACGGCGGCACATCAATCACGCCGTCTTTCATTTGTGCGCGGAAAAAATGCGGCGTATTGCCGTGGTCAAAATCAATATCGTGCAGCATCCAGCCTAAATCGCGGTTTGCCTCGTTTTCCGATAATGCCGACGGCGGCAGCGGCTCGCCTTCATCAATCAACGCAAAATCGGCAGGGAATTCACGCACGCCCAAACAAGGCTGCTGAAAGCATTGCCCTTTTTTCGCACGGCGTTTGAACATCTCAATATGCTTGGTAACAGTCTCATCCGTCCCCGCTTTTGCCGTCAGCACCGCATGGGCTTCAATCACATAAGCCACGTCTTTAAGCACCGTCGCCGCGCGCTGCTGGCGGTCGTCTTCAATCAGCGTATATAAATCGGCAACGCTCTTACGCTTCATCGCGCCGCTGACCTTACCCGCCGAAATCTTGCCGCCCAACTCATTGCGCCGCACCGACTCAAACCGAATCGGTTTCAGCACATAAATCCGGTCTATCACCCACCGAATCGCCGGCTTCCAATGCACCGCCGCCAAAATCCCGCGCGCCGCCGACGGCGTGATGACATCATAAGACACCCGCTCCACCTTCATCTCCGGACGGGTAAAACAGGCATAATCGCCCCAAACGTATAGGCGGATTTGGTTCATTTGGTCCTCCTTTTTGTACACGCGCCCCTTCATAAAGAAGGGGCGGATTAGCTGACTAATCTTCTTTTAATTTATTTTCATGGTTAATGTGAACGTATTTCTAGAAATTGGAATTCCTTCTCTTTCATACTGGAGAGGTTCACTAATAACGGTAATAGTTGAGTTATGTTTTTTAGCCACGATACTTGCCACATATAAACCAATCCCTAACCCATCGTGATGTAATTTTGATGCATATTTTCCTCTAAAATTCTTCTCAAATATTTGATTTTTTTCACTATCATCAATATGAGGTCCTTCAGAAATGACTTTGATAATTAATTTGTCATTAAGAATTTCTTGAAATTTAATTATTATTTTTGCATTGCCAAAAGTATATTTTAGAGCATTATGCAATAAACTCAGAGGAATTGTAGTGAATGATTGATATGTAGGAATTTTAACATGAGACTCACCTTCTAGCTTAAACGATTTGTTATTTGCTTTTCCTTCGGAATTAAATAATATAGATTGAAATTTATCAAATAATTGATAAATTTGAGTTTCACGTTTTGGTCCGTAATCCACATTCTTTGGATTAATAAATATTTCATATGCTTGTAATGCATCATTTAACAATGTAGAACATTTGTATATTGATTTTAGATCTGCAGAAGAATTTCTAAATTTCTCAGCAATTGAATCTCCCTCACTTTTTCTTAAAAGATTCTCAGCATTAATAGACATTTGTCTAGCCCATTTGCTAGCATCATGAAATGAATTGAGAACTTCTGTCCTAGTGCTAGTTTCAAAAGCTTCACATGATGAAATTAAAGGTTTCAATTGATCATTTATAATTTTCTCAAATTGATTATATTTCATCTTACTAGAAGATTTATATGCATAATGACCCTGTTTTAGTTTAGACAAATCACCTAAATGACCAAATGTGCTAATCTCAAGATCATGTAATTTAACATGATAAGATGATATTTTATCGTCGCAAACAAACTCTCCTGTCATATTTTGTTTAACACAAGATTTTTCCATACATTTTAAACAGACAGGATTTCTTAAAACTTCACCATTAATAATTTTTCTGTTAACAGACAAGGGAACTTGTTTCAACTGCAAATTATTTTTTAAATACAATCTTACTATTTCAATCATGATTTATTTGCTCACCAAGAGATTTAATACCATCCATAAATTCTCTCTTTTGTTTTTCTTGAAAAACACTCTCTAATTTTTTAGATAATAAATTATAATCACCATTATTATCCAAATATAAAATAGCTTCATTCATAATAGTATCCCTCAGGGGGATATTTTGAACAAGCTCAATAATATGATCTAATTTTTTAGCAAGCTCTAGTACATTAAATTTCAATTTCATAGCTTGCTCAAGAACCTCTTCCATTTCTATCCCTTCAATAGGTGTTTTAATTTTCACATCAGCCATTTCATAAAAATCAGTAACGCTTAAATCAAATCTTTTAGACGAAGCTGCAATTATCGCTTGACCTAAAGGCTTTTCCTTTCTGAGCCTTTTTAACAGTTCAAATCCTCCTTTCTTTTTATCCTCTTTAACGATCCCTGTAATATCTAAAATAATTAAATCAAAATCTAAAATTTCATCTATATTAGAGAGTGATATTTCTCCTCTATGGTTAATTTTATATTTACAATTTCTAAGATATTCAATTGGATAATTTTGTGGCTCATCATCAAGTATTAATATATTTAGTTCTTTAGTGCTAATATACGACTTGTTTTCTAAACCTTGTCTCTGAATGAACTCAAATATAGTGTGGTATTGCATAGATAGCTTAGCTTTTCTAATTTTTTTGAATATCCATTGACATGGCTTTTTCAGAAAAAACAGAATTATTCCGGTTAACGGAATACCTATAATAGTAATTATATTCGCTAGCCATCCCAACGAGTTGAACCAATCAGTAATAGATTTTATTATTTCCATTTTAATCCTCTTAGGTATATTAAGTTTTGCATAAAGGTAACTTATAAAGGGGTAACATTATAATACCAAACTCTCTCCCTTCAAAAACTCCGTATCCTCCCAAGAAAGCCCCGCCACTTCATCATACAAATCCAGCCCAATCAGCGTATAAAACTGTTTGCCAAAGTTTTTTTCATTTATCGGTTCGATACGTCCTGCTTTATACAAAGCGGCGAGGGCTTTTTCGGGGATTTGGACGGTGTAGGGTTGCAGTTTGCGTAAGAGTCCACCGATGTGGTCGGCGTGGTGCAGGCTGCTAATAAGGTTTTCGGCCTCACCATCGAATGGAATAATCAGCGGCTGCATATGGCTTTCGATCATGCGGAACTTGTCGGCAATGGTTTGGAATGGAAAATCGAGGCTTTGCCCTGTATCGTTGTGCATTTTCAGGATTTTTTTATTGTCCAGTTCACTGCCTTTTAATTGATAAAGCTCGGCGAAGTAGGCGGCGACGGCTTGGGTGGATAAGAGGTCGTCTGAAAAGCTGTCGGCGGTCAGGCGCATAACGGCGGCTTGGGCGGCAAGTTCAGGCGGGGCTTTCCATTGTTCTTCGGGCGCGAATATCCAGACAAAGCTGTTTTCAGACGGCCTTTTGCCTTCGCGGTTACAGCGCCCTGCGGCTTGGGCAACGCTGTCTAAACCTGCTTCGGCGCGCATCACCAGCGGAAAATCCACATTCACGCCGGCTTCGATTAAGGAGGTGGCGATAACGCGGCAGGGTTCGCCATTTTTCAAACGACCTCGGATCCCATCAAGTTTTTGACTGCGGTGTTTGGCGCACATTAAGGTGGTCAGGTGGAACGTACCGTCAAGGTGTTTGGCTTGGTCATACAGGCTGCGGGCGTGGCGGCGGTTATTGACGATGACGAGCATTTGCGGGTGTTCGCCAAGTTTGGCGAGCAGGTCGGCGTCGGTTTGAGTGCCGATGTGTTGCACGGTGGTGCGGCGCAGTTTGTCGAAAAGTGCGGTCGGTTTTGGGGCGATTTCGCGCACGTTTTCAAAGCCGCGATAGAAGCCGTTTTCGGCTTGCACGGCTGGCTGGGTGGCGGTGCACATGACGACGCTGCAGCGGTAGTTTTGCGCCAATTCTTTGATGGCTTGCATGATAGGCAGCAAAAGATTGAGCGGCAGCATTTGCGCTTCATCGAGGATGATGACGGAGCCTGCGATGTTGTGCAGCTTGCGGCAGCGCGAGGAGCGGTCGGCAAAGAGGGATTCGAAGAATTGCACGGCGGTGGTCACGACAATCGGCGCGTCCCAGTTTTCCGAGGCAAGGCGCAGTTTGTCTTTAGTGGCATCATTTTGCAGTTTGCCGTCGTCGAAAGTGCTGTGGTGTTCCAACACGGCTTGTTCGCCCAATTCGCCAAAGGCTTTGCGGAATTCGGCGGCATTTTGTTCGATGATGCTGGTGAACGGGATGACGTAAATCACGCGCCGCATTCCGTGCCGTTTGGCGTGTTCCAGCGCGAACGCCATGGAAGTGAAAGTTTTGCCGCCGCCGGTCGGCACAGTGAGCGTGAACAGTCCTTGCGCTTGTGCCGCTTGTTCTACGGCATAATCGAGAATTTCGCTACGTAAGCGGTTTAAGGCGGCATTGCGTTTTTCAGCTTCGGTTTGCTCTGGAGCTTGGGCGACACGTCGTCTGAAAGCGTTGATAAATTGATTGAAATTGTGTTGTAAGGTGTTTAAATCGGGATAGTCGCCTCGCTCGACGGCTTTGTTTTCTAGTTTTGAATAAAAGGCTTCGGTATCAAGATAATCGGCATCCACCAAGCAGGAATAGAGCATTCTGGTGAAAAAAGCGTAGGAGAAATAAGGATGATGTGCGTCGGCCTTGAGTGGCGGGGCGGACAGGTTTTGAGGGAGCTTGATTTCTTGTTGCCACAGGTTATCGAGGGCGGGAATATCTGCGCCAAATTGCAAGGCTAAACGCTGCTTTAATGTGCGGCGGTTATCGCCTTCGCCATTTCCATTTGCCAGCCCGGCATGATGCCCTGCAATGCAAAACGCCATCAGCTTGCCGATAACATTTCCCCAACGCTCGATGGCAACTTTGGCTCCGGCAGTAGCATGATCCACAGATTTTGCTTCTCCTTTTAAACGTTTTTGAAAAGGTAAGCTGTATTTCCCCAAATCATGTAACTGCCCTGTATAACGAGCAATCTCATCTGCTCCAAAATTTTGAGCAAATGCGGCTGCTAGATTCCCAACATTGCTTGCATGGCTTTGTAAGGTTTGCCAATGTTCGTAAGGCAAGAGATTACCGAGTTTGTCTTGGGCGGAATGGGCGTAGTAGGAGAGTTTCGCAAACATAAAATAATCCCTTATATTTATGATTACTTTAATTACTCGCTTAATTTACTCCTGATCTCATTTTAATGTCAAGAATGATTTTTTATATATTTTTTCATAAATAATATGAAGTTAATTGATTTTAAAATGGAGTATTTTATATGATTTGGAGTGCTTTTTAGGATATAAAAAAAGCCCTTTCAAAAAGGTGAAAGGGCAAAATATTTGGAGTCATACTATGAGTTGTTGAATTAACAAATCAGGTATGGAGTGTATTATAGTACACTTATTAACAAATGCAACAATTTTTTAACAAATTAATTATGTGGATTGCGTGTGTTAGTGTTGACCAAGTTACGCATCAACAATGCATAATCAAGTTGGATGTCTTGTGGCACATCTAAAAAGACAAAGTGACCATCGCCAAGTGCGGCTTCCATATTTTCGTTTTTGCGATTGAGCATTTTTTCAATCTTAAAGACGATATTACCTTGTGGGGTCATCATTTCTACTTCATCACCAAGTAAGAATTTATTTTTCACCGCCACCTCAGCCATGCCTTGTTCATTACGTTTACCAGTAAATTCACCGACAAATTGTTGGCGCTCAGAGATAGAGTAGCCATATTCGTAATTTTGGTATTCATCGTGTGTATGACGACGTAAGAAACCTTCGGTATAACCACGATGAGCAAGGGATTCCAACGTATCCATTAAGCTTTCATCAAATGGTTTGCCCGCTGCCGCATCATCAATGGCTTTGCGGTAAACTTGTGCGGTTCTTGCGCAGTAATAGAATGATTTAGTACGACCTTCGATTTTTAAAGAATGCACACCAAGTGCGGTCAATTTTTCCACGTGTTGTACGGCACGCAGATCTTTTGAGTTCATAAAGTAGGTGCCGTGCTCATCTTCAAACGCGGTCATTTGTTCATCGGGCTTTTGTGATTCGGTATAAAGGAAAACCTTATCCGTTACTGCACCTTTGCCTAAAGTTGGCGTGACATTTTTCACTTCGATTTGTTGAGCGGGATCGATTTTCGGCACGATGTTGCCTACTTCATCTGTGGTGCCTTCTTCCACTTTGTATTCCCAACGGCAAGCATTAGTGCAAGTACCTTGGTTTGGGTCGCGTTTGTTGATATAGCCAGAAAGCAAGCAGCGGCCAGAATACGCCATACATAACGCACCGTGTACGAAAATTTCGAGTTCGATATCAGGCACGTGTTGGCGAATTTCAGCGATCTCTTCAATGGATAATTCGCGCGATAAAATCACACGGGTTAATCCCATTTGTTTCCAGAATTTGACGGTCGCCCAGTTTACCGCATTCGCTTGTACAGAAAGGTGAATATCAATATCCGGGAAGTTTTCACGCACCAACATGATTAAGCCTGGGTCAGACATAATTAAGGCATCAGGGCCCATGTCGATCACAGGTTGTAAATCTTTGATAAAGGTTTTGAGTTTAGAGTTATGTGGTGCAATGTTTACGACCACATAGAATTTTTTGCCAAGTGCATGGGCTTCATCGATCCCGATTTTTAAATTGGCATGATTAAATTCATTGTTGCGTACACGTAAGCTGTAACGTGGTTGGCCTGCATAAACGGCATCTGCGCCATAAGCAAAGGCGTAGCGCATGTTTTTAAGGGAGCCCGCAGGGGAAAGTAATTCAGGTTTAAATGGGGTTGTCATAATGTTCTCTTGTCTGATTTCAGGTCAGTAGCTTGCTTTTGGCAAGCCGTATTAAAGGCCTGTATTTTAGGCGGATTTAGGGATTTGTAAAGTAAAAGTGCGGTTGGTTTTTCGATTGTTTTTTTAAGGCTAGAAATAAAAAAGGCGAACCATTCGTTCGCCTTATCATGATGAGCTTTAATTAAATCGCCCAGCCGCCAGCATAGAATGCGACAAGTACAATGGCGATGATAATTGTGCCGATGTTGAGTTTTTTCACATCACCACTCACGATTCGGCCAATCACTAATGCAGCAAAGCCAAGCATGATACCGGTTACGATGTTTGCGGTGAGCACGATGAATACCGCACAAACTAAGCCGCTCATTGCGCCCACGAAATCATCGAAGTCTAATTTGCTCACATTGCTTAGCATTAATAAGCCCACATACATTAATGCTGGAGCAGTTGCATAACCTGGCACTAAGAATGCAAGTGGTTGGAAGAATAACATTAATAAGAATAATACGCCGACGACGATAGCGGTGATACCGGTTTTACCGCCTGCGGCTGTGCCTGCTGCAGATTCGATATAAACGGCTGCCGGTGCAGTACCGAATAAGCCTGAGAATAAGCTACTTACAGAGTCAGAGGTTAAGGCTTTACCACCATTGATGATTTGTCCGTCTTTATCTAATAAGTCCGCTTGTCCTGCCACAGCACGAATAGTACCTGTTGCGTCAAATACAGCCGTCATCACTAAAGCAAAGACAATCGGTAAAATGGCAGGTTGTAATGCACCTTGGAGATCTAATTGTAAGAAAAGTGAGTTTTTACCAAAGGTTGGCATTTTGAAGATTTGGCCATTGAATGTTACGTTTGGATCGAAGATTAAACCGACGATAGTAATCGCGATGATGACCCATAAAATCCCGCCTTTCACTTTCATTTTTTCTAAGCCGATAATGAATGCAAGACCAATTAAGGACATCATCACAGGGAACGAGGTGAAATCACCTAATTTAACCGGTAAACCCGCTTGGTTGCCGACCACTAAGCCTACGCCATTTGCGGCGATTAAAAGTAAGAATAAGCCGATCCCGATCCCCGCACCGTGCGCGATACTTGATGGCAGGTTACGTAAGATCCATGAACGAATACCTGTTGCCGAAATTAAGGTGAACACCAAACCCATGAGGAATACGGCACCTAATGCCACAGGAATAGAAACATGTTGACCAATCACTAAGCTAAATGCAGTGAAAGCGGTTAATGAAATGGCACAGCCGATCGCCATTGGCGCATTTGCCCAAAATCCGATTAAGATCGAACCAAGACCTGCGACTAAACAGGTTGCGATAAACACCGATTCAGCCGGAAAGCCTGCATCACCAAGCATTTTAGGCACAACAATCACGGAATACACCATGGCTAAGAAGGTGGTTAAACCCGCGATGATTTCTTGACGAACCGTTGAACCGCGTTTGCTGAGTTCAAAGGTTTTTTCTAAACTTGACATAAAGTCCCCTAGGTTAATAATCAAAAAGATGTGCTATTTTATAGTAAATCATTTAAAAGTAAACGTTTGCGCAATTGTTTTATTGACGTTGGATAGGAAAGTGCGGTCAGTTTTGAGGATGTTTTTCCCATATTTTTTTATCGGCTAAAAACTGCTATACTCTGAAAGTTTTTAACGTAATCAAAAAAGGAAAAACAATGGCTGATTTTAATCAAATTTTAACGCCAGGCGATGTAGATGCTGGCATTATCAATGTGGTAAATGAAATTCCAGAAGGTAGCTGCCACAAAATCGAATGGAACCGTAAAGTTGCAGCGTTCCAGTTAGACCGTGTTGAGCCAGCGATCTTCGCAAAACCAACTAACTATGGTTTCATTCCACAAACTTTAGACGAAGATGGCGATGAGTTAGACGTTTTATTATTAACTCGCCAACCACTTGCAACAGGTGTATTCCTTGAAGCAAAAGTAATCGGTGTAATGAAATTCGTTGATGATGGCGAAGTGGACGATAAAATCGTTTGTGTGCCAGCAGATGATCGCGATACCGGCAATGCATACAACAGCCTTGCAGATGTGCCAGCGCAATTAATCAAACAAATTGAATTCCACTTCAATAACTATAAAGCATTGAAAAAACCAGGTTCAACGAAAGTGACTCACTGGGGCGATGTAGAAGAAGCGAAAGAAGTGATTCGTGAATCAATCAAACGTTGGAATGAACGTTAATTTTTCATGTTAATGAATTAAAAGGCATCAGATTGATGCCTTTTGTTTTTATAGATGAATAAAAGCTCAATTAAAATGAGCTACGCCCCTATAAGCAGCATGTATTTAATCGTACTCGTAATGAGTCTCGAAGAGGAAGTAAGTAATGAAAAGGCTAATGCTAGATATTCTATTTTCTATTTTTATTGGAGCTTCTTTTTCATTATTATCGTTAATAGTTGGTAGGTTGCTTTATAATATTGATAATTCAATATCTATTTTTGAGCTAGAGTTGATTGATTTTGGTATAAAGAACATCTCATTTTTAATCAAAATGACATTGTTTGTATCAAGTGTTTACTTTATTTTTTTCTCTATAGTAGAAGGAGTTTTAGGTAAAAAAATAACGTCAAAAATACCAGAGAACCTAACCGTACTTTTTGTATTTTCAAAGATATTTTGTGTTAAGCATACCTTATAATTTCACATTCAACTTCGAGTAAGTTCGTTCTATTTTTTTTTCAATGCTTTTTCTACGGAAATATCACTGGAGAGAAATATACCTAAACAGTGATGGACATTCACTTCTTATTTGCCAAAAAAAGGTGTAGGCAAATGTCTTGTGATTGATTCAGGTAAATGTGATGATTGGTATGGAAACTGTAATTTGGAGCAAAAAGAAAATATAGGAGATAAATTTTGAAAAGAGCCTTAAGAGTATTTTTTATAGTATTTACGTGCTTTCTGGTATGTTTACTAATCTCTTTTATTAAAAGATATGGTTTTAATTTTAGTAATTCAGTTTTTTGTGACTATATTGCAGAAACCTTTTGGTATGGTATCAAGGTATCAATAATTTGTGTAATAGTTGATTTTATTACGAAAGATAAATTTATAAAAAGATAGAAAATAGCTCAGGAGGTGTTTGATAATATTAAATGTGAAACATTTCTTGGTACAAAGTGCGGTCAATTTTAAAAGAGTTTTAAAACCTCTCAAAAACTGACCGCACTTTTTGTCTTATTGAATATCGTTAAAATGAGAAACGTAGTTCTGCACTAACATTATTCGCTTTCGTATCTTGGTTGTAAGCACCTTGATAGCCGACTTTCACACTCAATATTGGTGTAAATTGAGCTTGTAATGCCACACCTGTTGTAACGATATTTTTCAATTCTTTACCATAAAGATTTGCGACACCTTGATTATTGATAACTAAGCTGCCTTCAGCGGCTTTATCTTTGTGGAAACAATGATAAGCTACATCACCTAATAAGTTTAATTGAACGCCACCAATTGCAAATGGAATGGATGGACGTAAACCTACAGAGGTGACGATTAAATCACGATTGTTGTCTTTTAACTGCACTTCGCCTTTTGTCACACCTTTATTTTTGATGTGCATATAGCTTACGCCGGCATAAGGTTCAATCGCAAAATGTTCGCCTTTTAAGCCCGTGTAGGCAAGTTCAGCAAAGACATTTTGTGTTTGGCTATGGGTTTTCACCCCCTGTGCAAATTCAGCGCGTTGTTCGTGTTTACCCCAGCTTTGAATAAAGCCAATTTTCGGTGTTAACAGGTTGAAACGATGTTCAGCTGTTAAGCCTAAATGTACGGCACGATCTTTCGAAGTGCGGTCAATTTTGTGGCTATTTTGTGTTGAACCGACAAACACACCTAAATGTTTGTTTGTATCAATGGTCGCATCAATACCCACAAGTTGATTGTACGCATGACTGCTTAAACTATCCGTGCTGAAGTGAGTGAAGGTGCCACTTGTCCAAATTTGTGTGCCGGTATTAAGTTGTGCTCTTACTGTACCCGGTTGGGCAAGTTGCTGACGAAGCAATAAGCCATTTAACACATTGTGTTGTTCGGCAGCGAGATCCTCATCATAGCTTAAACGAGCAAAGGCTTGACGAGCGTTCTCTTTTGTTCCCCAAATAAGACTTTGATACGCTGCACTGTTTGTTGCTGCATCTAAGGCATTGGCGATAGCCATTTCATTTTCAGTGGTTGCTGCAGATGAAAGGGCTTTTTTCTGAACAGTCACTTTCAATGTATTTGCATCACTTTCATTTTTAACGGCAAAGAAATCATAAGTGCGAGGTGTTTCAACTAGCGCATTTTCAGCTCCCACAAATGAGCCAGTTCCTTGCACAGATACCGCTTTTTGTGGATCTTTTTGTAATTGAGGCAGAATTTCTTCATCAAATTTATTTGGCACTAAAACAGAACCGTCTGCAAAGGTTGCATTGACGTTAGCAATACCATTATTCAGTAAGAAACGACCGCCTTTTTCCACTGTTGCAGTGACCGTTTTCGCGGTGCTGGTTAAGGTTTCAGTAACAAATCCATTCTCACTTGGTTTAGTGACTTCCGCTTTCGGTAACACTTCCAATGTTGCACCTTGTTTTACGATGACTTGTTGTGCCGAACCAAGGGATTGATTTAACCCTGAAAGCTGACCTTCATTCACAGTAATTTCACCAGTGAAGCTGTTATTACCGGTGAGGGTTAAGGTGCCAGAACCATTTTTAGTTAATGCACCGACATAACCTTGTGCAGCACGTTCATTACGAGCGGCTTCACGCGCTAAACCGACTTGATATTCCGCTTTTTCTTCAGCTGTCGCGCCTGCACGATTTTGCATTAATGCTTGTAATGCTGCTTTACGTGTTGTCCAAGTGGCGGCTTCAGCTTGATCTTCGACTTGACGTGCTTTGATGGCTTTATCGCTAATATCATTTGACCAAACATCATTTTGATTGAGGTTGATTTTCATGTTTCCTAAGAATTGACCTGGGCCAAACATCGCTTTGCCAAGATCTAAAATCCCCCAACCCCAAACGTTGCTTGGTACACCTTGTTCAGTTTCCCAACGTTCTAATGGTTTACCTTCAAGCCCTTTGCGAAGTGTGGTTTGTCTTGCTGTAGTCAGCATGACATCGCGAGCTTGATCGGTTGTCATGTATGGATAGCGAGAAAAGATAACACCTAATGCACCACTTACGTGAGGCGCAGCCATTGAAGTACCACCGGCTGATTTGTAAATAGGGTCACCATAAGTATTGTTGTCTTGTAATTGAATGTAGGAGGAATAGATGTTGGCGGATGGCGCTGCAATCGTCCACCATTTTGAATGGCCGGCGAGGTTAAATTCTTGAATATCTGCGCCTGCTTTTTCATCACTCACATCGTCATTCGAATCATTAGGATAGCCTTCACCACCGACTTGCCCCGTGACGTTTACCCAGTATTTTTCTGCATCAGGTCTGAAATAAGGCAACATCGCACGCGTAAAGGACTCAGCCATCATACTGCGGTTACCCGCTGTAAAGACTTGAATCACTTGTTTATTTTTTGCCACTTCATAAGCCGCATCAACAAAGTTTTTCTCACCACTGGTGACAAATTGATAATAAGCTTTTTCAGCTTCGCCTAAATTACTTAAATAAATATGTGCTGCAGGACTGGAAATTGGCTCAGGTGCTTTTGGTACATCATAATATTGCACGCCATATTCAGGCACATCACGCCAATCATATTTTGGTTTATAGCCTAAGGCACCGGCAAAAGATGAATTAACACGACGGTTTGAACCCCAGCTGTTATTAATTACTTTGGCACCGGCATCCGCTAGGGCAGAGTAGCCTTGTAAGAAGAAACTATAGTCTTGGTTTGGGCCATAGGTCATGTTGTCGTTACCACCAGTATTGGTAGAATAGAGGTTAGCACCGAATGCTACACCATGCATTTCATTGCCGTCACGGCTTGCCGCCATTGTACCGCCAACGTGCGTACCGTGCGCATCATTGGTATATTTATGCCATGCCCCGTCAATATTGAAGGCTTCACCTTTAGTGAAGATGCCATTATCTGTTTTATCGAAATTGCGTTTACCGTTTTTTACCGGTTCATTTTTATTAATTGGACCATTTCCTACCGATGCATCGGGATAACGCATGCCATCTTTACTATAAGTCCCTTCCGTTTTTACAACGTGGATTCGACCGTCTTGAAATTCAGGGTGGTTTAATAGCACACCTGAATCCATCACGCCGATTTTTACGCCTGAACCATTAAAGCCAAGAGCATAAGCCGTGGAGGCATTCATTGAGGTTAAGCCCCAGTCTTTGAGGTATTCAGCGCTTTCCCAACTTTTGGTATTACCGACTTGGCCTTGTTCAGAATAAGCGGCTGCATTGGCGGCATACCAACCAACGAGTAGTGCGAGTGCGGTTTTTTGAAGTGTTTGAGGTTTCATATTGTCTTCCTTTATCTTTTCGATTTTCGCAGGCTATTATTCGCTTCATCGAGAGGTGCTTCAATGACCTAAATCAAATTCCTATAGAAAAATGTTTATTCTGTGACAACGATCACACCAAAGTGCGGTCAAAAGAGGGGATAAATTTATGTATCGTAGAAATCAATGTTATAATTTGCGAACAAAAATAATTAAGGAGTAACTCATGGCTATTTTAGTAACGGGTGGCGCAGGCTATATCGGTTCACACACTGTAGTGGAATTATTAAATGCAAATAAAGAAGTGGTGGTATTGGATAATTTATGCAATTCATCCCCAAAATCTTTAGAACGTGTAAAAGAAATCACGGGCAAAGACGTGAAATTTTATGAGGGCGATATTTTAGATCGTGCTTTATTACAAAAAATCTTTGCTGAAAACAGCATTCAGTCGGTAATCCATTTTGCAGGTTTAAAAGCCGTAGGCGAAAGTGTTCAAAAACCTGCTGAATACTACATGAATAACGTCGCAGGTACGATTGTTCTCATTCAAGAAATGAAAAAAGCAGGTGTGTGGAACTTTGTATTTAGTTCATCTGCAACGGTTTATGGCGATCCGGAAATTATTCCAATTACAGAAGATTGCAAAGTGGGCGGTACAACCAACCCTTACGGTACCTCTAAATACATGGTGGAACAAATTCTTACCGATGTTGCGAAAGCTGAACCACAATTTAGTATGACGATCTTACGTTATTTCAACCCAGTGGGCGCACATGCAAGTGGCTTGATTGGTGAAGATCCAAACGGTATCCCAAATAACCTATTGCCTTACATCAGCCAAGTTGCGATCGGTAAATTACCGCAACTTTCCGTGTTTGGTAGCGATTATGATACTCATGACGGCACAGGTGTTCGTGATTATATCCACGTGGTGGATTTGGCGATTGGTCACTTAAAAGCATTAAATCGCCACGAAAATGACGCAGGGTTACACATTTATAACTTAGGTACAGGTACCGGTTATTCTGTGCTTGATATGGTGAAAGCGTTTGAACAAGCGAACAATATTAAAATTCCATATCGTCTTGTGGCACGTCGTCCGGGGGATATTGCAACCTGCTATTCCGATCCAAGCCTTGCAGCAAAAGAGTTAAATTGGACAGCTAAACGTGGTCTTGAGCAAATGATGAAAGACACTTGGAATTGGCAAAAAAATAATCCGAAAGGATACAGAGATTAATCTCATCATTGTTGGGCGGAGCATCATTCCGCCCTTACTATTTTAATCAGATAAAACACGCTCAAAAATAACCGCACTTTATGTCAGAACAATCCCTTTCTAGTCAAATCTTTACCCGCAAAATGCTGATCTGTGTCTTCACTGGATTTAGTTCGGGCTTACCACTTTTCGTGTTATTGCAAATGTTGCCAGTGTGGCTGACAGATAAGAAACTTTCCGTTGAATTAATCGGTGCATTGACAGGGGTGATGGTGCCATATGGTTTGAAGTTTTTATGGGCACCGTTATTAGATCGCTATTTCCCGCATTTTTTAGGGCGTCGTCGTAGTTGGTTATTGATTTCTCAAGTGGTTTTACTGATTTCCCTTTATGCGATAAGTCAGTTTGATCCGGTGGCAGAATTAAGTATGGTGGCTAAAATTGCCACATTCATTGCCTTTTTCTCAGCGACACAAGATATTGTGCTCGATGCTTACCGTCGTGAGATTTTAACGGATAATGAATTAGGATTGGGGAACACCATCCACATTAATGCTTATCGTGTTGCAGGCTTAATTCCTGGTGGGCTCTCGCTTTATTTAGCGACGATTTATCCATGGGAAACCGTCTTTTTATTGACCGCACTTTGTATGCTAGCGGGCATATTTATGACGCTATTTTTGGCGAAAGAACCGCAGATTGCACAGGTCGATCGCGATCAACCTTTCTATATGGTGTTTTGGATACCGTTAAAAGAGTTCTTCCAACGCAAAGGTGTCGCCCAAGCCATCGGTTTTTTACTCTTTTTGTTCTTGTATAAATTTGGTGATTCATTTGCTACTACGTTACAAACGAAATTCGTCTATGACATGGGCTTTGAAAAAGAGCATATTGCGTTGGTGGTAAAAAGTACCTCACTTTGGGCAAGTATCTCTGCTGGTCTCGTGGGTGGCGTAATTATGTTACGCCTAGGCATTAATCGCGCATTATGGGTATTTGGTTTTATCCAATTGATTACTATTGGTGGATTTATTTGGTTAGCTGCATTTGGGCATTTTGACCAAATCGGTGCAGCTGAACTTTGGAAATTAGGTTTCGTGATTGCGGGTGAATATATCGGTGTCGGTCTGGGCACTGCTGCCTTTGTTGCTTTTATGGCTCGCGAAACGAATCCGCTTTATACAGCCACTCAATTAGCCTTATTTACCAGTCTTTCCGCTTTACCGAGTAAAGGGCTTGGTATGTTATCGGGTTACCTAGTCAAAGCAGTAGGTTACTATCATTTTTTCTGGATTTGTTTATTCCTCGCTATCCCAGGAATGATTTGTTTATTCTGGGTGGCACCATGGAATGAAAAAGGAAATGAAAAAGCTTAAAATAAAATAAAGTGCGGTCAAAATTAACAGCAAAATCATTTGACCAAACAAGGCTTTAACGGTATTTTAAACAGGTCTATTATTTATTGGAGATTCGTATGAAAATTATTCTTTTAGGTGCTCCTGGTGCAGGAAAAGGCACACAAGCACAATTTATTATGAACAAGTTTGGTATCCCACAAATTTCAACTGGGGATATGTTCCGTGCAGCGATTAAAGCGGGGACAGAATTAGGCAAACAAGCAAAAGCATTAATGGATGAAGGGAAATTAGTACCGGATGAATTAACTGTTGCATTAGTAAAAGATCGTATTTCTCAACCAGATTGTGCAAATGGTTTCTTATTAGATGGTTTCCCACGTACGATTCCACAAGCGGATGCATTAAAAGATTCTGGCGTGAAAATTGATTACGTTTTAGAGTTTGATGTACCGGATGAAGTGATCGTTGAACGTATGAGTGGTCGTCGTGTACACCAAGCATCTGGCCGTTCTTACCACATCGTTTATAATCCACCAAAAGTGGAAGGTAAAGACGATGTAACGGGTGAAGATTTAATTATCCGTGCCGATGATAAACCAGAAACGGTGTTAGATCGTTTAGCGGTTTACCACAAACAAACTAGCCCATTAATTGATTATTACCAAGCTGAAGCAAAAGCAGGTAATACTCAATATTTCCGTTTAGATGGTACTCAAAAAGTGGAAGAAGTAAGCCAAGAGTTAGATAAAATCTTAGGCTAAAATAGACTGAAAACTGACCGCACTTTGAAGAGAAAAGTGCGGTTAATTTTTCAAAAGGATTTTGAGATCGTAAATTGAGATCGTATTTGGGGACATTATGAGCAAGAAAAGAACAATAGCATTGACGATTTCGGCTATCGCAGTGGCACTTGGGATCGGCGCACAATTTTACACCAATCACAAAATCGATCAGGTGTTAAAAAATTTCCCTTATTCTTTGGATAACCAAGCAACCTTAAATGTGACGCAAACCGCGAAAAACTTTTTTATTCGTGAGTTGATCTTTAGTGTAAAAGATAGCGATGCGAAAAGCACAAATGTGATTTCAACCAAGCTTACTGCGTTACCTTTCTTTATTACGGCTGAGTCACAGTTATCCGATCAATTAGTTCGTCAATTAAATAAAACATTAAATATCACGATTGATAAAAACACGATTAATAGTAAATTTTCGCCGGTAGGGGATTATTTACAGTCTGATATTTTGACGGAATTCCGTGATTTTGCGAATAAGTCCCAAAACCTTTCTATTGGTCTTCATTTCTTAAAAAATAAAGAAGTTGAGCTAAAAACAACTCTAAGCGGTTTTAATTACGATAAAGACACTAAATTGGAACAAATTGAAGGTGAAGCTCGCCTCGTGCCAGTCGGTGTAAATCAATACGACCTATCAAGTATTGACTTAACCGCGAAAAATGCCGAAGTGGCGTTGTTAAATGGCGAAAACACCCATGTTTATATGAAAAATGCGACTTATCATTTTGACGTGAAATCAGGTGAGGCAGATAAGCGTGATCTGAGCACGAAATTCAGTAGTGATATTTTACGTATTGCTAATAAAAGCCGTACGACAGAAGAAAGCCAAGCAACAGCAGGTGGTTTGAATTTATTGATTAAACAAAATGGCGTGCCAAGTGCGGTCAATTTTCATCATGAATTTAAAAAATTAAGTGATGGCTCATTAGATATTAAAGCCGGCGTCAATTTGTTAACGAAAATTTTTACACAAAACGATCGTTTTGATGGTTCGTTATCCGTGCTTTCTGTCAATGTGCCTAAAAATAATCAACCTTACTTTAACTTACAAAATGCCGGTCTTGAACTTAAGTTGGCGAATACGGATTTAACTAAGGCTAATGTAGATTTTAAACTGAATGTTGATAGTGTGAAGCAAACCCCTGCCGATGAAGAGCGTAAATGGGAAGCTAAAGGCGGTAAAGTTAATATTCAGTTAGATGATTACAACGTGGCAAACGAATTGGCGTTTGTACCGTTTTTATTAGATGCTTTTGCTGAGAAAGAGGCACCGTCAAAAGACAATAAAGACTTCTTGAATGCCAAAGATAAATGGGTGAGAGAATTTAGTGGCAAAACCAATATTGAGGCCGCATTAAAATCATTTAATATGGCCGATCTAGTGCTTGATGACGTATCAGCCAGTGATAAGACGGAAACACTAGACAATGATCAATATAATGAACATATCACATTGTCTGCGAATAAAGCCAGTTATCCAAGTGCAGGATTCCAATTTGAAAAATTAGCGGTTGATGCACCATTTAAAATTAATCACAGCAAAGCGCATTTATCAGCAAGATTTTGCTCAGCACCATTTTATGGGGCTTTATGCAGCACGCATTTAACGTCAGCCACATTTGATAAATACATAAAAAACTCCTGGAAAGAGCTTGATTTAATCGTTGATAATGCAACGTTGAATTTAAATCTTAATACTTATCCGGAGACCAATGCTTATCCAGTTAAATTGGAAGTGAGTGGTATTGTGCCTCAAGTGCCCGAAGATGATTCATCAGACATGATTCCAGATAATATTGAAGGCACATTTAATCTGACATTAAGTAAAATGTTGTTTGATGATCAAAATGAAAAAGCCTTAGCCATTAAGGAAAATTCATACTTTTGGCAATATTTAAGTAGCTTTGTGAAACATGATGGAAAACTTCACCGAGAATTTGTGGAAGAAGGTGATAATTACGTTTCTAGAGTGGAAAAAACGGAAAATGGCTACTTAATTAATGGTCGCACCCTTGAAGATCTTCGTCAAGAAAGCATGATGGAGACTGATGAGGGCGAAGAAGAGAAGCCAGCAGCAACTGACTAGTTGAAAGGATAATATAAAAAATGACCGCACTTGAGATTCAAAGTGCGGTCATTTTTTTATCTGTTTTTGATTACTTCACTAATCCACCACTTGCTTGTAAATCAGCATGGTAGGAAGAGCGAACAAATGGGCCACAGGCTGCGTGTTCAAAGCCCATTGCGTTGGCTTTATCACGGAACTCATCAAATTCGGCTGGTGGCACATAGCGCGCAACCGGTAAGTGATGGCGACTAGGTTGAAGATATTGACCCAGTGTAAGCATGGTTACGCCGTTTGCACGTAAGTCTTCCATGACTTGAAGAATTTCTTCATTAGTTTCACCTAATCCAACCATTAAACCTGATTTAGTTGGGATGTTTGGGAACATTTCTTTGAAATCATGAAGCAATTTTAAAGACCACTGATAATCAGCGCCAGGACGAATTTCTTTATACAAACGTGGCACATTTTCCAAGTTGTGGTTGAACACATCCGGTGGATTGTCTTTTAATTTTTCTAAGGCTTGAGTAATACGTCCTCGGAAATCAGGAACCAAAATCTCAATTTTGATGCCAGGGTTTAATGCACGCACTTCTTTTACACATTCAGCAAAATGACCTGCACCACGATCAGGTAAATCATCACGGTCTACAGAGGTAATCACCACATATTTCAACTTCATATCTTGGATAGTTTCAGCTAATTTACGTGGTTCATCTGGATCGGGTGGTAATGGTTTACCATGTGCAACATCACAGAAAGGGCAACGACGAGTACAAATCGCCCCTAAGATCATAAAGGTTGCTGTACCATGGTTAAAGCACTCGTGTAAATTTGGACAAGACGCTTCTTCGCAGACAGAATGTAGCCCATGACGACGCATCCCGTTTTTGATAGTCTCGATCTTTAATGAGCTAGATGGCAATTTGATTTTCATCCATTCCGGCTTTTTCAATAATTCTTGATTAGGATCGATGTTTTTAACAGGGATAATTGATGTTTTGGCTGCATCACGGTATTTCACACCGCGTTCCATTTTAAAAGGCGTTGACATTGTTCTTTCCTAAAGAAAAATGCCTGATTCAGGCATTTTTAAATGAGTTATAAAAGTGAATGTTATAAATTTGTAACATTATAGCCCAAAAGTTCGGCAAAGTGTTTAATTAATTTTGGGGAAACCTTGTCAAGTGTTGCCTCTTCTTTACCGATAAAATCAGCAAGCTGACACATTTCAAGCCCTGCATAGCCGCAAGGATTAATGTAGTGGAAAGGATTGAGATCCATATTGATATTAAACGCAAGCCCATGGAAAGAGCAGCCTTTTCGAATGCGTAAACCTAATGAACAGATTTTTTTGCCATCAATATACACGCCAGGTGCATCTGGTTTGGGATAACCTTCAATACCATAGTCTGCAAGGGTTTTTACAACAGATTGTTCAAGTGCGGTCACTAATTGGCGAACATTTAAATGTTCATGACGTTTAATATCAATGAGCACATACATGACCTGCTGACCTGGGCCATGATAAGTAATTTGACCACCGCGATCCGATTGAACAACAGGTATATTACTACTTTGTAATAAGTGCTCTGGTTTGCCTGCTTGGCCTTGTGTGAAAACAGGATGATGCTCAACTACCCAAATTTCATCGGTGGTTTCTGCATTTCGATTATCCGTGAATTCCTGCATTTTATGCCAGATTTCCTGATAATCTTGTAATCCTAGTTGACGGACAATTAAATCAGTATTGCTCATCTTAGATAACCATTTTGACGCCTTCAACTTTTGCAAGTTCTTTATAGAGTGTCTCTACTTGCTCAAAATTTTGCGCCACGATATCAATCGAAACTGAATTATAAGTGCCTTTACTACTGCGTTTTTCCTTTGGAATATAATCACCCGGTAAATATTTTTGTATCACCGCGATGATGTCTTGTGCTAACCCCTCGCGGTTAACGCCTGCGACTTTAAATGTCATTGCAGCTGGGAATTCCATTACTTCTTTTAGTTTTTCATAATCGTTTTCGGTTGCCATGTTGTTTCCTTAATTTAAGAATAAGGTGTGTGAATCATCTAAATTCACACACCTTACGAATTTATTGATGTGATATAAATGGGGAAGTGCGGTTAATTTTCAAGGTGTTTAGTCAAATAATCCTTTAACCGTTAACACTAACCAGTCCCAACCTTTACCTAAGAAGCCGCCTTCTTGTACATCTTCTAATGCTTGAAGATTTACGGTAGCGACATCTTTGCCGTCTAATTGATAAACGATTTTACCTACCACTTGGCCTTTTGCTAAAGGTGCTTGTAAGTATTTGTTATCTAATTCATAACGTGCTTTTAAGTCAGTTTGTTTACCTTTTGGCACAGTGATAAAGCCATCTTCTAAGACACCAAGTTTAACGTCACCTTTATCACCGTAGTAAACAGATTGTTTTGAAATTTCTTCACCTGCTTTTTGAGTTTTTAAGGTTTCAAAGTTAGCAAAACCCCATTGTAAGAGTTTTTTACTTTCTACTTCACGACCTTTATAGGTTGGTACACCCATTACAACAGAAATTAAACGCATATTGTTTGGACTTGTTGCTGATGCGACAAGGTTATAACCTGCTTGGCTTGTGTGACCGGTTTTCATACCATCCACGTTAATGGTTTTATCCCATAATAAGCCATTACGGTTAGGTTGTTTGATTTTGTTGAAAGTAAAGTCTTTTTCTGCGTAGATTTTATATTCTTCCGGTAAATCACGAATAATATGCGCACCAATAATCGCCATATCACGTGCAGTCGAATATTGGTTTGGATCATCTAAACCATGTGGTGTGGTGAAGTTAGTATTTTTTAAGCCAAATTGTTGAACGTATTTATTCATGGTATCAACGAAGTTAGCCACGGTACCCGAAATATGTTCAGCTACAGCAACACAGGCATCATTACCAGAAACAATGATAATCCCTTTGTTTAAATCACCCACAGACACTTGTTGATTTAAATTTAAGAACATTTTTGATGAATCAGGGAAATTTCTACCCCAAGCGCTTTCGCTAATTGTCACCATATCTTCATTATGGATTTTACCTTGTTTTAATGCAGCACCAACCACATAGCTAGTCATCATTTTTGTTAATGAGGCAGGGTATTGGCGTTGGTCTGGGTTAAGTGATGCAAGTACCGCACCAGAATTGTAATCCATTAAAACATAAGTTTGCGCATTCACTTCCGGTACAGCGATACCGTATTGAATATCTTCAGCGGCAGCAAATGTTGACGCTGCTATTAATCCCGAGAAGAGTACAATTTTTTTCAATTTTGCAGATTGTTTTAACATAGCATTTCCTTTAATAGCTTATTGGTTTTTATAAGTATAAACGATTACGGGTTGCCCATTGATCGTTTTTTGTAATTTTGTTTTTAATTGATTAATATCCGCTTGATCCGCTAATGGGCCAAAATGGATTTCATAGTTTTGCCCATTTTGGTTAATTTCCGTTTTGATGTCATCTAACGCGAGTTTTGTGATGATGCTTTCTGCTTGGCTTTTTGACGACAGCGCGAGTAGTTTTAGCTTGAAAACAGTTTTTGCATCGTTTGTGCTGTCTAAGTTTTGATTTTTTTTTTCGCTATTTTTATTGACGACTAAACGCTCACTGGCTTCTTGCGTTTTAGCATGCTTGGCAAGCGTTTTTGCTCCCGCACCTGAAATTTGACCTTTGTGATCCACATGTAAAGCTTCAATTCTTACTTGCCCTGTACCACGAGCAATAAGGCCTAATTCTTTTGCGGCAGAATGAGATAAGTCAATGATACGTTTCTCAC
The DNA here is from genome assembly GCA_905214375.1 of uncultured bacterium. GTDB lineage: Bacteria > Pseudomonadota > Gammaproteobacteria > Enterobacterales > Pasteurellaceae > Haemophilus_D. Next base: position 90,619 of record CAJMMG010000002.1, on the reverse strand, counting down.
TAAACGGACCACGATCATTAATTCGCACAATCACCTTGCGATTGTTATGTAAGTTTGTAACAACCGCATAAGAATTCAAAGGTAAGGTTTTATGTGCGGCAGTGAAAAGTGCCGAATCATAGCGTTCACCATTAGCTGTTTTACGACCATTAAATTTATGGTGGTAATAACTTGCTGTCCCTTCTTTTGAATAGGACTTTGCCTCATCACCTTGTGTGGTATATGTTTTACCATTCACTTCATAGCTTTGTGGCGCTTGAACGGTCGTAGTAATCGACAGCGAATCCCCTTGAATACCATACATTTTTTGCGTATCGGCAAAAGCAGAAAAACTTGAGCTGCTTATCAAGGTGAAAAGTGCGGTCGTTTTTAAGATGTTTTTTAATGTCATACTTATTACTTTCAAGATTATCGGTGCTCTTCATAAGAAAGCCAAAAGGGAAATTAGTTCCCTTTCATAAAGCGAGGTTTGTGAGTATGAATAGACATCACTAAACCAAAGCTCGCCATAATGGCCACATATGAAGTACCGCCGTAGCTAAAGAGTGGTAAAGGCACCCCAACAACAGGCAAAATACCGCTCACCATACCAATATTCACGAAGACATAAACGAAGAATATCAGTGTGGTTGCACCAGCAAGAATACGCCCGAAAGAGGTTTCTGCATTTACCGCAATTATTAAGCCACGGATAATAATAAACAAATAAATTGCCATCAGAATAAGAAAACCGACCATTCCATGTTCTTCACTCATCACGGCAAAAATAAAATCAGTGTGTGGTTCAGGCAAAAATTCTAATTGGGATTGTGTCCCTTGCATCCATCCTTTGCCAGATATACCGCCTGAACCGATAGCAATTTTGGATTGCAAAATATGGTAACCCGCCCCAAGTGGATCTTTCTCGGGGTCAAGTAAGGTTAATACACGCATGCGTTGGTAGTCATGCATTAAATACATCCACATGATAGGAATAAATGCCGCTAAGCCAACTACTGCAGCAAGAATAAGCCACCAACTCATCCCTGCTAAGAATACCACGAATAAGCCTGATGCACTAACCAGAATTGATGTACCTAAGTCTGGTTGAATAGCCACAAGTAAAGTTGGCACAATAATCATGGCGATAGCAATAAAGGTTTCGCTCATTTTCGGTGGTAATGGACGGTTACCTAAATATACCGCGACCATTAATGGTACCGCGAGTTTGACAATTTCAGAAGGCTGAAAGCGAATAAATCCAAGATCTAACCAACGTTGTGCCCCTTTACTGGTTGTACCGATAGCATCAACCAAAATCAGCATGATAAAACCCACCAAATATAAGTAAGGGGCGAGTCGCTGATAAAATTTAGGGGGGAGTTGCGCCATAATCATCATGACAGCAAAACCTAATATGACCTGAATAATACGATTTTGGAACATCATTTCACTGGCGCCGGATGCACTATAAAGCACAAGCATGCCATAGGCTGTAATAGCAGCTAATCCAATAAATAATAAAAAATCAATATGTAAGCGTTGCCATAATCGCAGGCATAAAGGCACTTTTTCTTCCATTATTCATTCTCACTTGGTTGAGATTCTAGTACGGGCGCATCTAAATCAGTTTGGTCCGTCTTTTTCTCTTTTTCAGTATTTTCTTGACGTTCAATTTGTGGCAAGCGTTTATTCAAGTAGAAATCCATAATTTGGCGTGCAATTGGTGCCGCATTACTTGAACCACCACCTGCGTTTTCTAAAATAATGGTGACAACTAATTTCGGATCTTCATAAGGCGCATAAGCCGTGAACCAAGCATGGTCATGTAATTCTTTTTTCAATCCAGCCGCATTATATTTTTGGTTTTCCTTTAAGCTGAACACTTGTGCTGTACCGGATTTCCCTGCTACGTGGTAATTCGTACCGATAAAGGCTTTTCGTCCTGTCCCTGCACCTGAATTCACCACATTGAACATACCGCGCTTAGCTGCATCCCAATAAGCTTGTTTCGGATCGGTAATATCTTCATATAAAAGCGGATCTTGATACGGCTCAATGGTGGCACCTTCAACCGATTTCATTAAATGCGGTGTATGAATTTTACCGTTATTGACCACAATAGAGGTCGCTTTTGCCACTTGTAATGGTGTAGCCGTCCAATAACCCTGACCTATACCCACTGAGATTGTATCGCCTTGTACCCAAGGTTTTTTGTAACGTTTTTGTTTCCATTCTTTACTCGGCATATTAGCCGTGGCTTCTTCTTGAATTTCAATCCCTGTTGGCATACCAAAGCCAAAACGTTTCATCCACATGGAAAAACGATCAATACCTAAATTAAAGGCGGTTTGATAGAAGAAGGTATCCGATGATTCAGTAATGGCTTTGTTTAAATCCGTATAACCATGCCCTGTTTTTTTCCAATCTCGGAAACGTTTTGTTGAGTTTGGTAATGTCCAGTAACCTGGGTCAAAAATCGTGGTGTTAGGTGTAATCACCCCTTCAGTTAATGCCGCAACTGCAACGAATGGTTTTACGGTAGAGGCCGGTGGATAGACCCCTTGTGTTGCACGACTGTAAAGTGGTCGAGTAGGGTCTTCTAGTAAACGCTTGTAATCGCTAGAAGAAATGCCATCGACGAATAAATTATTGTCATAGCTTGGTGTGGAAACCATCGCCAATACGCTGTTATCTTTCGGATCAAGCACAACAACAGCGCCTTTTTGACCTGAAAGGAGCGACATAATATAGCGTTGAAGGGTAAAATCGATAGTTAGATGAATACTTTTACCCGCGGTGGCTGGTTGTTCACGTAGTTTACGAATAACTTTACCACGGTTATTAATTTCAACCTCTTCGAAACCGGTTGTACCATGGAGTTGTTCTTCGTAATAACGTTCAATACCCAGTTTCCCCATGTCCGTAGAACCGGAGTAGTTAGCAAATTTTTCTTCTTTTTTTAGGCGCTCAACATCTCGGTCATTAATGCGTCCAACATAACCCAAAATATGAGTCATGGCTTCGCCATATAGGTAATTTCGTTTGAAATAAGGACGTACATCAAGGCTTGGATATTTATACTGGTTTACTGCAAAACGGGCAATTTGTTCTTCCGTTAAGCTTGGTTTGAGTAAAATCGGCGTATAGCGTGTACCACGACGGCGCTCTTTTTTGAAATGCTCAATGTCTTCATCAGTGAGTCCCACAACATAGCGCAATTCTTCAAAAGTGCGGTCTAAATTTTCTGTTTTTTCCGGCACGATATATAAACCGAAAAAAGTGAGGTTTTCTGCCAGTAACTCGCCGTAACGGTCGTAAATTAATCCGCGAGTAGGAGGAAGCGGAAGTAATTTAATACGGTTACCATTTGAGCGAGTTTGGTACATGTCGTAATTCACCACTTGGAGATGGTAAATATTAGCAAATAGCACACCGCTTAGGGCTAAAATACCGATGAATGCTACCAATGTTCGACGTGCAAACAAGTTCCGTTCCGCTTTTTTATCGCGGATCGGTTCATTGGTTGGTGCAGAAAAGAATTTTTTTAAATTCATCGGTAATGTAATACGTTATTCTCTGTGATAAGGGTGGTTTGTCGTCAGTGACCACGCGCGGTATAAACTTTCTGCCACGACAACTCGCACTAATGGATGGGGCAGTGTGAGTGGTGACAGGGACCAACTTTGTTCTGCTGCAGCTTTACATTCAGGGGATAAGCCTTCTGGCCCGCCAATAAGCAGGCACACATCACGACCATCATTTTTCCAACTCTCTAATTGCTCAGCAAGTTGTGGCGTTGTCCAAGGTTTGCCTGGGATATCTAATGTTACCACTTTACCTTTTCCGCAAGCGGCAAGCATCGCTTTACCTTCTTGCTCTAAGATGCGTTTAATATCCGCATTTTTTCCACGCTTGCCTGCAGGGATTTCAATGAGTTCAAAAGGCATGTCTTTAGGAAAACGACGTTGGTATTCTTCAAATCCGGTGGTAACCCAAGCCGGCATTTTGGTGCCCACTGCAATTAATGTGATTTTCATCCTTTTCCCTTTTAAAACACAGTCAAAATTGACCGCACTTTATGCCCAAAGTTTTTCTAACTGATACATTTCACGTGCATCACGTTGCATAATATGTACGATGGTTTGACCGAGATCCACCACGATCCAATCAGCTGTATTACGACCTTCTTCACCAAAGGTTTCATAACCGGCTTTTTTACATTCTGCAATAAGGTTATCGGCCATAGCTGCGACTTGGCGGCTAGATGTGCCGGTACAAATAATCATATTTTCAGTAATCGATGATTTACCTTTTACATCAAAATGCACAATTTCGGTACCTTTTAAATCATCGAGTTTATCAATTACAAATTCAATTAATGACATTTCTTTTCCTATCTAAATGAAGCGATGAATTCTATCATTGAATGAGGGAAAGGGGTAGGCTTGGGGCTGATTTTATTTGAATTGTTTTATGGTCGTAATGCTGCTTAGTAATAAAACTTGGGGCAGTTATTCTGCCCCAAGTTTGAAGTATATTAAACCCATAAAAGAATGGCTAATAATTGCGGTGAAATAATCCGCAAGAACATTGTAAGTGGATAGACTGTCGCATAGGAGAGTGCAGCAGCACCGCTACCTTCTTTCAGTTCATTGGCGAAAGCAAGTGCTGGAGGATCCGTCATCGAACCTGCTAATAGGCCACAAAGTGAAAGATAATTTAATTTTACATATAAACGTGCAATGAGACCCACAATCATTAATGGTACGAGTGTGATGAAAATACCGTAGCCCATCCATTCAAGACCTGAACCATTGGTGAGTGTGTCTACAAAGCTACCACCAGATTTTAAACCCACTACAGCGAGGAAGAGCACAATACCAATTTCACGTAAAGCTAAGTTAGCACTTGGTGGCATAAACCAATAGAGTTTACCGATAGAGCCAATTCGAGCCAAGATCAATGCGACGACTAACGGTCCGCCTGCTAGCCCTAATTTTAATGCCACAGGGAAACCTGGAATATAGAAAGGAATGGAGCCGAGTAATACCCCTAAGCCAATCCCAATAAATACCGGTAACATTTGCACTTGTAGCAGTTTTTGTTTAGCGTTCCCGATAACTGAAATGGCTTGGTTGAGAATGTCGGTTTTACCAACCATGTGCAATACGTCACCGAATTGAAGGGTGGTATGGGCTGTTGGCACCAATTCCACACCCGCACGATTTAAACGTGAAATGACGACACCATATTTTTGATGAATGCCGAGATGACGAATTTGTTTTCCGAGTACTTTTTCATTGGTGACGACCACGCGCTCAGAACGAATCTCTCCACTCAAGCTTGCTACAGGGATATCAACTTCCTCCCCAATGATAAGGTGCATTTTTTTCAAGCCTTCGGGATTGCCGACCAAATGTAAAATATCCCCAAGTTGAACATCGGTATCCGCTTTCGGCACAATAACAAGCTCACCTCGTTTTAAGCGAGAGCATACGACATCTTCATCATCAAAACCAGGAATCTCAATCAAATGGATGCCATTGAGATTAGTATTGGTGACTTTCAAAGACATGCTTTTGAGCGCTTCTTTGTCATGACCACTTTCTTTTTCAAAATTTGCTGCTTCTTCATCCACTTTAATTTTAAAGAAAAGACGAATAAGCCACATAGAAAGTAAAATGCCACAAATTCCAAAAGGATAAGCCATTGCATAGGCCATCCCCATGTTAGACGTCGTTTGCGACATCCCTAATTCGGAAAGAATTTGCTGACCCGCACCGAGAGACGGGGTATTGGTAACCGCACCAGAGTAAATACCAAGCGCGACATCAAGAGGAATATCCGCAAGCTTATAAATGAGAATTGTCACCACTGCACCAAGTGCAACGATTAAAATGCCTAACCCATTTAAGGTTAAGCCTGATTTTCGTAAGGAAGCAAAAAAGCCCGGCCCCACTTGAATACCAATCGTATAAACAAACAGAATTAAGCCGAACTCTTGCACGAAATGTAATGTGTGGCTATCTAATTTTATGCCATATTGAGTGGTAAAATGGGCAACTAAAATCCCCCCAAATAGCACACCCCCAATACCCAGTCCCACACCTTTAATTTTAAAATGCCCAATCCATAGGCCAATCACGGCAACGAGGGCAAGCAAACTAATGGTAATCGCAGTTTCACTCATACCGACCTCTAATTTATTAAAAATTTAACTATTTTGGATTATATCAATTAGATTTCTTACCCGCTTGTGACAAAGTCAAAAAATGTTATCTCCATCACATTTTTTCTTGCTTAAAAATAAACACCGCCTAAAATGACCGCACTTTTTTGATTTTATAGGTTGATTATGGATTACGCTCAAGAGGCCATTAATTCGCTTTTATGGATAGCAAAAACATTAGCGATGACGGCTGTTGTTTTTAGCTTTGGTATATTCTTATTAGTCCGTTTTACCCACTGGGGTAAACAATTTTGGCAATTTGCGGGTGGGTATCTTTCACCACGTCGAAGTATTAAACCTTTGCTATTTTTCTTATTAATTGTAGCGATGACATTAGTCAGTGTGCGTATTAGCTTGGTCCATTCTGAGTGGTATAACAATATGTACACGTCCTTACAGGAATTTAATGAACCTGTGTTTTGGGACCAAATGGTGCTGTTTTGTGTGATAGCGACAAGCTCAGTGATTGCTGCATTGCTGAGCTATTATTTAGAGCAACGTTTTTCTATTGATTGGATCGAATGGTTGAATGGTCAGCTAGTCGATAAATGGATGAATAATCGCGCGTACTACAAAACGCAGTATGTTTCCGCTAACTTAGATAACCCCGATCAACGTATTCAACAAGATGTGCAATCCTATGTGCGAACCACGCTCTCTTTAAGTACTGGGGTGATTGATGCCGTCACCTCCATGATTTCTTATACAATCTTATTGTGGGGATTAGCGGGGCCAATGATTGTATTTGGTACTGAAATTCCACGCATGATGGTGTTCTTGGTGTTTGCTTATGTGATTATCACTACTGCGATTGCATTCCGTTTAGGACGTCCATTAATTATGTTGAATTTCGTCAACGAGCGCTTAAACGCTAACTATCGTTATTCTTTAATTCGTATCAAAGAATATGCGGAAAGTGTAGCATTTTATGCGGGTGAGAAAGTTGAGAGTAGCCAACTTTATAAACAATTCGGATCGGTAATCAATAACATGTGGGATATTGTTTATCGAACTTTAAAATTTTCTGGTTTTAACCTGGTGGTTAGCCAAGTTTCGGTTGTGTTCCCTTTGCTCATTCAAGTGGGACGTTATTTCGAGAAGCAAATTAAACTCGGCGATCTGATGCAGACGCTACAAGTATTTGGTAAGTTGCATTCAAATCTTTCGTTCTTCCGTAATTCTTACGATGGTTTTGCCGGATACAAAGCCACATTAGATCGTTTAACGGGCTTTAGTTATGCGATTGATATGGCTAATCGTCAATCTACGTCGCATTTACATGAACACGAAACTGACGTGATCTTTAAGGATTTAAGCATCAGTAATCCATTTGGAAAAACCTTAATTGAGAATTTAAATTTGACGCTACCAAAAGGTTCAACCCTATTAATTCAAGGTAATTCTGGTGTGGGGAAAACTACGTTGTTGAGAACCATGGCAGGGCTGTGGGCGTATTCTGAAGGGGATGTATATTGTCCAACCCATCAGCTTTTCTTATCACAAAAACCTTATTTACCACAAGGCAGTTTATTGACTGCGCTGGCTTATCCGAATGAAGAACAGGCCTTTAATCGTGATGAGATGATTGAAGTATTAAAACAAGTGTCTTTAGGGCATTTACAAGATCGTTTAGAACAAGAGCAAGATTGGACGCGTATCCTTTCTCTCGGTGAGCAACAACGTTTGGCTTTCGCACGTTTGTTATTACATAAACCAAACGTCGCTTTCTTGGATGAAGCAACTGCGAGTATGGATGAAGGCTTAGAAGATACGATGTATCGACTATTAAAAGAACGTTTACCTAATACAACGGTTATTAGCGTGGGGCATCGTTCAACTTTACAAGCTTTCCATCAGCAACAATTGATGATTTTAGGTAACGGGAAGTGGCGATTCACTGACCGAAATCTCGTATAAAACACCATTAAAATTGACCGCAGTTACCTTGTTAGAAAAAAATAGTGAGGTAAGTGTAGATGAACAAAGTAAAAAATCCTGTTATCAAACTCGATTTTTTGGTACATTTAGCACAATTTTTTTCTATGCTCAGAAATGAGTAATTTTTCACCAAACTAATGACGGAATTCTTATGTTATTCAAAAAAATTCGTGGTTTATTTTCAAACGATCTTTCTATCGATCTAGGTACAGCAAATACATTAATTTACGTGAAAGGCCAAGGTATCGTACTTGATGAGCCTTCAGTTGTGGCAATTCGTCAAGACCGTATGGGCGCATACAAAAGTATTGCGGCAGTAGGTAAAGAAGCAAAACAAATGCTTGGTCGTACCCCAAAAAGTATCGTGGCTATTCGCCCGATGAAAGATGGTGTAATTGCTGATTTTTCTGTGACAGAGAAAATGTTGCAATACTTTATCAAACAAGTACATAGCGGTAACTTTATGCGTCCTAGCCCGCGCGTGCTCGTTTGTGTACCGGCTGGTGCAACTCAAGTTGAACGTCGTGCAATCAAAGAATCAGCATTAGGTGCAGGTGCACGTGAAGTGTATTTAATTGAAGAGCCAATGGCGGCTGCTATCGGTGCTAACTTGCCGGTTTCTACAGCGATTGGTTCAATGGTCATTGATATCGGTGGTGGTACTACTGAAGTTGCTGTGATTTCTTTAAACGGTATCGTGTATTCATCTTCTGTACGTATTGGTGGTGACCGTTTTGATGAAGCGATCATCTCTTATGTTCGTCGTACTTTTGGTTCTGTTATCGGTGAGCCAACTGCAGAGCGTATCAAGCACGAAATTGGTTCAGCTTACATTCAAGAAGGTGATGAAATTTTAGAAATGGAAGTGCACGGTCATAACCTTGCTGAAGGTGCGCCTCGCTCATTCAAATTAACTTCTCGTGATGTACAAGAAGCTCTTCAGCAGCCATTAAATGGTATCGTTGCAGCGGTGCGTACAGCGCTTGAAGAATGCCAACCAGAACACGCTGCAGATATTTTCGAACGCGGTATGGTGTTAACGGGTGGTGGTGCTTTATTACGCAATATTGATGTATTGTTATCAAAAGAATGTGGCGTACCAGCAATCATCGCAGAAGAACCATTAACTTGTGTAGCTCGTGGTGGCGGTGAAGCAATCGAAATGATTGATATGCACGGCGGCGATATTTTTAGCGACGAAATTTAATCTCTAAAAGTGCGGTCAGAAAAATCGGCGTTTTTTAATTTGTCTGATTTTTTGACCGCACTTTTCCTTTCAACCCTAGGACAGTGAATGAAACCCATTTTTGGTAAAGCACCACCATTAGGTATCCGACTCACATTAGCGGTGATTGCTTCGATGACACTCATTTTAGTTGATGGGCAAACCTCATCAATGACGAAGGCGCGTAGTGTCATGGAGACTGCCGTGGGGGGCTTGTATTACCTTGCGAATGGGCCAAGAACGGTTCTAGATGGTGTATCAAGTAACTTGGTGGATACCAATAAACTGCTTATTGAAAATAAAGTATTGCGTGAGCAGTTGCGTGAGAAAAATGCCGATCTTTTATTATTGGATCAACTTAAGGTAGAAAACCAACGTCTTCGTTTACTGCTTAATTCGCCTTTACGCACGGATGAATATAAAAAGATTGCAGAAGTGCTCACAGCAGAAACCGACGTCTATCGTCAGCAAGTGGTGATCAATCAAGGTGAACGTGATGGCGCTTATGTCGGTCAGCCAGTGATTGATGAAAAAGGGATGATCGGACAGATTATATCTGTCGGTGAGAATACAAGCCGAGTGTTACTTTTGACTGATGTGACCCATTCTATTCCTGTGCAAGTTTTACGTAATGATGTACGCGTGATCGCGAGTGGCACAGGGCACTCAGATGAACTTACCTTAGATAATGTGCCTCGTTCTGTGGATATTGAAAAAGGCGATTTATTGGTGACTTCAGGTTTGGGTGGTCGTTTTGTGGAAGGCTATCCTGTGGCTGTTGTGCAAAGTGTTTCTCGTGATGGCTCAAATTACTTTGCAACGGTGAAAGCGAAACCTTTGGCTGAGTTAGATCGTTTACGTTATTTGCTTTTACTTTGGCCGAGCAATCTTGATATGTCGAAAGTCAAATCCATGTCGCCGGAAGAAGTACGTCGCCTTGTACAGCAACGTTTAGAAAGTCAAGCTAATGAAGCAACTCATTCAGTGAGTAAAACCAAAATTACAGATGATCAAGAGGATGGAGTACAGCCGCATACAGGAAAAGAAATTGTGGATCCTGACATTCCGACCACAATGCCTCAACAAGAGGAACCCATTTCTCCAGATCAGCAACAACATAGGGAAGAAGACTAATGCAAGGGCGTTTTATTTTTCAATGGGCGACCATTTTATGCTTCTTTGTTGTGGCATTAATTATGGAATTAGCCCCATGGCCAGCAGGCTTTCAAGCTTTTAAACCGTCTTGGTTGGTTTTAGTTTTGCTTTATTGGACGCTTGCGTTACCTGATAGAATAAGCATTGGTTGGGCATTTTTACTCGGGGTTTTATGGGATATCGTGCTAGGCTCTATTCTTGGGGTTCATGCACTGGTGCTTTCTGTCGCCTTCTATTTTGTTTCCAAATATTACTTAATTTTGCGCAACCTTTCTCTTTGGTTCCAAAGTTTATTGGTACTTCTTTTTGTTTTTGCGATTCGAGTGGCTATTTTCTTGGTTGAATTCTCTTTGCATGGGGCATTTTTCAACTGGCAGGAAATCTTTGGTGCCATCGCATCAGGTGTGTTATGGCCATGGGTTTTCTTATTGATGCGTACTACACGTCGAAGAGTCGGATTACATTAATCATAAAAAAAGCTGATGAAGGAGTTCATCAGCTTTTCTTTTTAGTTTTTACGACGATAGTTTGTTTTTCTCATCGTAGTATTTCTCGTTTGAGGCGTAGGATTGCGTTTTAAACGATAAGGTTTAGGAATATCACTAATCAATGAATTCGGATCATATTGACTGACCGGAATAGAATGACCAATGTATTCTTCAATTGCCGGTAAATTCATCGCATATTCTTCACAAGCAAAGCTGATAGACACACCACTTTCACCCGCTCGACCAGTACGGCCAATACGGTGAACGTAATCTTCTCGGTCATCGGGTAGATCAAAGTTAAAAACATGAGTCACGTCTGAAATATGTAATCCACGCGCTGCAACATCGGTTGCAACGAGAATATCGAGCTCACCATCTGTAAATTGTTTGAGCAATGAAAGACGTTTTTTCTGTGCCACATCACCCGTGAGTAATCCAACACGATGGCCATCTGCTGCTAAATAGCCCCAAATTTCTTCACATTTATGTTTAGTATTTGCAAAGACAATACAGCGCTCGGGCCATTCCTCTTCCATTAACGTGAGTAAGAGGGGGATTTTATCTTCATTTGACGGATAGAACAGTTCCTCTTTAATTCTATGTCCCGTTTTTTGTTCTGGTTCAATTTCGATATATTCAGGGGAATTCATATCTTCAAAGGCAAGTTCGCGCACTTTGTAAGAGAGCGTTGCAGAAAAGAGCATGGTGAGGCGTTCTTGCGGAGAAGGACATTTGCGTAATAAATAACGAATATCACGAATGAAACCTAAATCAAACATGCGATCCGCTTCATCTAGTACCACCACCTGAACATCATCTAAACGGATAATGCCTTGTTTCACGTAGTCAATCACACGACCAGTGGTACCAATTAAAATATCCACGCCGGCTTCAATCGCTTTAATCTGTTTATCATAGCCATCTCCACCATAAGCAAGTGCGGTTCGTAATCCACTTGTTTTTGCTAATAATTCTGCATCATGATTAATTTGCACAGCCAGTTCACGGGTTGGTGCAAGAATTAATGCACGGGGTTGATTGGTGGCAAAATCAGGTTGATGTGTTAATAAGTGATGAAATGTTGCCGTTAAAAATGCCATCGTTTTACCTGTGCCGGTTTGTGCTTGGCCAGCAACATCTTTTCCTTGTAATGTGATAGGTAATGATAACGCTTGAATAGGGGTGCAATATTCAAATCCCTTATCTTGTAGGGCTTTTTGTACGATAGGATGTAATGGAAGATCAGCAAATCGCTGCTGACTTAAATAATTTTCTTGCATGATAAATAATGGTTCTCAGAAATAAATGGGGCTAAGGATAGCACGAAGTCAGAAAAATATCCTTAAAAATGACACGCTTATTAATAGGATTAAGCTTGGGATTGAGCAGATTGGGTTCGTTCCCATTTTCTTGCAATATAGCTACAAGTTGGGTGCAAAGTTAGCTTTTTAGCCTGGATAAAATGAATTAAGGCTTGATAGAGTTTGTCTGCCACACCTTGTCCTCGAAGAGAATCATCAACAAACGTATGATTAGCATTAATGGTATCGGGTGTTTCATAAAAATAGGTGAGTTTCGCGATTTTCTTCCCTTGCTCATCGAGTAAGAAAAACTCTCCCTGCTCACCATTATCATGATGCTGAAGGCTCATTTGATACTCCATTCATCACTGAGATTGGGATCCATGGCAAAATCTGCCGTATCACTTGGAATGGCTTTTTCTTCTGCAGCCCATTCCCCTAAATCAATGAGTTGGCAACGTTTGCTACAAAAAGGGCGAAATTGACTTTCCTGTGTCCAAGGTACGGGCTTTTGGCATGTCGGGCAGGGGACTTCAAAAATTTCATCAGACATCTTTTTTTCTCGATTCACTTAAATAAAATTGGTGCAATTCTAGCACTTTTTGTTTTAAGTGCGGTAAGTTTTCGGGCAATTTTGCATCATTTGAAATAATATCATCTGCCCATTTTAATCGTTCTTCACGGCTGACTTGTGTATTCATAATGGCTTGAATTTGCTGAATATTATTATGATCTCTCGATGACGCACGAGCCAGCTGAGTTTCAGGTTTTACATCGACAACAAGTATGCGGTCGCAAAGCGTAGTGAGCTTATTTTCAATGAGTAATGGGACGACAAATAACGTATAAGGAGCAGTCTGAGTGTTTAACTGGACTAACATTCTTTCGCGAATAGCAGGATGTAATAAATGATTGAGCCAGTTTTTCTCATTTTCGTCTGCAAATACTTTTTTTCGTAGCTCAGCCCGATTTAATTCGCCTTCTTCAGTCAAAATCGATTTACCAAAGTGCTCAGCAATTTGAGCAAGTAGCGGCGAGCCTTTTTCAACCACTTCTCTTGCCACCATATCGGCATCAACAATAGGTACACCAAGTTCAACAAAAAGATTTGCAATCGTGCTTTTTCCACTACCGATACCGCCAGTGAGGCCCACAATATAAGTCATAATATTCCTTGCTACTTGATTTAGAGAGATGTTTCGCATCTATCCTTTAAATATAATATTTTCCAATGTTGCCAATATATTACATTTATAGGGTTATTGCACTGGTGATGATTAACGATATGCAAAGAAAGGGCGCGAAAGGTAAAACAGGTTTACGAGAAATCCAATAGACTATGATGCCTAATAGACAGGCGATGAATAAGAAAAGTGGTAAGTGCGCGATGGTGAGATAAGTGCCGATTCCCAAAGCGAGCCAATAATCGCCACGGCCTAACGCTTCCTTCTTATAAAACCATTTAGACAAATGATAGATGATATAAAAAACACTGAAAAAACTAACCGCACTTTCTAAACTTTGAGAAAGCGTCAGAATTGAAAATTCTTGATGTGCTCCGAATAAACCCAGGAAAAATAAAAAGAGGCAAGGTGTAGGTGAAATCAGTTGATAATGCCAGTCTAGCCAACTGATAACAAACAGTAGACTAAGCGTAATTGCTAGCCATAAAGTAAATAATTTATCCTGAAGAAAATAACAGAGTGCAGCAAAACAGAGTCCAAACCCTAAAAAATAAAGACAAATATGACCGCACTTTTGAGATTGAATCGCTGCTTTTTCGCTATGGAAAATAGGACTGTTTTCAGGATAAAGTTCGATATAGTTCTGATAAATTTCTTGTTGTAGATTGGGGATAAAACGATCAATATAAAGCCAAACAAAGATACCCACTAAACCACCCAATAAGAAAAAGGCTAATATCATCATTGGATTACGGATCCCATATTAAAAATCGGCAGATACATGCCCATCATAATAATACCGATTAAACTACCAATGATGAGCATCATTAAAGGCTCTAAAAGTTGGGAAAGTAAATCAATTTGATGATTGAGCTTTTCTTGATAGTTATCAGCAATATGACGCAACATCAACGCAAGTTTTCCACTTTTTTCTCCAATCTGTAGCATTTGTTGTGCTTCCATTGGGAAAAGATGACTACTGACACTTTCTGAAAATGGATAACCTTGCGAAACCCACTGTAAAATTGACCGCACTTCTTGTTGTAGCAGAATATCACCTTTTAAGGTACGTTGTGTTTGCCAGGTTTGTTGTTTGGGGAGGAAGCTATTTAAGGCTGGCGTTAATGCCACTCCGGATTGAAGCATTAATTGGAGGTTATGGCTAAAACTGATTAGGCGAGAAAGGCAAATGATATTGCCCCAAATTGGCATGCGGCTAATTAGTGCATTCTTTTTTTGATTTAGCCAAAGGGAATGTTTTAATGCCATCTTCAACATAAAAATAGCGAAAGTGCAGGCAATCATTAACGCAACAAAATGATGTTGTAGGAATTGAGACATAGTTAATAATACGGCAGTTAATGTAGGCAATTCAGCGGAATTTTCGCCATACATTTCAGCAAATTGTGGTACAACGAAGAGTAATAAAATCAACGTAAGTGAAAGCGAAATACCTAATACCATGGCAGGATAAAGCATAATTTTTTGTAATTTGCGTTGAAGCGTTAATGATTGCGTTCGACGTTCTGCAATTTTAGTGCATACCTCTGCCAGTTTTCCTGTCATTTCTCCCACTTGAATAAGTTGAATCTCTTGAAAGTTTAAATACTTTCCTTGTATTTCCAAGCTTTGTGAAAACGGAAGACCACTTTCAATTAACTCAATTAAGGCGCTAAGCCACTGATGCAAACCCAATTGTGTGCAGTTGTCTTGCAAAATATGTAATGCATTTTTTAATGGAATGGCAGAACTGAGCAATGTAGCCAGTTGATTCAATAAAGCACTGATTTCTGCATTTTTCGGTTTCTGATTAAGTTGCCAATCTTGTTGCAAGCGAATGTGACTAAAACCTTTTGCAATTAACAGAAATTGTGCGGCTTGTTTAGATTGAGCAACAAGGCTACCTTTTTGCCATTGTTGCCGCTGATCATAGGCTTGGAAGTAAAAGAGTTTTTGTTTTGCCATAGAGACTCCTATTTTTTGCCTAATACGCGTTGAATTTCATCGAGATCGGTGACTTGATCTTTTACTTTTTCTAATGCGCTTTGATAAAGTGAGTCAAAATCGGTTTGGTAACGGTTGTTTTCACATTGTAAAAATTGATACACCCCAATACGCCCCCGATATCCCTGATGGCAGTCGCAAGACTCACTAAAATGTTGACTGCACTTTAAGCAACGTTTACGCACCAATCGCTGTGCGATAACTAATAAGAGACTATTTTCAATTTCATGAGATTGAATACCTAGTTGTTGCAAGCGTGAAATTGCTGAGAGGGCATCGTTGGTATGTAAGGTCGAAAGCACTAAATGGCCGGTTTGAGCTGCTCTTAATGCCATTAATGCACTTTCTTCATCTCGAATTTCACCAAGCATAATAATGTCGGGGTCTTGTCGTAAAAATGTACGAAGTAATCGGCTAAAATCTAAACCAATTTGCGGATTCACTTGAGTTTGAATAATGCCTTCTAATTCAATTTCAACGGGATCCTCTGCCGTCATAATATGTTTATCTGGCGTATTGAGCCATTGAAGTGCGGTATAAAGTGAGATACTTTTTCCACTTCCTGTTGGTCCCGTTACAAGGATTAAACCCTGAGGTTGACCGAGTGCATGTTGAAATTGATTTTGTTGGTTTTGTGTCATGCCAAGTTCAGCAAAACTCAACTGAACAGGTTTATTTTGTTGTAATCGTAATACTGCTTTTTCTCCCCAATGCGTGGGCAAGGTAGAAAGGCGGAAATCTAAAATATCGGAGAATGTCGTTTTGAATTGAAAGCGGCCATCTTGTGGTAGCCGAGTTTCACTGATATCCAGTTTGGCTAAGAGTTTTAAACGAGAAATCACACGATTGGCGAGTGATTTACTGATAATCGGCTGTGGTTGGAGTACGCCATCAATACGCAAACGAACTAAAAGCCCATTTGGCTGAGTTTCTAAATGAATATCGGAGGCATTTTTTTGCAGGGCGGTTTCAAAAATACCATTTAATAATTGAATAACGGGTTCATCTTCATTAGATAAATTGGCAGTGCTTTCGTCTTCTGAATGATGATAAAATGTCGCTTGTTCTTCTATTTGATTGGCTTTCGGTGCAAGGGATTGTAAAAGTTGTTTGAGTTGATGTGTTTCAAATAAAATTGGTTCAACTAATTTTCCACTTAAAAAGGCAAAGGTTTCACAAGCTGCAAGATTATTCAGCGAATCTACTGCAAGCCATAAATGGTGTTCGTCTTCTTTAAGAGGAAGCGCAAAGTAACGCAACAGCAAAGCTTGTTGCTGTTGGTTTTGTTGCCAATATTGTGGCGAGATATGATAAATCTCGCCATTTTTTGCGATTGCTTGATAGGCCATGTTTCGCTATTTGGTAGGAGAACAGAAACCCGCTGGGAATAAATCCGTATTGCTTGGGCAAGCAGTTGTCCAAGTGACACCTGATGAGGTTGAGCCTGTCGCCGTTAAAGAATAACTGATCCCATCCAATGCGCCATTTCCTGTTACCGTAATCACACCCGATTTCGTGGTAATGGATTTAACATAGCCTTTTGCAGTATTGATGTCTGCTGCAATGCCATTTGAACCACCAGAACAATTTGTTGGGGCATTGGTGCTATAGACACATAATTCCACATCAGATTTATAAGGTGCAGAAGCTTGCAACAATTCGGAGATGGCTGCTTTTTTGGTATAATTTTGATAAGACGGAATGGCGATCGTCGCGAGAATAGCAATAATCGCAATCACGATCATCAATTCAATTAATGTAAAACCTTTATGTAAGGGTTTAGAAAAAGTCAGTTTCATTAAATTAAATTTCCTTTTGGTTGAATAAAAAAATGCCAGAATTTTGGCTGCAACATTGTGTAAAAGGGAAAGATGAAAGTAAAACTGACCGTACTTCTTTTGCGATCGAGATCGCAAAAATGAAATTTAATCGCAGAAAAACAGATGAATAAGATAAAAAATGGCTGGTTAAGCCAGACAAGAAAAGTAATTTCACCACATTTTGATGAACGTCCTGATGTAGAGGATATTTCATTACTCGTCATTCATTACATCAGTTTGCCGCCAGAACAATTTGGTGGGGGATATGTAGATGATTTTTTCCAAGGAAAACTCGATCCCACTATCCATCCTTATTTTGAAGAGATTTATCAATTTCGAGTGTCAGCCCATTGTTTAATTGAACGGGATGGCAAGGTGACGCAATATGTGAGTTTCGATGATAGAGCATGGCATGCGGGGATTTCTTGCTTTGAAGGTCGGGATAAATGCAATGATTTTGCGATTGGGATTGAGCTAGAGGGCAGTAATGAACAACCTTTTACAGAGGAACAATACCAAGTGCTTGTTGCATTAACACGAGATATCATGCAAGCTTACCCGAAAATAACGCCTGATCGTATCGTTGGGCATTGCGATATTTCGCCTGGTCGTAAGATCGATCCGGGTCAATATTTTGAGTGGAAGCGCTATTTAGCGTTAGTCAAAAAAGGCTTGGATAAAAAATAATCACTAAAATGTTTGATTGAATGTGAGTAAGATAATTTCTGTGAATAAGCCTTATCTTAATGAAATTAAAGAGAAAATTTTTTCTCTAAAATTGAAGCTAAAATGCTGAGAAGAGTTATGCAACACTCGCCATTTGCTCAATCACAATTTTATCCACAGAAATATTGAATAACTCACAGCTGTTATTTCTTCACCAAGCAAGGAATGTTTAAACTAAAAAATGGCTGAATTTTTGACCGCACTTTGATGAGAAAAAGTGCGGTCATTTTTTTCGGAAAATTTTTGATTAAAGGTTATGCAAAAATGAAAAAAGTGAAGTGTGAAAAGCGATTTTTGATCTTTATACACAGTTAAATTTAGACTATCCAAGTGTTACCCACAGAGTTATCCACAATGGGGTAAATATGCCCATTCGGTTGATAAAAAAGCGAATTTATGAAACAATCTGCAAATTATTTTTGTACAAAATTTAAGGTGAACGATAGTGATCGATTTTGATGGCTACCGTCCAAATGTAGGCATTGTCATTTGTAATCGCAAAGGACAGGTGCTTTGGGCTAAACGATACGGGCAGAATTCGTGGCAATTCCCGCAAGGTGGAATTAACGATAACGAAAGTGCCGAACAAGCCATGTATCGTGAATTATATGAAGAGGTTGGCTTGCAACCCAAAGATGTGAAGGTGCTTTATGCCTCTAAACATTGGTTGCGTTATAAGCTGCCGAAAAGATTGCTGCGTTATGACAGCAAACCCATGTGTATTGGGCAAAAACAACGTTGGTTTTTGTTGCAATTAGTGGGTGATGAAAAAAATATTAATATGAATACAACAAAATCACCCGAATTTGATGGTTGGCGTTGGGTGAGTTTTTGGTATCCCGTACGTCAGGTTGTGTCCTTTAAGAAAGATGTTTATCGCAAAGCGATGAAAGAGTTTGCTCAAGTGATGTTTGGCAACGAAAAAACATTGCTTGAAAATACGCAAGAGCATGAGACAAATAAACCTTATCATGCGCCGCGTAAAAATGGTTTTTCTAAATATCAAAAACGTTCATCTTATAAATCAAGGGGACAATAATGCTCACTTTTATTCTGCTTTGTTTGCTTGTTGGGTCTGTTGTTGGTTTTCTTGCGGGATTATTTGGTATAGGTGGTGGGTTAATTATCGTCCCAACTTTAGTCTATTTATTGCCGATGGTAGGCGTGCCTGAACCCTTGCTGATGTCCACGGCATTAGGAACTTCATTTGCCACCATTGTGATTACCGGATTTTCTTCCGCACAACGCCATCATAAACTGGGCAACATTGTGTGGAGTGCAGTGAAAGTACTCGCGCCGGTGATGATGATTACGGTATTTATCTCAGGTTTATTTATAGGCAAACTCGATCGTGATGTATCCGCTAAAATCTTTGCTTGTTTAGTTGTTTATTTAGCAGCAAAAATGGTCATTTCTATTAAGAAAAACACAGTAAATGCTAAGCCTTTAACAACACTATCTTCCGTTATTGGCGGTATCTTGATTGGTATGGCATCAAGTGCAGCAGGCATTGGCGGCGGTGGTTTTATCGTACCATTTTTAAACTCTCGCGGTATCGATATGAAAAAATCTATCGGTTCATCTTCGTTCTGTGGCGCGCTTCTTGGTTTATCTGGCATGTTAAGCTTTATGGTGAGCGGTTGGGGCAACCCTTCCATGCCGGATTATTCCTTAGGTTATATTTATTTACCCGCAGTGCTCGGTATTACGGCCTCCTCATTTTTCACTTCTAAATTAGGGGCAACAGCGACCTCAAAACTCCCTGTATCAACCTTGAAAAAAGGCTTTGCCTTGCTATTAATTGCAATCGCAGTTGATATGTTTATGAAATAAGGAATGTTATGAATTCAGAATTTTTGATGCTTCCACATTTTGATCCGACTATTTTCACTTTTGGTGACAGCAATATTGGGCTGCGTTGGTATGGCTTAATGTATTTATTAGGCTTTATCTTTGCTCGTTGGTTAGCTGTTCGTCGCGCAAATCAACCGAATAGTGGTTGGACCGTCGATCAAGTGGATACGTTACTTTTTAATGGCTTTATGGGCGTATTCTTAGGTGGACGCATTGGCGATGTATTCTTCTATAATTTTGATCATTTTGTGCAAGATCCGCTGTATTTATTCCGTGTTTGGGAAGGAGGAATGTCATTCCATGGTGGATTAATTGGGGTGATTATCTCAATGATTTGGACCTCTTATTCTCAAAAAAGAAGCTTTTGGCAAACGGCAGATTTTGTGGCGCCCTTGATTCCATTTGGTTTAGGGATAGGACGAATTGGTAACTTCATCAATTTAGAACTTTGGGGACGAGAAACCGATGTGCCTTGGGCCATGATTTTCCCAAATGATCCATTGTTATTACCTCGCCATCCTTCACAGCTTTATGAGGCATTCTTAGAAGGTTTTGTATTGTTTATTATTCTGAATGTCTTTATTAAAAAGTCTCGTCCTGTGGGTTCAGTAGCTGGATTATTCCTGGTTTGTTACGGTCTTTTCCGTTTTATTGTTGAATATGTCCGTGAGCCAGAAGTGGAATCTTTCTTAGGCATCATGACACGTGGACAAGCCCTTTGTTTGCCGATGATTATTGGCGGTGGATTAATTATGGCATGGGCATACAATCGCTCGAAAAGTGCGGTTCACCACTAAGGAGTTTTTTATGAAACAATATTTAGATCTTTGCCGACGCATTGTAAATGAAGGTGAGTGGGTTGCTAACGAGCGTACTGGCAAGCGTTGCCTGACGGTGATTAATGCGGATTTAGAATATGATGTTGCCAATAATCAATTCCCCTTAATTACCACTCGTAAAAGCTATTGGAAAGCAGCGATTGCGGAGTTTTTAGGTTATATTCGTGGTTATGATAATGCGGCAGATTTCCGTAAGCTTGGCACCAAAACGTGGGATGCAAATGCCAATGAAAATGCAGCATGGCTTGCCAATCCACATCGTAAAGGCACCGATGATATGGGCCGCGTTTATGGCGTACAAGGCAGAGCATGGCGTAAACCGAATGGCGAAACCATCGATCAACTTCGTAAAATTGTGAATAATTTAAGCCGAGGTATCGATGACCGTGGTGAAATCCTGACTTTCTTCAATCCAGGCGAATTTGACCTAGGCTGTTTGCGTCCTTGCATGCACACACATACTTTCTCTTTAGTAGGTGATACATTGCACTTAACGAGCTACCAACGCTCTTGTGATGTACCACTTGGCTTAAACTTCAATCAAATTCAGGTCTTTACTTTTCTTGCTTTGATGGCGCAAATTACCGGCAATAAACCAGGTAAGGCATATCATAAAATTGTAAATGCGCATATTTATGAAGACCAACTTGAGTTAATGCGTGATGTGCAATTAAAACGTGAACCATTCCCTTCACCACAATTAGAAATTAATCCTGATATTAAAACCCTTGAAGATCTTGAAACTTGGGTAACGATGGATGATTTCAAGGTGGTGGGTTATCAATCTCACGAACCGATCAAGTATCCTTTCTCAGTTTAGGCATTCAAAGTGCGGTCAGATTTAGACGAGAAATTTATGCAACACGCCCTGATGCTTGCCGATCGTGCAGAAGCGCTCGGTGAGATTCCTGTCGGGGCGGTGTTGGTGGGTGATGAAGGAAATATTCTCGGTGAAGGCTGGAATTTATCTATCATTGAAAATGATCCGACCGCTCATGCTGAAATTGTCGCATTGCGTAACGCCGCACAAAATATTCAAAATTATCGTCTGCTCAATACCACACTCTATGTCACCCTTGAGCCTTGTACTATGTGTGCGGGCGCGATTTTGCATAGTCGAATTAAACGTTTAGTCTTCGGTGCATCAGATTATAAAACGGGGGCTGTAGGTTCTCGCTTTCACTTCTTTGATGATTATAAAATGAATCATACATTAGAAATTACCACTGGCGTGCTCGCAGAAAAGTGCGGTCAGAAATTGAGTGATTTTTTTAAAAAGAGACGAGAGCAGAAAAAAGAAGAAAAGCGGGAAAAGAATCTCCCGCTTGATGTTAAGCCACAATCTTAAACTTGCCAATTAATTTCAGTTAAACCATTTTGCTTTAAGTATTCGTTAGTTTTAGAAAAATGATGACATCCTAGAAAACCACGATGTGCTGAAAGAGGGGAAGGGTGCGGGGCAGTTAAAACATAATGACGATTGCGATCAATAAATTGCCCTTTTTTCTGCGCATGGCTTCCCCAAAGTAAAAATACTACTTTTTCACGGTGTTCATTGAGTGCTGCAATTACTTGGTCCGTAAAGATTTCCCAACCAAATTTAGCGTGTGAATGTGCCATGCCGCGCTCTACAGTTAGCACGGTGTTAAGCAACAGTACACCTTGCTCAGCCCATTTCACTAAGTAGCCATGATTTGGCATTTGAAAACCAGGAATATCGTTAGCCAATTCTTTATACATATTCAGGAGAGAAGGGGGAATAGCAACCTTAGGTTTTACCGAAAAAGCTAAGCCGTGCGCTTGATTTGGGCCATGGTAGGGATCCTGTCCTAAAATGACGACTTTCACCTCATCAAATGCTGTATATTTAAAGGCATTAAACACTTCGTCTTGTGGTGGGTAAATGGTTTTTCCGGCAAGTCGCTCTTGATGCACTTGTTGTAGAATGTGTTTAAAGTAAGGTTTTTCTTTCTCTTGACCGATAACATCTGTCCAAGTTTTCATTCTGTATTTCCTTATTGGATAAGCTTGGACATATTATAAATGAAATTACTTAGAAAGGCTTTACCTGCGAGTTATGTTAACATTTTGTTAATCTTCGGCAAGAATTGAGGCCTTTACGTAACAAAAACTTTAATCTAGATCAATTTTTAAAAATTAGTCAGAAAAAATAACCTGTTTTAGGTCAAAATTAATTGAATTCTTCAAATAGTTTGATAAAATTTGCACAGTTTAATAAATATACAACTGCCAAATTAGGAGGCACTTTATGATCAAAGGTATTCAAATTACTCAAGCAGCAAATGACAATCTTTTAAACTCATTCTGGTTATTAGACAGCGAAAAAAATGAAGCTCGTTGTTTATGTGCAAAAGCTGAATTCGCAGAAGACCAAGTAGTAGCAGTGAGCGAATTAGGCCAAATCGAATACCGTGAATTACCGGTAAACGTAGCACCAACTGTTAAAGTTGAAGGTGGTCAACACTTAAACGTAAACGTATTACGTCGTGAAACTTTAGAAGACGCAGTAAACAACCCGGATAAATACCCTCAATTAACTATCCGTGTTTCTGGTTACGCAGTACGTTTCAACTCTTTAACGCCAGAACAACAACGCGACGTTATTACTCGTACTTTCACTGAAAGCCTATAATTTCAGTTTGAATGAAAAAAGAAACCCCGAAGTAATTCGGGGTTTTGTTTTATCTAAAAGGTTTGAAAATTTGACCGCACTTTTCCCTTTCATCCCTAGCGATTTCCGTGCTTTTCAGGTACAATCCGCCAGTTAAATTTAATGATTTTTGAGAAAACTAATCTATTTATGAAGAATATTCGCAACTTTTCTATTATTGCCCATATTGACCATGGTAAATCGACCCTTTCTGACCGATTAATTCAGACCTGTGGAGGCCTTTCGGATCGTGAAATGGAAGCGCAAGTGTTGGATTCCATGGATCTTGAGCGTGAGCGCGGTATTACCATTAAAGCGCAGAGCGTAACCTTAAATTATCAAGCCAAAGACGGTGAAACATACCAATTAAACTTTATCGATACACCAGGACACGTGGACTTCTCTTATGAAGTATCACGTTCTCTTGCGGCTTGTGAAGGGGCATTGTTAGTTGTGGATGCAGGACAAGGTGTAGAAGCACAAACCTTGGCAAACTGCTATACCGCCATTGAAATGGATTTAGAAGTCGTGCCGATTTTAAATAAAATCGACTTACCGGCAGCGGATCCTGAACGTGTAGCCGAAGAAATTGAAGATATCGTCGGTATTGATGCGATGGAAGCGGTACGTTGTTCAGCTAAAACCGGTGTGGGTATCGAAGATGTATTAGAAGAAATTGTTGCAAAGATTCCCGCGCCAGAAGGTGATCCTGATGCACCGTTACAAGCATTGATTATTGACTCTTGGTTCGATAACTATTTAGGCGTGGTGTCATTAGTTCGTATTAAAAATGGCGTATTGCGTAAAGGCGATAAAATCAAAGTAATGTCTACTGGACAGGCTTACAACGTTGATCGTTTAGGGATTTTTACACCCAAACAAGTGGATACGACCGTATTAAATACCGGTGAAGTGGGTTGGGTTGTTTGTGCGATTAAAGATATTTTAGGTGCGCCAGTAGGGGATACCTTAACCCATCAACACAATCCAGCAAGCCATGTATTGCCAGGCTTTAAGAAAGTAAAACCGCAGGTTTATGCTGGTTTATTCCCAGTTAGCTCTGACGATTATGAAGCTTTCCGTGATGCGTTGGGTAAATTAAGCCTAAACGATGCATCACTTTTCTATGAACCAGAGAATTCAACCGCTTTAGGTTTTGGTTTCCGTTGTGGTTTCTTAGGGCTTTTACACATGGAGATCATTCAAGAGCGTTTAGAGCGTGAATATGATCTTGATTTGATTACCACCGCACCAACTGTAATTTATGAAGTCGAAATGACCAATGGTGAAGTGGTTTATGTGGATAGTCCATCAAAACTGCCACCATTAAATAATATTGCGGAAATTCGTGAGCCAATTGCAGAGTGTAATATGCTTGTGCCACAAGAATTCTTAGGAAATGTCATCACCCTTTGTGTGGAAAAACGTGGTGTACAAACCAATATGGTGTATCACGGTAACCAAATTGCGTTAACTTATGAAATTCCAATGGGCGAAGTAGTATTAGATTTCTTCGACCGCTTGAAATCAACATCGCGTGGTTATGCCTCTTTGGATTATGGTTTCAAACGTTTCCAAGCGGCGGACATGGTGCGCGTGGATATCATGATCAACGGTGATCGTGTTGATGCGTTAGCGTTAATTGTTCATAAAGATAATGCGCCTTATCGTGGTCGTGAGTTAGTTGAAAAAATGCGTGAGCTGATTCCTCGTCAACAATTTGATATCGCGATCCAAGCCGCGATTGGTAACCACATTATTGCGCGTTCAACCGTAAAACAATTGCGTAAAAACGTATTAGCAAAATGTTATGGTGGTGACGTGAGCCGTAAGAAAAAACTCTTACAGAAACAGAAAGAAGGTAAAAAACGAATGAAATCTTTAGGTAACGTGGAAGTACCGCAAGAAGCGTTTTTAGCGATCTTACATGTAGGTAAAGATAAATAGGAAAGTAGAGCAATGTCGAATGTATTTTTTATTCTGTTGTTAGCCGTAGGCTTTGCCGGTTGGAAAGCGTTAGATTATTTCCAACTGCCTAACACATTCAGTATTTTGTTGCTGATTTTGACCGCACTTTCCGGCATTTTATGGTGTTATCACCGCTTTGCTGTGATGCCGAGACGTCGTCGTCAAATCGCACGTGCAGAACAACGCTCAGGCAAAGCATTAACGGATGAAGAAAAAGCGAAAATTGAGCCAATTTCAGAAGGTTCAGAATTTATTTCTTCGCTTTTCCCTGTGTTATCCGTGGTATTCCTTGTACGTTCATTTATTTTTGAGCCATTTCAAATTCCATCAGGATCAATGGAAGCAACGTTGCGCGTAGGGGATTTTCTTGTTGTTAATAAATATACTTATGGTATTAAAGACCCCATTTTCCAAAATACGATTATTGAAGGTAACAAACCAGAACGTGGTGATGTGATTGTGTTTAAAGCGCCGGAACAAGCGTTACTTCGTACAAGTTTAGGGGCAACGCGAGCGGCTTATGCTGAAAATCTTGCATTAACATCTAAAAACAATATGTCTGGTGTAGATTACATTAAACGTATTGTAGGGAAAGGCGGTGACCGCATTATCCTTGATGTTGAAAAAAGTGCTTTAACGCTGGTTTATGGTAAAGATGGCAAACCTTGTGAAGTAGATTGCCAAACTAAAGCGTTTGAATACAAACAAGAACCCACAAATCCAGCATTCCCAACGCAAATCGAATATTTGGAAATCGGTGACGTGACACACACGATTTTAGTGGAACCAATGCGCCGTTATTCGGGTATTGAATTCTATCCACAGGAAGGCTTACCTACTGCAGAATGGATTGTGCCAGAAGGGCAATATTTTGTGATGGGGGATAACCGTGATCATAGTGATGATAGCCGTTTTTGGGGATTTGTACCGGAAAAAAATATTGTGGGTAAAGCCACTTATATTTGGATGAGTTTAGAAAAAGAACCAAATGAGTGGCCTACAGGCTTCCGTTTAGACCGTTTCTTTACAAAAATTAATTAATATGAACCATTTAGATCGACTAGAACGAAAAATTGGTTATCAATTTTCCGATCTAAAAAACTTAAAATTGGCACTGACACACCGCAGTGCCTCCACTCAACATAATGAACGCCTAGAATTTTTAGGTGATTCTATTCTCAATTATGTCATTGCTGATGCGCTTTATCATCAATTCCCTCGTTGTAATGAAGGTGAACTGAGCAGAATGCGTGCAACATTAGTTCGAGAGCCAACTCTGGCGATGATTGCCCGTAATTTTGAGCTTGGAGATTATATGTCCTTAGGTTCAGGTGAATTGAAAAGTGGGGGATTTCGTCGCGAATCTATTTTGGCCGATTGTGTTGAAGCGGTAATTGGCGCAATGGCATTGGATTCAAGCTTTGATAAAGCGGCAGATATTGTGCGTAGTTGGTATAAAACCTTATTGGCTGAAATTAAGCCAGGCGATAACCAAAAAGATGCCAAAACGCGTTTACAAGAGTATTTACAAGGTAAGCATTTCGCTTTACCAACCTATGAAGTAATAAAAATTGAAGGTGAAGCACATTGCCAAACCTTCACAGTGGAATGTACGGTAAAAAACGTACCAAATATTGACCGCACTTTTATTGCAAAAGGTTCTAGCCGCCGTAAAGCAGAACAAGCGGTCGCAGAACAAATTTTAAAAATATTGGAAATAAAATGACCGAATTAAATCAAGAACAAGAGACCTATTGTGGTTTTATTGCCATTGTAGGCCGCCCAAATGTAGGGAAATCCACCCTGTTAAACAAAATTTTGGGTCAAAAAATCTCGATTACTTCCCGCAAGGCGCAAACCACGCGTCACCGTATTGTGGGAATTAAAACGGAAGGCATCTACCAAGAAATTTATGTAGATACGCCAGGACTTCATATTGAAGAAAAACGCGCGATTAATCGTTTAATGAACCGTGCTGCAAGCTCGGCAATCGGGGATGTGGATCTCATTATTTTTGTTGTGGATGGTACACATTGGAATGCCGATGATGAAATGGTGTTAAACAAATTACGTAATGCCAAAGCGCCTGTCGTACTCGCCATCAACAAAGTTGATAACATCAAGAATAAAGATGATTTATTGCCATTTATTACAGATTTAGGCAGTAAGTTTAACTTTGCTCATATTGTGCCGATATCTGCGCAACGAGGTAATAATGTCCATCAATTAGAGAAAATTGTTCGTCAATCATTACGTAAAGGTGTTCATCACTTCCCTGAAGATTATGTAACGGATCGTTCACAGCGCTTTATGGCGTCAGAAATTATCCGTGAAAAATTAATGCGTTTCACAGGGGAAGAGCTACCTTATTCGGTAACAGTTGAAATTGAACAATTTAAAGTAAATGAGCGTGGTACTTATGAAATCAATGGCTTGATTTTAGTTGAGCGCGAAGGTCAAAAGAAAATGGTGATTGGGGCTCAAGGGCAAAAAATTAAAACCATTGGTATGGAAGCTCGCGCTGATATGGAACGCTTATTTGATAATAAAGTACACCTTGAACTTTGGGTTAAAGTGAAGTCTGGTTGGGCAGACGATGAACGCGCCTTAAGAAGTCTAGGTTATATGGATGAATAAAAACTTGAGTAATACTCTATACTATTCTATTATTAGCGAAATTTTTATGTTTACTAATAAAAACAAGGAGATGGTAGATGAGTATCTATGCCTTAAAACCCAAATTTCAGAATTTACTTCGGCCTTTAGTTAGGCAATTAGCAGCAAAAGGCGTAACAGCAAATCAAGTTACGCTAATTGCTTGCTTACTTTCAATTTTATTAGGTGTGGTTCTCGCACTATTCCCGACATTTTCCACTCTTTTTTTCCTTATTCCTATTTGGTTGTTTTTGCGTATGGCGCTGAATGCTGTTGATGGCATGTTAGCACGTGAATTCAATCAAAAAAGTCGATTAGGGGGGTATCTTAATGAAATTACTGATGTAGTCTCTGATGCAGCACTTTACCTTCCTTTTGCTTTTGTCGCGCCTTTTGATGGTATTCAAATCTCATGTATTATTTGGCTTGCCGCGTTGAGTGAGTTATGCGGCATTTTAGGGCAAGTTCAAGGCAAAACGCGTCGCTATGATGGCCCAATGGGTAAAAGTGATCGTGCATTCGTATTTGGTGTGATCGGTTTACTTTATGCAGTGAATGGTAGCTTGCATTCACTTTTCTGGTGGGTAGCCAATATCGTCATTATCTTGCTCATTGTGACTTGTATTAAGCGAGTAAAAAATGGTTTAGCCGAAGTGACGGAATAATAGGAGCAAATATGTTTGCGAGATTAATCGATTTTTTATTGTGTCGTTTTGCTTCTTTTATTACAGGCGTTCGACCACAAGCCGCAATTGCCGAACAATCTTCAGAAGGGCATCGTGTCTATTTTGCCAATCATAATAGTCATGGGGATTTTATCTTACTTTGGATTTCATTGCCTTATGAAGTGAGAAAACAAACTCGACCTGTTGCAGGCAAAGATTATTGGACGAAAGGCGCAATTCGTCGCTTTTTAGCCTATAAAGTGTTTAATATGTTACTGATTGAACGTAATAGTCAAGATCCAAAAGCTGCCATACGACAAATGAGTGAAGCATTAGCCAATGACTCCCTGATTATTTTCCCTGAAGGAACTCGTAAGATGGATGATGATTTGCCGCTTCAACCATTTAAAAGCGGATTGTTTTATTTAGCAAAAGAAAATCCTGATTGTGAATTTGTGCCCGTTTGGATTAGCAATATGAATAATGTTTTACCAAAAGGCTTTATTTTACCGATACCATTGTTATGTGATCTTTATGTAGGTGAGCCATTAAAGATTGGGACTGATGAAACTAAAGAGGTTTTTCTGACACGTGCTCAATTGGCATTATTAAGTTTAAACGTTAGTGAAAAAGGCAAATCTTAGGAGCAAATGATGACAGAAATATGGCAACTCTTCGGTGGTTTATTTATCGCCTTAATTTTTGCTTCCTCAGTGGGATATATTTTAAAACGCAGATCGGGTGTGGATACACCGAATAGCGTTATTGATAACCTGAATGCACGCATCAATGCTTGGTGGGTGATGATTGGGATTATCTTTATTGCGAGCTTATTAGGCTTTTATGGCGTGATTGTGCTCTTTTTGATTATTTCATTTATGGGATTGCGTGAGTTTCTTTCTCTATTAAATATTCGTCGAGGCGATCATCTTGCACTCGCCGCCTGTTTTTATGTGATCTTGCCATTGCAATATTTTTTAGTCGCCATTGATTGGTTTAGTATGTTTACTATCTTTATTCCCGTATATGGCTTCTTATTTTTACCGATTCTTTCAGCATTACTGGGTGACCCAGCGAATTTCTTAGATCGTTCTACGAAAATTCAGTGGGCATTGATGATTAGCGTATTCTGTATTTCACATATCCCCGCTTTATTGACACTTGATATCTCAGGTTATGAAGGAAAAAATCTTTTATTAATGATCTTCTTAATCTTGGTAGTACAGTCAAGTGATGTATTGCAATACGTTTGGGGTAAACTCTTCGGTAAACATAAAATTGCGCCAACCTTGTCACCATCCAAAACGGTAGAAGGTTTTGTTGGTGGGGTATTAAGCGCAAGTTTATTAGGTATGCTACTTCATTGGATGACACCATTTTATGCATGGCAAGCCTTTTTAATGAGTCTGTTAATTTGCTTAATGGGATTCTTAGGTGGACTCGTGATGTCGGCAATGAAACGCAGTATGGGTGTGAAAGACTGGGGGAATATGATCAGTGGCCATGGTGGTATTTTAGATCGAATGGATTCACTTTGTTTCTCCGCACCTATTTTCTTCCATGTGGTGCGTTATTTCTGGGCATAGTTATAAATCATGAAATAAAAAAAGAGCGGTTAATTAACCGCTCTTTTTTATTATTGACGATAAGTTTCTAAGAATCGCGCCAATTTGCCAATGGCTTCTTCTAATTGACCGGTATAAGGAAGTGTCACCACACGGAAGTGATCCGGTGAGTGCCAGTTAAATCCTTTACCATGCACGAGAAGTACTTTCTCTTTACGTAATAAATCGAGCACAAATTTTTCATCACTATGAATGTTGAATTTTTGGATGTCGAGTTTCGGGAACATATACATTGCCCCCATTGGTTTTACGCAGCTAATACCAGGGATTTGAGTAATTAAATCATAGGCTTTATTGCGTTGTTCCAGCAAACGACCACCCGGTTGAACAAATTCATTAATACTTTGATAGCCGCCTAATGCTGTTTGAATGGCGTGCTGCATTGGTACGTTTGCACATAAACGCATAGACGCTAGCATATCTAAGCCTTCAATATAGCCTTTAGCATGTTGTTTCGGCCCATTTAAAATCATCCAACCTTGACGAAAACCCGCAACACGATATGCTTTTGATAAGCCATTGAATGTAATGGTTAATACATCTGGTGCAAGGGCTGCAATATGATGGTGGACAGCACCATCGTAGAGAATTTTGTCATAAATTTCATCCGCAAAAATAATCAGATTATTTTCACGTGCAACCTCGATAATTTCTTCGAGTAATGCTTTGCTATATACCGCACCAGTCGGGTTATTTGGATTGATTACCACGATAGCTTTAGTTTTGGCATTGACTTTCGCGCGAATATCATCAATAGCAGGGAACCAACCCGCTTCTTCATCACATAAATAATGTACCGCGTTTCCGCCCGCTAACGTTACCGCCGCCGTCCATAATGGATAATCCGGCATTGGAACCAATACCTCATCACCATCATTAAGAAGGGCTTGCATGGACATGGTAATCAATTCAGATACACCGTTCCCGATGTACACATCGTTTACTGTCGCATCATGAATACCTTTAGACTGATAGTATTGCACGATAGCTTTACGTGCAGAATACAAACCTTTGGAATCGCAATAACCTTGTGCAGAAGGTAAGTTGCGGATGACATCGACTAAAATTTCATCTGGCGCTTCAAAGCCAAATGGGGCAGGGTTACCGATATTCAGTTTTAAGATTTTGTTGCCTTCTTCTTCTAGGCGTAAAGCTTCTTTGTGAACCGGTCCACGAATATCGTAGCAAACGTGCTCTAATTTGTCTGATTTCGGAAAAGATCTCATTAGTAACATCCTATGATAATTAGATTTTCATTCAAAAATTGTGTCTAATTTACGCTTAAATTCTTATCTTGAAAAGATTTAATAAAAAAATTTTTTGAATGTATTAAAGTGCGGTAGAATATGGGCTAATTTTTTTGTGTTTTATTATTTTTCATGGGCCCTTTAGAACAAGCTAAATCTGAGCTAATTCGCCAATTTGAAACTTTGGCGATAACTGATCAGCAACCTGCTATTGCACGTCTTCAGATGAAGATGAAATTGGGTGTTGATCTTTTGGCATGGATGAAAGGACAGCTTGTTTATCCACAATTTTATTTACGTTTTCGTGATGAAGATAAAACCGTCGCTGCCGTAGGGAAAGTGCGGTCATTTTCAGATGTGAATTTGGCACAGCAATTTATTCAAGAGCATGATTTCCCTTTAGTGGGCGGTTTACAGTTCCAAGGTGAAAGTCAGTTTATTTTGCCGCAAGTTTTAATTGAACAGCAAAATGGTGAGACCGTGGTTTCAGTTTTTGTTGATCCAAATGAGCTTGATTCGGCAAAAATGATTTTGAATTCATTTGAAAAAATGACCGTACTTTCACCGCTTAATCAATTAACCATCGAAAGTGTAGAGCCAAAAGCGAATCAAGATACCTGGTGTAACTGGGTCAATCAAGCACTCACTCGAATTCGACAGGGTGAATTAACTAAGCTCGTTTTGGCAAATGAAACCGTGTTTGGTATTCAGGGTGAGCTAAACGGAAAAGATTTTCTTGCTGCAAGCCAAGCAAAAAATAGTGGTTGTTACCATTTTTTATGGGCAGATAATGCTCAAAACTGTTTTGTGGGATCGACACCAGAACGCTTATTTGCACGTGATGATCGTCAGTTATTCACGGAAGCGCTTGCGGGGACAGCACCTGTTAGTGATAATCCGAGTGAAAATGACGAACGTGCGAATTGGCTGTTAAATGATGAAAAAAACCTCAATGAAAACTGGTTGGTGGTTGAAGATATTTCACAAAATATCAGTCACTTAGTGGAACAAATTACTGTTGATGATGTCGCATTAAAGTCACTACGCAAAGTGCAGCATTTAATTAGAAAAATGCAAGCAAAATTGACCGCACTTTGTACGGATGCCGATTTGCTGAAAGCGATCCATCCAACGGCAGCTGTATCAGGCTTACCACAGCATCAAGCGAAGAAAGCTTTGGCTGAAATAGAAACCTTTGATCGTCGTTGGTATGCCGGTACATTAGGTGTGATGAATCAACATCTATCAGAATTTTGTGTCACCATTCGTTCGGCTTTTATCGAAGAAAACCAAGTACGTGTATTTGCTGGTGCCGGTATTGTGGAAGGCTCACAACCTGTAGAAGAGTGGTTAGAAATTGAACGTAAAGCGGCAGGGCTGATTTCCCTGTTTGCAGAGAATAACGGAGAATAAGAAGAATGTCTGTAAGCGTATTTAATCGTTGTTGGTCAAAGGTGATCTTAGAAACCTTGGTTCGCCAAGGCGTGAGTCACTTTTGTATTGCGCCAGGTTCACGCTCAACACCTTTAACGCTAGAAGCTGTGCGTTTACAAAATGCTTCTCGTGCAACGTGCCATAGTCACTTTGATGAACGTGGTTTAGGCTTTTTTGCGTTGGGGATTGCAAAATCCACGCAAGCACCTGTTGCCGTGATTGTCACCTCGGGCACCGCAGCAGCAAATTTATATCCAGCGATTATCGAAGCTCGTCAAACAGGCGTGAATTTAATTATTCTTACCGCTGATCGCCCACCTGAATTATGGGAATGTGGGGCGAATCAAGCTATCGTGCAACAAAATATGTTTGCCGATTACCCCGTTGCAAGTGTCAATCTACCGAAACCTCAGGCAGATTATGCAGCAAAATGGTTAATTTCTACGTTAGAACAAGCTTGCTATAAACAAAAGCAACAACCAGGCGTGGTGCATATTAATGTACCTTTTGCTGAGCCACTTTATAATGCCCAAGATCAAGAAATTGACGCTCATCCATGGTTAATGCCAATTCAACGTTGGTTAAGTCAGCCTAAAAATTGGGTTGATCATCAACCATTGCAACAAGAAGTGTTGATGCATGAGAATTGGGATAGCTGGCGTACAAAACGTGGTGTGATTGTGGCAGGGCAATTAACGCCTGAACAAGCAATGGGTATTAACTCATGGGCAAATACCATGGGATGGATTTTGCTGACGGATATTCAATCCGGTGTTGAACCGCTCATGCCTTATGCGGATATTTGGCTAGCAAACCAAACCGTGAAGCAAAAATTACTTCAAGCTGATATCGTGATTCAATTTGGTTCTCGTTTTATCAGTAAACGTATTAACCAATTCTTAGCGGAGTTCCAAGGCGAATTTTGGGTGGTGGAGCAAAGTCAAAATGCAGTTGATCCAAATCACCATACGCAAACTCGCTTTAACGCCAAAGCACATCATTGGTTGCGTGCACATCCGCCATTGCGTCAAAAACCTTGGTTACTCGAGCCACTTGCGCTTTCAAAATTCTGTGCAACCTTTATCGAACAACAAGTTGGTGGCAATCTTAATGAAGCCTCATTAGCACATCATATTGAACGTGTTTTACCTTACAACGGTATTTTGTTCTTAGGAAACAGTCTTTTTGTACGTTTGGTTGATGCTTTAACCAAATTGCCTGAAGGGTATCCGATTTTCACCAACCGTGGTGCAAGTGGGATTGATGGCTTATTAGCAACGGCCGCAGGTATCGGTATCGGTGCTGATCAACCTGTGGTCGCCATGATTGGTGATACGTCTACGCTTTATGATTTAAACTCTTTAGCCTTATTTAAGAATGTGACTCAACCAACTATTATTTTTGTGATTAACAATAATGGTGGTGCGATCTTCGATATGTTGCCGGTGGATGATGAGGTGAAAGAGCAGTTCTATCGCTTGCCACATAATGGCGATTTCTCCCAAGTCGCCGCAATGTTTGGTTTAAAATATGCTTTACCTTACACTTGGGCAGATTTAAGCTCCGTGTTAAAACAAGCTTATACTCGCCGCCGTGCGACATTAATTGAAATCAAAACAAACCCAAGTGATGGTAGCGCAACCTATAAGCGCTTGATTGAACAAATCAGCCACGCGGTTATTGGTGAATAATTTCTTTCCCCTCTTATATAGAGGGGATTTCTTTATATGGCATTATTATGATGAATCTTGTTTTTCTCCACGGCTTATTAGGCACGAAATCAGATTGGCAAAAAGTCATCGAAAATCTACCGCACTTTCGTTGTCTCTCTCTCGATTTACCGTTTCATGGAGAGAATAAAGCTGTAGCGGTTGAAGATTTTGAGCAAACGGCTCAATTTCTTGAAAGCCAAATACAAAGTCTCATAAAAGATGAACCTTATATCCTGATCGGTTATTCACTTGGTGGGCGAGTCGCACAATATTATGCACTACATGCTCAAGTGCAAAGAGGCAATTTACAAGCAGTGATTTTAGAAGGGGCAAATTTAGGTTTGCAGTCTGAGCAAGAAAAACAAAGCCGTTTAGTTAATGACAAAATGTGGGCTGAGCGTTTTTTCCATGAAAAGCCTGAAACCGTGCTAGAAGATTGGTATCAACAGCCTGTGTTTTCTCATTTAAATGAACAGCAACGTAAGTCGTTAATTGAAAAGCGAAAAGCGAATTGTGGGGCAAATATTGGTAAGATGTTATTAGCAACTAGCCTTGCCAAACAGCCTGATTTTCGAGAGAAATTGCGGTCAAGTTTGTTGCCGTTTTTCTATTTTTGCGGTGAGCGAGATCAGAAGTTTCGTCAAATGGCAGAGGATAATCAACTTGATTTAACGCTTATCCCTCATGCTGGACACAATGCTCATTTAGAAAATTCGACATGTTTTGCTGAAAAAATAGAAAATATCGTATTAAAAATTGCTCAACCTTACGGGAAATGCTAGGATTTAGCCCTTTCATTTTATTTGACTCTTAAGGAAGCAAAATGTCCTCACAACTTCGTAATGATCCATTTAAGGTTGCTTTGGCATCCATGGTGGGTACTGCAATTGAATTCTTTGATTATTATATCTATGCCGCTGCGGCTGTATTAGTTTTTAACACGCAATTCTTCCATAGCGGCGATCCGCTTTCAGATGATTTACTTTCTCTTTCCACATTAGCTTTAGCGTTCTTTGCTCGTCCAATTGGCTCCGCTTTATTTGGCCACTTTGGTGACAAGATCGGTCGTAAGAAAACCTTGGTCGCCTCTTTGGTTTTAATGGGCGGATCTACGGTCGTTATCGGCTTGTTGCCGACTTATTCTCAAATTGGTATTTGGGCCCCGATTTTGTTATGTATCTGCCGTGTCGGTCAAGGAATTGGCCTGGGTGGAGAATGGGGTGGCGCAGCTCTAGTCGCAACAGAAAATGCCCCAGAAGGAAAACGTGCTTGGTATGGTACATTCCCTCAATTAGGTGCGCCAATAGGTTTATTTGTGGCTAATGCGACCTTCTTCTTAGTGAGCTATTTCTGGGGCCAACAAGCCCTTGTTGAATGGGCATGGCGTATTCCGTTTATCTCTTCTTTAGCCTTGGTTTTAGTTGGGTTATATGTTCGTTTAACCTTACATGAAAGCCATGTGTTCATTGAAGCAGAAGAAAA
Source organism: uncultured bacterium (assembly GCA_905214375.1). GTDB lineage: Bacteria > Pseudomonadota > Gammaproteobacteria > Enterobacterales > Pasteurellaceae > Haemophilus_D. Next base: position 54,415 of record CAJMMG010000002.1, on the reverse strand, counting down.
GGGGAAAAAATTAAAAGCACCGGTGAGTGTGGTATTCACTAAACACTTTAAACCTATGGTGATTGGTACCTTTATTATGGTAGCAACCTATTCCTTGTTCTATATTATGACCGCCTTTGCTCAAGCGTATTCTCGTACACCGGCAACCCTTTCAGAAGCGGGTTATCCAATGGGGTTAGGCATTCCTGCTAATACCTTCACCGGATTACTTTTAATGAGTGCAATCGTTTTTGCGATTTTTATCAGTATTTCTGGTCTTTATGCAGATAAAATTGGTCGCCGTAAATGGTTGATTTGGACAACGATCAGCATTTTAATTTTTGCGTTATGCATGCCATTATTTCTTGGAAATGGTACACCAACCTCCGTATTTGCTTTCTTGGTAATTGGTATGGCATTAATGGGCATGACATTTGGCCCAATGGCAGCGTTATTGCCTGAATTATTCCCAACGGAAGTACGTTATTCTGGTGCTTCTTTAGCCTACAATATTGCATCAATTATCGGGGCAACCATTGCGGCAATGATTTCATTAAAAATCAATGCATTTTATGGCTTAATGGGCGTGGGGATTTATCTAGCTATTAATGCATTTTTAACCTTGTTAGCATTATTAGCCTCAAAAGAAACGAAAAACGTCGATTTAACGCAAATCTAGTGATTAATTAATCATGAAAAAGCTGATGTGAATAGCATCAGCTTTTTTTATCTGTTGAAAGAAAGTAATAAAAAAGAGCGTATTGCTACGCTCTCAGTTTATAAAAGTGCGGTTAAAAACAGCGTATTTTTATGTAAAGAATTAATCTTCACCCCATACTTCTTTAGCAATTTCTTCAACGTAACGGACTTTGGCCCATTGTTGTGCTTCCGTCATAATGTTCCCTTCTTCTGTTGACGCAAAACCACATTGTGGGCTTAAGCAAAGCTGCTCAAGTGGAACATATTGAGTCGCTTCTTCAATGCGAGCTTTAATAGCCGCTTTATCTTCTAATTCAGGGAATTTTGAACTGATTAAGCCTAATACAATACGACCTTTGTGTGGATTATTAGCAAAGTGTTTTAATGGTTCAAACCCACCAGAACGCTCATCATCATATTCAAGGAAATAGCCATCGTATTGGGTTTGGCCGAATAACGCATCCGCAATAGGATCGTATGCGCCAGTTAATAAATAGGTTGAACGGAAATTGCCACGACAAACATGCGTTGTGATAACCATATCTGCTGGTTTAGCCGCTAATACAACTTGAATATTTTCAAGCGCCTGTGCTTTATCTGCTTCAAATTCTGGTTTTAAGTGATTGTTACAGAGTGAACCCCAATACACGTCATCAAATTGTAAATAACGGCAACCCGCATCATAGAAGGCTTTGATCGCATCTTTATAAGCTTGTTGAACATCTTTGGCAAATTCTGCACGTGTCGCATAAACGCCCGTATCCCATTGAATTGGATACATTAATTGATTCGGACTTGGAATGGTATATTTTACGACGCCACGATCTCCAACAATGTCTTTTAATTTTTTGAAATGTTCGATAAATGGGTGGTTTGGATTCCAAGATACTTTACCGCAGCAGCGAGTATTGTAAGGTTTGGTTTCCACGCCATTAAATTTATAACCGTGTTCAGGGTGATAACCTTCAATACCATTTAAGTGTTCTAAGAAATCGATATGCCAAAATGCACGGCGATATTCCCCATCCGTGATGACTTGAATACCTGCATCTAACTGAGCTTGTACCAATTTAGCAATTTCTTGATCTTCAACTTCCGTTAATTGTTCACGAGAAAGTTCGCCTGCTGCAAATTTTGCACGAGCTTCTTTTAAAGGTTGAGAACGTAAATATGAGCCCACAGTATCAGCGTGAAAGGGAAGTGTTTTTGATGTCATGTTTATATCCTTCTTTTTTATTTTCGTATGCTGATTTTAACGTAAGGATATTTCATGATCAAAGTAATGATTTTTTCATTCATAATGAAAATAATTAATGCAGCGAAAGATTAGCCTTCAGCAATTCCCATCGCACAAACGGCAGCCGAACTCCATGCCCATTGGAAATTGTAGCCACCTAACCAGCCGACAACATCTAACACTTCACCGATAAAATAGAGGCCTTTAATCTTTGTGGCTTCCATGGTTTTGGATGAAATTTCATGGGTATCAACACCGCCCATCGTGACTTCAGCCGTGCGGTAGCCCTCAGTGCCATTAGGTATAAATTGCCAATTGTGGATTAAATTCTCTAAATTTTCTAACTGCACTTTACTTAAGTTCGCGATCACTTCATCTTGAATCAAGCCTTGTTCTAGCCAAAGTTCGATTAACTTTTTCGGTAATAATCGACTTAATACAGTCTTTAACTGCAATTTAGGTGAAGATTGACGCATTTCATCCAAATGATGACGAATGTTGTTATAGGGCAATAAATCTAAATGAATGCTTTCACCCGGTTGCCAATAATTGGAAATTTGCAAAATGGCAGGCCCAGATAAACCACGATGGGTGAATAGCATTTGATGAGTAAAGGTTTTGTGCTGATTCGTCGCCGCCACATCTAATGAAACACCAGAGAGTGCCGAGTAGAATTTGTCACTTTCTCGCCATGTGAATGGCACAAGACTTGCTCGCGGAGGAATCACATTTAATCCAAACTGTTCTGCAATTTGATAGCCAAAAGGCGAAGCGCCTAAGCCAGGCATGGAGAGCCCACCGGTGGCGATAATTAAATTCTGGCATTGCCATTCAACCGCATTTACCTTCAATTTAAACCGCACTTTAGGGTTGTTTTCAACGGCTTCGACATCACTCACTTCGCTGCGTAGTTGAATGCTTACACCATATTTGTCACATTCCGTTCCGAGCATCTTCACGATATCTTCTGCACCGTTATCACAAAATAGCTGTCCTAACTCTTTTTCATGGTAAGGAATGCCATACTCAGCGACTAAAGCAATAAAATCCCATTGTGTATAACGTTTTAAGGCAGATTTGACGAAATGCTTGTTTTGACTGATATAACGGTCTGGACTGATTTCCATATTGGTGAAATTACAAAATCCGCCGCCAGACATTAAAATTTTTCGGCCAATTTTCTTACCGTTATCAAAAATGGTGGCTTGCTTGCCCAGCTTTCCTAACTGTGCGGCACAAAATAAGCCGGCAGCACCGGCTCCAATAATGATATTTTCTGAATAATGAGACATAGCTTATTGTGAGGTTTGTCCTTTTTCAAAATAGTCTATCATTTTGATTCGTTGGATGACAGTACGGCGATCCACGGCAGAATTCCCCGAATCTAATAATTGTTGCCAATAAGCTTTGGCTTTTTCGGCTTCATGATTTTTAAAAGCTTCAGTCGCCAATAATGTGATTACCGAGATTTCATGTTTATCTTGTTTTAACGCTTCATCCATTATTTGCTGGATTTGCGGTGTGATGTTTTGACCTGCTTGATAATAAAGTGCGGTCGCTTTTAGGCCTAAAATAGCGGGTGTTGTGCCTGAAATTTTTTCTGCATTGCTATAGGCGATGAGCGCATGATCAAATTCATCATTTTGCATATAAGCATCACCTAGCTGAGCCCAAAGCTCAGGGTTATTCACATCTTCTCGAATTTTATTTTGAATTTTGAGCACCATATCTTCTTTTTGATGCACCATTGATGTATCTGCTTTTTTGTTGGCAAGCTCAATCATTTCTTTTTCACCTTGTTGAACACGCTCAAAACGATCAAGGGAGAAGTAATAACTTAAAGGAAGAACCAACAAAATAGCAAAGACCCAAATGGCAGATTTGGTTTCAAATTTGACCGCATTTTTTTCTTCTTTAGGCGCTGTATAAGGTTTATTTTCAAGTGGTTTAGGTTCGTCTTCTGATTTTTTAGTGGAAAACAAAATCAACGCAAAAGCACCAATTAATAGCAAAATAGGTAATAACCAGAGGAGTGCGGTATTCCATTGGAAAGGGGGCTTATAGTTCACGAAATTACCGAAACGTGCAGTCATCGTATCAATAATTTGCTGATTCGTTTTTCCTTCATCCACCATTTTATAGACTTCAATACGTAAGTCATAAGCAATCGGCGAATTGGACTCAACTAAGTTCTGATTCTGACATTGTGGGCAACGTAAGGATTTTGCCAGTTCAACAGCACGAGTACGATCGGCTTGGTTTTTAAACGCATAGGTGTCCACCATTTCTGCGTGAGCAAAAAGGGCGAAAGTCAGTAAAAGTGCGGTCAGAAATCGGGTTAATTTTTTCATTTTACTTTTTTGTTAATTCATCAAGTTTTGGTTTGATTTCGGTAAGCCACGTTTCACGATCCATATAGCCAGAATGACGATAACGGATCATGCCGTGTTCATCGACAATATAGGTCTCTGGTGCACCATCTACGCCTAATTGCATCGCAAATTCACCACGACTATCGTCAATGGTGAGTATAAATGGATTACCCATGTGCTCTAGCATCGCAATGCCATTTTGAGGTTTGTCACGATAATCGATTCCCACAATGGGCACTTCTTTTGAAATTTCCATCAAAAGAGGGTGTTCCTGTTGGCAATAGCCACACCAACTTCCCCACACGTTAAGTAGGAAAGGTTTCTTTGGAAAATCTCTCGGGCTGACAATTTGATTCGGCTCAAGCAAATTCGCTTGATAGAATTCTGGCACGGGCTTATTAATGAGTGCTGAGGCAATTTGTTTTGGATCTTTATGTAAACCAACAAAAAGCAGTAAGCAAATACTCAATAACAAAATCAGCGGTAAAAACAAAATAAACTTTTTATTCATCGCGTTTTCTCTTCAAATTGATGGCTGAACATAATGCGCCAAGTGCCATTAAAATGCCTCCGAGCCATAACCAGCGAATAAGCGGTTTGTAATGTAAACGGAATGTGAATTCACCTTTACCTAAGTTATCGCCCATAACAATATATAAATCGCCCCAAAAGCCTGCATCTAAGCCCACTTCACTCATGGTCATGGTGCGAACATCATAATAGCGGCGTTCCGGTACAATTTCAGCATAAGGTTTGCCTTGTTTTGACACGCTAAAGAAAGCGACTTCGGCAGTAAAGTTTGGTCCAATTTCATTGGAAAAACGATCGTAGTGGAATTCAAATTGACCTAATTGTTGGCTTTGTTGTGGCGCAAGTCTAACACCTAATTCACTGCCAAAGTAACTACTCATTACGGCACCCATTGTGGCAATCGCGACACCGCAGTGTGCGAGAATCATCCCGAAATAGGCCAGTCTGACTTTCGCCCAATTTTGCCATAAGGTGACGAATAATACCCAAATTGCGAGAGTGAGTAACACATAAGCGAAGAAATGGAAACGTAACGCACTGTCATTTTGCTGCGCATTCCAAATCATGCCATAAGCCATCACTGCAGCGGGAATAAGTAATAACAGACGTTTGAAAAAGCGTTTTTTGTCTGATTTAAACCAGTTTAAGCAAAGTGTAGCCGCCATCGCAAAAAGCACTAACGTGAGTAATGGCAAGAAAATACTATTAAAGTAAGGCGCCCCCACAGAAATACTTCCCCAATTCATAGCTTGGAATAGCATTGGATAGAAAGTGCCTAAGAAGGTACTGACGGTGGCCACGGTCAATACGATGTTTAAACCTAAAATCGCCCCAGTTTTAGAAAAGAGTGGAAATTTGACCGCACTTTCGTTGGTATTTGTGCGTAGCGCAAATAAACTGAGCGAGCCGACAGTCAGTAAGAAGAAAATGAGTAATAGCACATAACCACGGGAGCTATCTAAAGCAAAGGCGTGAACGGAGGTTAATGCACCTGAACGAACAATAAATGTGCCTAATACACTGAATGCAAAAGCGAGTAGGGAAAAGAGTGTTGTCCAGTATCTAAACATGCCTTGCTTTTCAGTCACCATCAAACTGTGTAAAAGTGCGAGTCCCAATAACCATGGCATAAGCGAGGCGTTTTCTACAGGGTCCCAGAACCACCAGCCTCCCCAGCCTAATTCATAATATGCCCACCATGCACCGAGAACGATCCCTAAGGTTAAGAATAACCAAGAAACGAGAACCCAAGCTCGCATTGCACGCGCAATTGCTTGTGCAGAACGATTAAAGATTAAAGCTGAAATGGACATGGCAAAGTTAACGGCAAAGCCCACATAACCGACATATAAAAGCGGTGGGTGGAAAATTAAGCCGATATCTTGCAGCATTGGGTTGAGATCTCGCCCTTCCGCAGGGGCGGGGAATGCTCGTCCAAATGGATTGGAGTAGAACAAAATGAAAATAGCAAACCCAAGGCAAATTAAGCCGAGTAAAGAGAGGGTTTGCGCAGAAAAAGTGCGGTCATTTTTGCGAGAGAAAAAGGCAAAAGCCACTAACCAAAGACTTAATGTGAAAAGCCAAAATAAAATGGAGCCTTCATGTCCACCCCAAGTAGCGGCAACTTTGAAAAATGTCGGTAGTTGAGAATTAGAATGCGCCGCGACGTATTCCAATGTGAAATCATCTGTCGCAAAAGAGTAGGCGAGAATACCGATGGATACGCTTGTAAAAATACCGAAGCAATAACTTAATCCCCAAGCTGTATTGGTTAGAGTGGGTTTATTTCGCCAAATACCAATTTGCGGCACGATGGAAAGTAAGAGCGCCGCGGTGGTGGCGAAGAGTAATGAGAGAAATCCGAATTCGGGGAGCATAGTATTCTTCAGTATTAATGGTTGTATTTGACAAAATAAGGTTGATTTTAAGCATGAAAAACATACGTAAAATTAACCGCACTTTAGTCTTCTAAATAAACAAAAGGCGTATTGTATACGCCTTTTGATTAAATAAGAAATTTATCCTTACGCAACGGTAAGTTGTCCAGCATACAAGATGAAGTAACGTAAGCAGAGAACCCCGATTAAGTCGAAGATTGACACAAGGATAATAAAGTTCTTGTTGTATTTTAAACTGTCTTTTGCTGCAAGGTTCGCAAGTAGAGGAATGATGATACCAATTAAGAATACCCCAATCCAGAACACTGCACCCCAGAAGCCGGAAAGTGCATTGTGCAATGCAACTACTTTCTGACCGCCACCGAAGTGTAGACCAACAAAGAAACAGATTAATAAACCAAGTTCAGTCACCATAATTGGCACTTCAAATTTGTGAATGAAGTGTGATTCATGGCTATCACCTTTTAATTTACCTGCAATGAGGATAAATAAGAAGGTTGCAGCGATACCTGAAGAGGTACCTGAAGCCAAGAATAACGCTGGTAGAACAGGGTTATTTAACATTGGGTAACTGATCAATGCTGAAAGTAAGAAACCGGTATAAGCCCCTAGCACAGCGGCTAAGATGAAGAGAATAACTTCTACAGGACCAGTTAAACGTTCTAATACATTGATAATTTTACCGACAAAGCCAAGTTTTGGCATAAAACGTTGGATCAGTGCCATGATATCTTCTTTAAAGATAACCGCACACCAACATACCAAGAACAGCATATAAACTTGGAATAACATTACCCCCATAGACATTACAGAGTTGAATTGATAGTTAAACATCAATTTCCAGAATGTCCAAGGACGTGCCAAGTGGAAAATTAACAGGGTTAAACCAATTAATGTTGGCACAGAACCTAAAACGGCGGCTGCTCGGATAATCCAGTTTTTGCTTGGATTTTCTAATTTGTTACTGCGTTTATAAGCAATCGCTAATTGTACCGCACCGGAAGAAATACCAAGTAAGAACAAATAGATAGCGATTGTTGAATCCCATACCAAGTTAGGTGTGTGAAACGGAACAGGATAATCTAATGTCATCTTCTTGGCTCCCCGTGTTGGAATGGAATATGGTAAAGATTTGGTTGAGTACCTAATTCCACTTTAGTGCGATAAACCGGATTTTCTTTCACTTTGCGGGAAACTGCACTGCTTGGATCATTCATATCACCAAAGGTTAATGCTTTGGTTGGACAAGCTTCTACACAAGCAGGTTGTTTGCCAGCTGCTAAGTTTGTATCGCGACAGAAGTTACATTTATCCGCAGTACGGTGTACTGGGTGAATAAAACGTACGCGGTAAGGACAAACTGCAACACAGTATTGGCAACCTACACAAAGATCTTTATGCACATCTACGATACCTGTTTCAGGATCAATAAATGATGCACCAGTTGGACAAACTGCCACACAAGGGGCGTTTGTACAGTGTTGGCAAGATTGACGGAAAAACTCGTATTCTTGATTTGGGAATTCGCCGTAAGGTTCACTACGGAGAATTTCCAAACGTGAAACGCCTTCAGGAACGTGGTTTGTTTCACGACAAGCATCCATACAAGCGGTACAGCCGATACAAGCTGTTTCGTCGTGTACCATTGCATAGCGTTTCGGTTTATCCGCCTTTTCCTCTTTCGCTAAAGAGGTAACTGATGTCCCCGTCATAAGGATTAATGCCCCCATGCCGGAAACAAAGTTTCGGCGTGAACAAGCTGTCATTATTTATCCTTTTGTTCGGTTGATTGCGTTTGTGATTGTGCGTCTTTTGCCGCTTTGCGTTTTTGTTGTTCGCCGTGGCAATCTACACAAAGTTTCACACGATTTTTCGGTTGAATACCTTTCATCGCATCATCTTTCGGGTGTAATGTGTGGCAGCTTGCACAAGGCAATTTCATTGCGTGAACATCGTGCGCCCAAAGTTTTTCACGAAGTTTTGCCGGTTGGTGACAAGCAAAACAAACTTGGTTTTGTTCTTGTGCGGTATACATTGGTTTTTTATCACCAAAGATATCGCCATCAAAACGCATCACATCTTTTGCACCACGACGGTGATCTTCCGAAATATTACCGTGACAGTTTACACAGTTAATCGGTTTACCAGTGTTAGGGCTTTTTTGATTTAAGTGTGTGCCGTGGAATTTACCAAAGTGTAATTCACCACCAGATTGATCTAAAGTTTGGTTTTTATCAACTTGGTCAAATTTGTGACATTTCGCACAATATTGGTTTGGATCACGTTGGTTATCCAATTGTGGCTCATAAGTGATTTGAGAGGCCGGTGTTTTTGCCATCTCTTCCGCACTTGCAGCCATTGGCATTGCCGCAAGCATTGCAAGCAATGCGAGGGATTTTGCCGATTTGCTGATTAAAGAAGTTAAATTCATTCTGATTACCTCAAATATATGGTTAAAAATGACCGCACTTCGACACTTTAGTTACAAAGTGCGGTTCTTTTTTTATTGTTTTGTTGCGGTATCTTCAGCTAATTTGCCATTGGCTTTCGCTTCTTTTACCCATTGAGGTACAACAGTTTCTAAGAATTCTTTTTTCGCTTTACGTTCTTTCTCGATATCAATACCCATTACTTTCCATGCTTTATCAGCTGTAGAAATATCTGGTACTTCAACCGGAGTTTTCACGCCATGTTTAGTTAAGATTGCTGCAAGTTTAGCACGTGCATCCGCTGCTTTATCGATACCAGAACCTAATACGCGAAGCATTACATCAGGTGCGTGCATGTGACCACCGTGGCTTGCTGCTGCGTAGTCCCAACGCCATTGAGCGTGACGGATATCCATTAAAGCAGGTTCCATTTCTTCTTTAGTTGCACCTGCATCCCATGCTGCTTTCGCTTCAAAGTGAGCACGAACAACTTGATCTTCTAAACGACCCATTACATCTTTCACTTCTTTTTTACGTGAAGCAACGATATCTTTAAGTTTTTCTTTGCTTTGATCGTGACAGTTTGCACAAGTAGTATCAAATGCATCGAATGGGTTTTGGATTTGGTGGTCGGTGTAAACTTTACCGTCTTTACCTTGTACTTTAGGCATGTGACAGTCGATACAAGTTACGCCGTTTTTACCGTGCATACCTAAAGACCAAATTTCAAAGTCAGGGTGTTGAGCTTTTAACATTGGTGCTTTAGAAAGAGAGTGAGTCCAGTCACTGAAACCGATGTCATCGTAGTATTTTTCGATGTCATCAACAGTTTGACCGTTGTTCCACGGGAAGGTTACTTGTTTTAAATCACCTGCGAAGTAGTATTCAACGTGGCAGTTAGCACAGATTTCAGCACGTTTTTCGGTGCGAGCAGCTGTGTTAAAGCTTAAGTTAGCTTGTTCTTTACCTTCAGCTTTTGCTTTTGCTTGAAGTGCATTATTTAAGTGATCCAATGCACGAAGAACGTGTGGACGAGCAATACGTAATGCAGGTTTGCCTTCTGCAAAGTCTTTTGATGTGGTGTCGTGACAGTCAGCACAACCGATCGAGTTGACAATTTCTGGTCCACCTTTAGCCCATTTGGCACCAAAGTAACCATCTTCACCCCATTCTGCAATTAAACGAGGAACGTCTGGACCTTTACAAGTCCAACATGCCATTGGTTGTGGGCCATCATTTGCATTTTTGGGCGCACCAGTACGTAAAATATTACGTACATCTTCTACTGCATAAACGTGACCACGAGGTGCGTTATATTCTTTTGCGAAAGAATAGCCCCCCCATAACACGATTAAACGAGGATCTTGTTCATTAGCATAGATGATTTTGTCGCCTTTTTCAGTCGCTTTCCACGAATTGAATTGGCTAGGATATTTCTCAGCAAATTTTTCATTCACTGCTTCGATTTTTAAATTAGGGTTTGGTGCTTCCACAGGTTGGTCAACAGGCTTATATACCATTTCAGCCATCGCTGAATTATATACACCTAAAGCTGCGAAAGAAGTCGCCAGGATAAGGCTTTTTCTCAATGCGTTCACGATAATCACTCCATTAGGAAAGAATAAAAAAAACAATTTTAAATGCGAACAATTCCTATTAAGCTTTTGAATTCACTCATAAAAATAGCTCAACGCAAGCATAAGATACCAAAACGTAGTAGTTTTCCTAAGGTTTTTTTTCAAAACTTTGAGGTTGATCAAACTTTAAAATCAAAATACTCCTAAAGGGGTATAAAGAGATTAGGGAAGTGGTAGGTGAATTACATATTAAGAGAAAAAAGTGCGGTCAACTTTTACAGTGTTTTTGACCTATATAAAGACGATTCCATGCTCATTATTACTGATTTTGGCCTAATTTTAATGAGCATTCTTTTTACGCAAACGATACCTTGTATAGAAAATGTAAATTTCTTGTGAAAAATGGTATAAAAAGCGATCATTTTCTTGATCTTATAGATGAGTCAGCTATACTCCCAACACCTTATTTTTTCCCCAGCTTGTTCCTACTGTTGGGATGTGATGAATACCTTAATCTATTTAACTTAGGAGAACTTTTTTATGAACAAAGTATTTAAGATTATTTGGAACAAAACGACACAATCTTTCGTCGTCACATCAGAATTAGCGAAAGGAGCCGTAAAAGCTTCTTCAAACTCCGAACAACGTGTAACAAGCGAAACACGTTTATCTTCTCTTTTCAAACTTTCAGCATTTGCACTTTCTTTATCTGCAGTGATGATGCCGGCACAAGCAAAAGTGATTGTGGGGGATGGAAGCAATGCGCCTACAAATGTACATCCTTTTAGTATTGCGGTTGGGAACAGTGCCACATCAGCAAGCGGTGGAAGTACTACCGCTATTGGTTATGGCGTAAATGGTCGTTATGACAATAGTGTGCTGATTGGTGATGGCACAGGAAATTATGGTGGAACAACGGGTAGTCGTAATATTCTCATCGGTCAAAATGCTCAAGTTGGTGATAGCACTTCTGTTGTACGAGTAAACCAGTCTATTGCTATTGGAGCTGGCATTAGAGCTGATAAAGCAGCTACATTTGGTGGTAATTCTATTACTGAGGGTGCATGGGCTCGAGGCGATCAATCAATTGCGATTGGCGGTAATGTTATTTCTTATGGTAATGCATCGGTTGCGATTGGTGGGGATGATACTGATAAAGCAGCGGCTACACAAACGACTTATATCAATACTAATGGCCAAGATAAAACGGGAACGGTTCAACAAGCATTTAAAGATTTAACTGGAGGGGATCTTCAAACTCCCCGTTGGATGAATACGATTGCTGGTGAGGCTGCTGTATCATTAGGAACAAAAACAAAATCTGGGGATCTTTCATTAGCATTAGGTTCATTGGCTGCAGCTGAAAAAACGAATGCTGTCGCTGTTGGTACAGGAGCTAATGCAACTTTTGCAAACTCTGTTGCGATTGGTGGTGGTTCTGCGACGGATAAAGCGGGGGTTGCCTATACTACTCGTACTATTTTAGGGACAACTTATACTTGGGCTGGTGGTGCTGATACTATCGCGGGGGACGTTGTTTCCATTGGTAAAAAAGGTTATGAACGTCAACTCATCAACTTATCACCAGGTGATATTTCTGCAAACTCGACTGATGCAATCAATGGTTCTCAGCTTTATGCTGCGATGGCAGAAATTGAAAAAATTCGTTATTTCTCGGTTAATTCTACTGTTGAGGGAAATAAAAATAATAATGGTGCAACGGCAGTTAATTCTATTGCAATTGGCCCAGATGCGAAATCAAGCGCAGTTAATGGCGTTTCATTAGGTAATAATGCAACCAGTAATTTTTCAAATTCTACAGCGATTGGTTTTGCGACCCATGCTAATGGTGGTAATGCTACAGCAGTGGGTACAAATGCTAAAGCCGTTACTAACTCGACAGCACTAGGTTCTAATACAGATGCTAAAGAGTTAGGCGTGGCCATTGGCCATACTGCCTCTTCTGCTTATGCAGGCGTTGCTACGGGGGCAAATGCAAATGTTAGTGGCATTTATGGTATCGCAATAGGTAATAATGCTAATGCTTCAGAACAAGCATCTATTGCTATCGGTAAGGGCGCAGCTGGCTCGGCAGCTGATGGTGTAGCGATTGGTTCATCAGCTAATGCAACGGTGCAAAATTCAGTTGCACTAGGTAAAGATAGTGTGGCAGGTGGCAATGTTTTCGGTGGAACCGCCCATGAAGCCGCTTTTAAAAATGATAATGGCGTGAGTGAAAATAAACAGTTTAAAGCAGGTCTAGCTAATAATTCGCTTGGTGCTGTTTCTGTTGGTAAAGAGGGTTTTGAACGTCAAATTCAAAATGTTGGTGCGGGTCGTGTTACTGCTAATTCAACTGATGCAATTAATGGTTCACAGCTTTATACCGTATTAACTTATAGTGGCTTTAACGTACAACAAAATGGTACTTCTAAATCACGTATCAATAACAATGGTTTTGTGAACTTTAAAGATGGTAATTTAACCACAGTAAATGTAACTGATGCGGATAATGGCACTATTGTGAAATTTGATGTGAATACAACAAATATCACGACTGATGCAGCAGGCAATGCAACAGCAGCCAACCGAAATAATATTGCAACTGCAGGTGATGTGGCTGATGCAATTAATAAAGTACGTAATATGCCATTAACCTTTGCTGGTGATACTGGCACTAATGTAACACGTAAGTTAGGTGAAACAGTTAAATTAGTTGGTGGTGAAACTGATGAGAGCAAACTTTCTAACGGTAACATTGGCGTGGTGGCAGATGGCAAGGATAAGTTAGAAATTAAATTGGCTAAAAACATCAACGTTGATAGTGTAAAAGCTGGCGATACCGTTTTAAATAAAGATGGTGTAAAAGTTGGTGATGATGTTGCTTTAACAAAAGATGGCCTAAAAGCAGGTGATACAACCATTAACAATGATGGTTTAAAAATTGATGGTGGTCCAAGCGTAACTAAAGCAGGTATTAATGCCGCTGGCAATAAAATCACAGGTGTAGCTGCTGGTACTGATGATACTGATGCTGTAAATGTTTCACAATTGAATAAAGCTGTTAATGCCGCTAAAACTAAAGTGGAAGCAGGTAAGAACACGAAAGTTAATGAAACTACAGGCCCTAATGGTGAAAGTATTTATACAATTGATGCCGTTGATACATCAGCGAGTGTGACAAGCGGTTCTGATGCATTAAAAGTAACAAAAGGTACACCAGCTTTAGATGGTGATACAACAGTGACCAATTATGAGATTGATTTGTCAGATAAGACGAAAGACGATATCAAAAAAGGTGTTGATGCTCACGATATTGTCACTAACAAAGGTTTAACTTTTACTGGTGATAGCGGTTCAACTAATGTGGAAAAATTAGGTTCAACCGTCGCGATTAATGGTGATGACAACATCACCACTGAAGCAGCTGATGATAAAGTTACAGTTAAATTAAACAAAGATATCAAAGTTAATAGTGTTAAAGCAGGTGATACAACCATTAACAATGATGGTTTAAAAATTGATGGTGGCCCGAGTGTAACTAAAGCAGGTATTGATGCTGCGGGTAATAAAATTAGCAATGTAGCAGATGGTGATGTGAATGCAGATAGCAAAGATGCGATAAACGGTAGCCAACTTTATAATGCTGTAGCGACCACTAATTTAACACCTAATTCAACAGGGAAAATTGATGCACCTGTAGATGGAGCAAAATTAGTGAATGCAACCACTGTTGCGAATGCAATCAATAATTCTGGTTGGAATGTCACTGTGAATAAAGACGGTGGTGAAGCTGAAGGTGAAACTGTTCAAAAGGTAAGCCCGGGTAATACCGTGACTTATATCGCAGGACAAAATATCAAAATTAAGCAAGATGGTATGAATTTTACCATTTCAACCACAAAAGACTTGAAAGCTGAAAATGTCACCGCAAAAACAGTGAATACCACAACGATTAATCTTGGCGAAGGTGATAACTCAACGCCAATTACAGTGGTGAGTGGTAAAGATGCAGCACCAAATCTTGATGGTAAAACACCAAATCGTATGAACTTTGGTGGCGAAACTATCGCAACATTAAGCGATGGCTTAAAATTTGGCGCAAACGTAGGCGATGTTTACGGTGCGAAATTAAATAGCCAAATCAATGTGAAAGGCGCAGATAGCAACACAAACTGGAGTGAGTTTGATGGTGGCGATAATGTGATGACAAACATTGATAAGAGCGGTAATGTTCGTGTTGGTATCAAGAAAAACCTTAAAGTGGAAAGCGTAACAGCGAATAAATTCACTGCGGGTGATACTGTGATTGATAGCAATGGCGTCACCATTAAAAATGGTCCAAGTATGACTAAAAATGGTATTGATGCAGGTAATAAACAAATTACCAATGTTGCACCAGGGCGCATTGCAGCAGACAGTACTGATGCGGTAAACGGTAGCCAATTACACGAAGTAAAAGCTGACATGAATAACAAGATCAACCACTTAAATGGTCAAGTGAATAAGTTAGGTAAACGTGTCAATGCAGGTACAGCAAGCGCATTAGCGGCGTCTCAATTACCACAAGCTTACATTCCAGGTAAGAGCATGGTATCTGTGGCAGCGGGTAATTACCAAGGTCAAAATGCAGTGGCATTAGGTATGTCACGTATTTCAGATAACGGTAAAATCATTATTCGTTTAGCAGGTACTAGCGATACTCAAGGTAAAGTGGGTGTAGCAGTAGGTGCAGGTTACCACTGGTAATTTATCGTTAATGAACAAAAGGCATGGGGAACCATGCCTTTTTTATTGCTAAAAGTGCGGTCGATTTTCATCGCGTTTTTCGTATAATAGAAGCAGTTTAATTTGGAGAAGAATGATGATTATCGGACCTTATATCAATGCACTGGCGATTATTAGTGGGGCAGTCATTGGCTCGATGCTAGGTGGTCGAATCCCAGAGCGTTTACGCACTAATCTCACTTTAATCTTTGGCTTGTGTTCGATGGGCATGGGCATTGTGATGGTGGCGAAAACCACCAATATGCCTGCAATGATTTTATCGGTGTTATTAGGGACGATAATTGGCGAGTTGCTTTTATTAGAGCACGGGATCAATAAACTTGCCTCATCAGCGAAAGGTCTTGTTGAAAAGATGTTCCCTGATACACCAAGTAGCATGCATAGCCAAGAAGAGTTCTTATCTAAATTTGTTGCGATTGTGGTTTTGTTTTCATTTAGTGGAACGGGGATTTTCGGGGCGATGAATGAGGGGATGACGGGTAATTTTGATATCCTCATTGTGAAATCTTTTTTAGATTTTTTCACCGCGATGATCTTTGCCACATCACTCGGCATTTCTGTGGCAAGTATTTTTGTGCCACAAACATTGGTTCAAGTGATCTTAGCTTATTCTGCGGTGTTTATTATTCCTTTTGTGACACCTGAAATGCGAGGTGATTTTGCTGCGGTAGGCGGTATGCTAATGATAGCGGCGGGCTTTCGCATTTGTAATATCCAAATGTTCCATGTGGCGAATATGCTGCCTGCTCTTTTCCTCGCTATGCCAATTTCTCATTTCTGGAGTTCCTTTTTCTAAAAAAATAGGCGTGTATCACGCCTATTTCTTTTTCTGACAATGAGGGCAATAAAAGCTATTGCGTTGCCCAATAATCATGCTTTCAATCTTAGTGCCACATTTAGGGCAAGGTTTATCTTTGTTTCCGTACACTAACAATTCCTGAGCAAAATAACCTGGACGGCCATCGGGTTGTAAGAAATCTTTTAATGTTGTACCACCTTGTGTAATGGCTTTCGATAATACGTTTTTAATCGTTTCAACGAGTAAGACACATTGGTTTCGTGTGAGATTTTCGGCTAATTTCATCGGATGCAAACCACATAAAAAGAGCGTTTCATTGGCATAAATATTTCCTACGCCCACGACGACAGCATTATCCATTAAAAAGGTTTTAAGTGCGGTCGATTTCTTGCGTGATTTTTTAAAAAGGTATTCCGCATTAAATTCATCAGAAAGTGGTTCTGGACCAAGTTTTAGGAAAAGATGAAAGTCATCTAAGTTTTCAGCCCATAGCCATGCACCGAAGCGTCTCGGGTCGTTATAACGCAGTAATTTGCCATTATTCATCACAATATCAAGGTGATCGTGTTTATCAATAGGATTGACATGAGGCACAATTCGAACGGAGCCAGACATCCCTAGATGGCCAATGATGTAACCTTTTTCTGTGTGAATAATGAGATATTTCGCACGACGAGAGGTATCCAAAATGTTGACGTTTTTGAGCGTGGTTAATTCTGGAGAAACAATCCAGCGTAATTGTGGTTGGCGCACTACAATTTTTTCAATGGTAAAACCTTTCAAATAGGGGCTGACACCGCGTAGGGCAGTTTCGACTTCAGGAAGTTCAGGCATAGATAATCTCAGTAATGAATTTGTGATATAAAAAAACCCGAGCAATGTCGGGCTTTTTTAAATCAGCAAAATTATTTGATTTTTGCTTCTTTATAGATAACGTGTTTACGCACTACTGGATCAAATTTTTTGATTTCCATTTTTTCAGGCATATTACGTTTGTTTTTATCAGTTGTGTAGAAGTGACCAGTCTCTGCTGTAGAAACTAAACGGATTTTCTCACGAGCGCCTTTAGCTGCCATATTTTAGCTCCTTAGATTTTTTCGCCACGAGCACGGATTTCAGCTAACACTGCATCAATGCCTTTTTTATCAATAATACGCATACCTTTCGCAGTTAAACGTAAGGTTACGAAACGGTTTTCACTTTCAACCCAGAAACGGTGAGTGTGAAGGTTTGGAAGAAAACGACGACGTGTCGCATTCAACGCGTGTGAGCGGTTGTTACCCACAGCTGGACGCTTGCCTGTTACTTGACAAACTCTAGACATAATAATCTCCAATAATTTAAATATAAGCTCGAGCTTATGGTTCGGATAATGAAGCTTAAAACTAAGCTTGCTTCCTCGTCAGGTCGCAGTATCCGACCCACTTACTATATTAAAGGTCGCAAATTATACTGACTTTATTTTCATTTCTCAAGTCTAAAAGCGATTTTTCCGTCTTTAAATGGAAATGAACGATAAAAAAATCATCAAATTCCCTAAAACTATAACAGATTATGCTCTGCAAAAGAATAACAAGTGCCTTTGCCGACAATAAAATGATCCAAAATACGAATATCCATTAACTCAGCAGCCTCAATAATTTTTTGTGTGATCATTTTGTCAGAATAGCTTGGTTCAGCCAGACCAGAAGGGTGGTTGTGAGCCAAAATTAAGGCGGCTGCATTACAGTAAAGGCTTTCTTTGATGATTTCACGTGGATAAACATTCGTCACATTAATTGTGCCTAAAAATAACCGCTCTTTTTTAATCAAACGATGTTGATTATCTAGAAATAACACCATAAAAATTTCACGTTCTTCGTGATGAAGCTCCGCTTGAAGATAAAGCTTTACCGTAGATGTGTCGCTAAATACATGCTCTATCAGTAATTCTTGCTTCAGATAGCGTTTTGTCATTTCTGTGGTGGCTTGCAGTTGAATAAACTGCGTAATGCCTAATCCTTTTACTTTGCAAAAGGCTTCTTTATCTGCGCTTAATAAGGTTCGAAGAGAGCCAAAATGTTGCAGAACGTTATGTGATAATTCCATGACAGGGCAGCCTTTAATCCCTGTTCTTAGAAAAATAGCAAGTAATTCGTGATCTTCTAGGGCTTCAACGCCATATTTCAACAATTTTTCACGAGGCATTAAAGGAGAGTTTGTCTGCATATTAAGATGATGAAAAGAAAAAAGTGCGGTCAATTTTCAGGATGTTTTCAATCTTTGCGAGAAACTAGTTTTATTTTTGAAATCGAGATCGCAAAAATAAAATTTTTTATTGGCGAAATTTGAAGTAAAATAGGCGACCTTAAGTTGTTAAGTACTAACACACAAAACATATCCATTCTATTAAGTTGCAGCGGAGTAGCAAATGAGCTTGAACGGAAAGCGTATTGTTGTCGGGATTACAGGAGGCATCGCCGCCTATAAAACCATTGAGTTTATTCGTTTATTACGCAAATCTAACGCAGAAGTTCGAGTGGCTTTAACACCAGCTGCCGCTGAATTTGTCACACCTTTAACGCTACAAGCCATTTCGGGCAATGCGGTTTCTCAATCTTTACTTGATCCTCAAGCTGAATTAGCCATGGGGCATATTGAGCTGGCCAAATGGGCTGATGCGATTGTGATTGCGCCAGCTAGCGCCGATTTTATTGCGCGTTTAACCGTTGGAATGGCAAATGATTTACTAAGTACGATTTGTCTCGCGACAAGTGCCCCTATTTTGCTCGCACCGGCGATGAATCAGCAAATGTACCTCCAGGCGATTACACAACAAAATTTGACCGCCCTTTCTGCGCGAGGTGTTCATTTTGTTGGGCCAAATAGCGGTTTTCAGGCTTGTGGCGATGTGGGTGCGGGCAGAATGTCTGAGCCGGCTGAAATTTTCGAATCACTTCAATCACTTTTTACTATCCAACAAGATTTAGTAGATTTAAGTGTCACTATTACAGCTGGTCCGACGCGTGAAGCTATCGATCCGGTTCGTTATATTTCTAATCACAGCTCAGGTAAAATGGGCTTTGCAATTGCCGAGGCCTTTGCTAAACGAGGTGCAAATGTCACCTTAATTGCGGGGCCTGTTAATTTGGCTACACCGAAAAATGTTCATCGTATTGATGTGACAACCGCCCATGAAATGTGGCAAGCCTCCCTTGAAAGTGCGGTCAAAAATCGCATCTTTATTGGCTGTGCCGCTGTGGCTGATTATCGAGTGGCGGAAGTCGCTGGTCAAAAAATTAAGAAAACCAATGATAACAATGAGCTTTCTCTTAAATTGGTGAAAAATCCAGACATTATCGCAAGTGTGGCAAGTTTAGAAAAAGATCGTCCATTTGTTGTGGGCTTTGCTGCTGAAACGCAAAATGTCGCTGAATATGCGAAGAGCAAACTTCAACGCAAAAATTTAGATATGATTTGTGCGAATGATGTATCGGGTGGGCAAGTATTCGGACAAGATCAAAATGCCTTGCAGATCTTTTGGAAAACAGGCGAAAAAGCGTTGCCGTTAGCTGATAAAAATAAATTGGCAGAAGTGTTGGTCACTGAAATTGTTGAGCATTATCACAAATAAAATACGTTCAAAATTCGTTGAATTTTGTGACCGCACTTTTGTATGACAGATTTCTTTTAAAGGATAAATAAGCATGAAAAAAATTGATGTCAAAGTTTTAGATAGCCGTATTGGCAACGAATTTCCTTTACCAACCTATGCAACCGAAGGTTCAGCAGGTTTGGATTTACGTGCATTGCTTGAAGAAGGCATCGAAATTCAACCAGGCGAAACCAAACTTATCCCAACAGGCCTTTCAATTTATATTGCCGATCCAAATCTTGCAGCAGTGATTCTGCCTCGTTCGGGTTTAGGTCATAAACACGGTATCGTTTTAGGTAACTTGGTGGGCTTAATTGATTCAGATTACCAAGGTCCATTAATGGTGTCTGTATGGAATCGTGGCCATGAACCGTTCAAAATTGAAGTTGGTGACCGTATTGCGCAATTAGTCTTTGTGCCAGTCGTACAAGCGGAATTCAATATTGTCAGCGAATTTACCGAAACTGAACGCGGTGAGGGCGGTTTTGGTCATTCAGGTAAAAAATAAACTATGGTAGAACAATTATCTCTCGTAGAAGTTGATGAGATTGCCGCGGAAATTAAACCGCCAAAAATCGAAAAACGCACGGTAAAAGAACGTCGTCAACAAGTGTTGACAGTGCTTACGCATATGCTACATTCTGAACGGGGAATGGAGCGTATGACAACAGCGCGTTTGGCGGAAGAAGTGGGTGTGTCAGAGGCGGCGCTTTATCGTTACTTCCCAAGTAAAACCAAAATGTTTGAAGCGTTGATCGATAATATCGAAGCGAATTTATTTAGCCGTATCACCACATCAATTCGTAATGAAACCAATACGATGAATCGAGTGCGTGACATTATGCAGATGATCCTTGACTTTGCGCGTAAAAACCCAGGTTTGACACGTATTTTAACCGGACATGCCTTGATGTTTGAAGAGCCTCTTTTACAGGCTCGTGTCGCGCAATTTTTCGATCGTCTTGAAATGCAATTTGTGAATATTTTACAAATGCGAAAATTACGCGAAGGGCGCGGTTTTAACGTCGATGAACGCATTATTGCGGGGCATTTAGTGACGCTTTGTGAAGGGCAGTTTATGCGTTATGTCCGCACAAACTTCCGTTTAGGCGCAAATCAAAGTTTTGAACAGCAATGGCGTTTTCTTGAACCGCTTTTTGCTTAATTGACTTTAGTTGATAAATATATGATTATTCCATGGCAAGAACTGCCAACAGAAACCTTAGAAAATATTGTGGAAAGTGTGGTGCTTAGGGAAGGCACCGATTATGGTTCACACGAATTTTCTTTAGAACAAAAAAAACAACACCTACTAAATAAGATTCACAATGGAAGTGCAGTGATTGTTTGGTCAGAATTACATGAATCCATTGATATAAAAGATAAAATGGAATTTCTAAAATGAATCAATAGGAGCTTATATGTCAGAAGATGTAGAATTACTTGAAGAACAAAAGTTACAAGACGATGATCAGCAACGCGATCCTGCTCTGGATTGGTTCCTAACTCACTGTCATTTGCATAAATATCCTGCAAAATCGACCTTAATCCACGCAGGGGAAGATGCCAATATTTTATATTTCTTAATTAAAGGAACGGTGATGGTTTCATCGAAAGATGATGAAGGCAAAGAGATGATTTTATCTTATTTAGGTGCTGGACAATTTTTTGGTGAAGCGGGTTTATTTGACGAAGGTTCGAAACGTTCTGCTTGGGTAAAAACGAAAACCCCTTGTGAAATTGCAGAAATTTCCTATAAAAAATATCGTCAGCTTATTCAAATTAATCCTGAGATTTTAATGTTCCTTACTTCTCAGTTATCAAAACGCTTGCAAAATACATCTCGACAAGTGACTAACCTGGCCTTTTTGGATGTTGCGGGGCGTATTGCTCAGGCGCTTATGCATCTAGCAAAACAACCTGAAGCCATGACTCATCCGGATGGCATGCAGATTAAAATTACGCGTCAGGAAATTGGTCAAATGGTGGGCTGTTCACGTGAAACCGTAGGGCGAATAATTAAGATGCTGGAAGATCAAAATCTAATTCATGCGCACGGTAAAACCATTGTGGTTTACGGCACTCGATAGTAAAAATAACCGTCTTTAATAAGACGGTTATTTTGTTTTTGTTACATTGATGTGATAGTTGAAATGGCTTTGTTAATTTTTATACGAAAAGCGAAAAAATACTTCTTTTAGTGCAATATCTTAATTGACAAAATAGCAGAAGACTTCTATCATAACACTGCCTTCCAATGTAGTTTCTTTGGAAGTCAGGATTGGTCTCCTGAATATATAAGTGGCTTTTAAAAGATTCTTAATCTTTTAATTTTATATCGCAGACTGGAACCCCAGAGATGCTTTAAATCTATGGTGGGCTAGGTAGAAATCCCGCAGGGATGCGATGCAGTAAGCCACTTGCTGTTAAGACCAATTCTGCTTAGTTCCACCACCCTTCAAAACAATTTTCAAACTTTCATTTAACTCAACTCGAGCGAGAAATTCTCAGTTAAAGAGCGGTAATTTTTTACTTTATTTTTGGCAAAAAAATACCGACCCATTTCTGAGTCGGCATTTCATTTGGTGTGTGTTATTTCACTTTTTGTTTCATGGCTTCTGCCACAAGTTCAGCTTCAGGACCGAGAACCACTTGTAAGCCATCGTTACCAATTTTCACGATACCTTTTGCACCAAGAGACTTAAGCTGTTCTTCATTAATTTTGTGTTGGTCCACTAAGCTTAAACGTAAGCGAGTGATACAAGCATCAATATTTTTGAAGTTATCAACACCACCTAAAGCATCAATAAATTTGACCGCTCTTTCTTCGCGAGATTGGCTCGCTGCTGGTTGTGCTGCAGTGGTTTCTTCTGCTTCTTCTGTGCGACCTAATGTTTTTAAGTTGAACGCTTTAATTGCAAAACGGAATACCACGTAGTAAATCACGAAGAATACTAAGCCTTGTACGATTAGCATATACCATTCAACGGCTAATGGGTTGCGTGATGAAAGCACCATGTCCACGAGACCTGCACTGAAACCGAAGCCTGCGATCCAATGCATTGTTGCCGCGATAAAGACAGAAATACCGGTTAATACCGCGTGGATGAAGTAAAGCACTGGTGCAACAAACATGAAAGAGAATTCTAATGGTTCAGTGATACCAGTGAAGAATGAGGCAAACGCACCCGCAAGCATGATTGATGCCACTTTCGTTTTTTGGCTTGGTTTAGCACTGAGGTAAATCGCTAATGCCGCACCCGGTAACCCGAACATCATGACAGGGAAGAAACCTGCTTGATACATACCCGTTACACCAACTGTTGCCGTACCTTCAGCAAGTGATTTCGCACCACCTAAGAAGTTTGGAATATCGTTGATACCGGCCACGTCAAACCAGAATACAGAGTTTAATGCGTGGTGTAAGCCAACCGGAATGAGTAAACGATTGAAGAAACCGTAAAGACCCGCACCAACTGCACCTAAATCTTTAATGCTTTCACCGAATGACACTAAACCGCCGAAAATATATGGCCAGATGTAGAGCAATACGAAGCTGAGAAGCATCATGACAAAAGATACTACAATCGGCACGAGACGTTTTCCGCTAAAGAAGGAAAGGGCTTTTGGCAATTCTACTTGATAGAAGCGGTTATAAAGTTCAGCCGAAATTACCCCGATCAAAATCCCAATAAATTGGTTATTGATTTTCCCGAAAGCGGCGGGCACTTCACTTACATCGATATGCTGTAGTTGAGCAACACTGCCAGGTGAAAGTAGAGTGGTTACCACATAGTAACCCACTAAACCCGAAAGTGCAGCGGAACCATGTTTGTCCTTAGATAAACCGAAAGCAACGCCAACGGCAAAAAGCAAGCCCATGTTATCGATGATAGCACCGCCTGATTTAATTAAAAATGCAGCAAGTTGACTGTTTGCACCCCAGCCATCAGGGTCAAGCCAATAACCGATACCCATCAGTACAGCAGCTGCTGGTAAGACAGCGACAGGTACCATCAAGGCCTGCCCAATTTTTTGCGCATAACCTAACACATTCATTTTTTTCTCCTATTTATAGTAATGAAGTATTACTTCATATTCTAAAGTAAAAAAAAATATTTTGTATAAATGTGGTAACTTTATCTCAAAATTGAGAAGCCGATCACAAATTTTGAAATTACACTTCAAAAATATTTTTTTTATGGTGCAAGCTTTGCTGCGTTTTACTATAATGCTCAGAAAGCCAAAAAGGAAACCAAGTGTTACTGTCTAATGTAGGAGTTTATATGTCGAAATTATCACATAATGAAGTCTTAGATAAAATCAAATTTGGTCTTATTGCTTCTTGTCAGCCTGTCGATGACGGCCCGATGGATAAACCAGAAATCGTGGCAGCCATGGCACAGGCTTCTGTTGCTGGTGGCGCAGCGGGCTTGCGTATCGAGGGCATAGAAAATCTTAAAGCAACACGCCCTACCGTGAATGTACCGATTATTGGTATTGTGAAACGTGATTTACCTGACAGCCCTGTACGAATTACCCCGTTTTTGCATGATATTGAAGATTTAGCAAAAGCCGGAGCAGACATTATCGCCGTGGATGGTACGAATCGCCCTAGACCGGTAGATATTGAAAGTGCGATTAAAAAAATCCACGAATTAGGTTGTTTGGCCATGGCGGATTGTTCGAATTTAGAAGAAGGCTTGTACTGTCAAAAACTGGGTTTTGATATTGTGGGCAGTACGATGTCTGGCTACACCGGTGGCACTGTACCGGAAGAGCCTGATTATCAATTAGTTAAAGATTTGAAAGCAGCAGGTTGTCGAGTCATGGCGGAAGGACGCTATAACACCCCTGAGTTGGCGAAAACGGCAATTGAAATTGGTGCTTATTGTGTGACAGTAGGTTCTGCATTAACTCGCTTAGAGCATATTGTAAGCTGGTTTGCTAAAGCCATTCATTCAGCAAAAAAATAAAGGAAGAAGAAATGTCATTAACAGTGGATAGTGGTCAGACATTACAGCGTTGTTTGGCATTAGATATTGGTGGCACGAAAATTGCTTCTGCTATTGTGAAAAATGGCGAAATTGAGCAGCGAAAACAGATTTCCACGCCACAAGATGATGCTGCGCAAGCGATGCATCAAACTCTTGCTCAGTTGCTAAAAGAATATGAAGGGCAGTTTGATTATGTTGCCGTTGCTTCAACGGGCATTATTAATCAAGGCATTCTGACTGCACTTAACCCTAAAAATTTGGGTGGATTAGCCCAATTTCCATTAAAGGATAGCATTGCACAGCATACTGATAAACCGATTGGTTTACTTAATGATGTGCAAGCTGCCGCCTATGCAGAGTATCAATTACAAAATCCTAATGATGTTCAAAACTTTACCTTTATTACGGTTTCTACAGGCGTCGGAGGCGGTTTAATTTTAAATCATCGTTTACTTACTGAGCCAAACGGCATTGCGGGGCATATTGGTCATACTTTGGCCGATCCTAATGGTCCAATTTGTGGTTGTGGTCGTCGTGGTTGTGTTGAAGCCATTGCATCAGGTCGCGCAATTGAAGCAGTTTCTTCTCAATGGGATGATCCTTGTGATCCGAAAGAAGTTTTTGCACGTTTCCGTCAAAATGATGAAAAATCAACCGCACTTGTGACTCGTTCAGCCCAAGCCATTGCAAATTTAATTGCGGATTTGAAGATTGGATTAGATATGCAAAAAGTCGTGGTTGGCGGTAGCGTAGGGTTGGCAGAAGGTTATTTACCGCTAGTTCAATCTTTATTAAGTGAACTTCCGGCTGTTTATCACTGCGAATTAGAAAGCGCTCAATTTGGACAAGATGCAGGTTTGATTGGGGCGGCTTACTGGGTAAAAGATTGCTTATTACAAGCAAAAAATACGGGAGTGGTTTATGGCTAAAAACGGCAATATTTTAAATACCATCAGCTCGTTATACCGCAGTTTAACGAAAACTGAAAAGAAAATTGCGGATGCGATTTTATTAAATCCCGATCTTGCGGTGCAAGCGCCTTTAGCTGAAATTGCCGCTCATTTAGAAGTGGGGGAGGCGACCTTTGTGCGTTTTTGCCGCACTCTCGGCTTTAAAGGATTCAGTGATTTTAAATTGGAATTATCCATCGAGCTTGCCACAAAAGATGGCAAAGATAACACTGTATTAGATTCAGATATTACCGATTCTGACAACTCATTGAATATTGCGCATAAGCTGAAATCTGCCATCAATAACGTGATGGATGAAACCATTAATTTATTAGATTTTGAGCAGTTGGAAGAAGCAGTAAAAGCCATTCAACAAGCGAATCGTGTTTTCTTATTTGGTGTGGGTACATCCGGTATTACCGCGGAAGATGCCAAAAATAAACTGATGCGTATCGGTGTGCAAGTGGATGCGACAGGTAACAACCATTTTATGTATATGCAGGCATCGTTATTGACAAAAAAAGATGTGGCAATTGGTTTGAGTCATTCCGGTTATTCTCAAGAAACGACTCATACCATGAAAATTGCCAAAGAAAACGGTGCCAAAACCATTGCGATTACGCACAGTCTGCGTTCACCCATCACAGAATATGCCGATCTTGTTTTAGTGAATGGGAATAAGCAAGGCAAGCTGCAAGGCGACTCTATCGGCACGAAGATTGCTCAATTATTCGTATTAGATTTGATTTACGCTTTATTGGTACAGGCATCACAGGAAAGTGCGGTCAAAATAAAGCAAAAAACATTAAATGTCATTTTAGAACAACGTATCAAATAGGAGAGAAAAATGCGTAACTTAAAAGGTATTTTTAGTGCGTTATTAGTATCATTCAATGAAGATGGCTCTATCAATGAAAAAGGCTTGCGTGAAATTATTCGCTATAACATTGATAAGATGAAAATTGATGGTTTATATGTAGGCGGTTCAACAGGTGAAAACTTCATGCTTTCTACGGAAGAGAAAAAACAAATTTTCCGTATCGCGAAAGATGAAGCAAAAGACCAAGTTGCGCTAATCGCACAAGTGGGTAGTGTGAACTTACATGAAGCAGTGGAATTAGGTAAATATGCAACGGAATTAGGCTATGACAGTCTTTCTGCAGTAACCCCATTCTACTATAAATTTAGTTTCCCTGAAATCAAACATTACTATGACACTATTATTGCTGAAACAGGCAATAACATGATCGTGTATTCAATTCCGTTCTTAACAGGCGTGAATATGGGTATTGAGCAATTCGGTGAACTTTATAAAAACCCTAAAGTGCTTGGTGTGAAATTTACCGCTGGGGATTTCTATCTATTAGAACGCTTGAAAAAAGCTTATCCAAATCACCTAATTTGGGCTGGTTTTGATGAAATGATGGTACCTGCAGTATCTCTCGGTGTAGATGGTGCAATTGGTAGTACATTCAACGTAAACGGTGTGCGTGCAAGACAAATCTTTGAATTAACCAAACAAGGTAAATTGGCTGATGCGCTTCAAGTTCAACACGTGACCAATGACCTTATCGAAGGCATTTTAGCGAATGGCTTATATCTCACTATCAAAGAGTTATTGAAACTAGATGGTGTGGATGCAGGTTATTGCCGTGAGCCAATGACAGCGAAAGCAACACCAGAGCAATTAGCGAAAGCGAAAGAGTTAAAAGCAAAATATTTATAAATTAATGGAAAAGTGACCGCACTTACTTCTTTCCTCCCTCTA
This sequence comes from uncultured bacterium, assembly GCA_905214375.1. Taxonomy (GTDB): domain Bacteria; phylum Pseudomonadota; class Gammaproteobacteria; order Enterobacterales; family Pasteurellaceae; genus Haemophilus_D. The sequence continues at coordinate 26,757 of CAJMMG010000002.1, read as the reverse complement.
TAGCGGGGAGGAAAGAGTGTCTTTGGTACGGATAAGGAAGGTTATTATGCGTCTCATTCCTCTGAATAATGAACAACAAGTCAGCCGTTGGGCGGCGCGTCATATTGCTGATCGAATTAATCATTTTAAACCTACCGCAGAACGTCCTTTTGTATTAGGTTTACCAACAGGCAGTACACCACTTAAGACCTATCAAGAATTGATTAAATTAAATCAAGCCGGAGATGTGAGTTTTAAACATGTGGTGACCTTTAATATGGATGAATATGTAGGTTTACCAAAAGAACATCCAGAAAGCTATCACAGTTTTATGCATAATAATTTCTTCAATCATATTGATATTCAACCGCAAAATATCAATATTTTGAATGGTAATACCAATGACCATGATGAAGAATGTCGTCGTTATGAAGAAAAAATTAAATCTTACGGCAAGATTCATTTATTTATGGGCGGCGTAGGTGTTGATGGCCATATTGCCTTTAATGAACCTGCGTCTTCTTTAAGTTCGCGTACCCGTATTAAAACCTTAACGCCAGATACCATTATTGCGAATTCTCGTTTCTTTAATAACGATGTAAATCAAGTACCAAAATATGCTTTAACAATCGGCGTGGGTACATTACTTGATGCAGAAGAAGTGATGATTTTAGCAACGGGTCATAATAAAGCCTTAGCCGTGCAAGCTGCGGTAGAAGGCAGTATTAATCACCTTTGGACGGTAAGTGCCTTACAGCTCCATCGCCATTTTGTTTTAGTATGTGATGAGCCTGCTCTGCAAGAATTAAAAGTGAAAACAGTGAAATATTTTACTGAATTGGAAGGTCGTGCGATTCATAGTGTGTTATAAGTGCGGTTAATTTTAATTTGATTTTAGGAAGGTATGATGAAGTATGCATTAATTAACAGCGTAATCTACACCAAAAATGAGGTGTTAAGAGATTATGCAGTGGTTATTGAAGGGGAATATATTCAATCTGTTATTCCACAAAGCGAATTAGAAAATGGGATTAAAACCATTGATTTGCAAGGTCATAATCTCACTGCAGGCTTTATTGATCTGCAATTAAACGGCTGTGGTGGCGTGATGTTTAACGATCAAACAAGTGTAGAAACATTAGAAATTATGCAAGCGACTAATTTGAAATCAGGCTGTACTAGTTTCTTACCAACGTTTATTACCGCACCGGATGAAGATATCAAACGCGCAGTAAGTATCATGCGAGAGTATTTGAATAAGCATAAAAATCAAGCGCTTGGTTTACACATCGAAGGCCCTTATTTAAGTCTTGAGAAAAAAGGCGTACATCGCCCGGAATATATCCGTGAAGCGACGCCTGAGATGAAAGATTTCTTATGCGATAATGCGGATGTCATCACTAAACTGACCATTGCCGCTGAAAACCCAACGGTGCAATATATTCCTGATTTTGTGAAAGCAGGCATTATTGTGTCTATTGGTCATTCTAATGCGACTTATGAAGTAGCAAAAGCTGCCTTTCATAAAGGTGCGACCTTCGCGACTCACTTACACAATGCGATGTCGCCGATCAGCTCAGGACGTGCGATGGGCGTAGTTGGCGCAGTGTTAGACTCCGATGTTTACACGGGGATTATTGTAGATGGCGTGCATGTGAATTTTGGTAACGTTCGTTTAGATAAAAAAGCGAAAGGTGACAAACTTTGCATTGTAACCGATTCTCTTGCTGCTGCAGGTGCACCACCTGAATTGGAAACTTTCACTTTTGTAGGAAAACCAATTTATGTGAAAGAAGGTCGTTGCTACGATGCAAATGGTACGATTGCGGGTGCATCGATTACCATGATGGAATCTATTAAGAATGCTGTAGAGTATGTAGAAATTCCATTAGCAGAAGCGATTCGCATGAGTAACCTTTACCCTGCGAGAGCAATCGGCGTAGATGATCGTTTAGGCTCTGTTGAAGCAGGTAAGGTAGCAAACTTGGCAGTGTTCACAAAAGATTATGATGTGATTGGTACCGTATTAAACGGCGAATGGAAACCAAACTAAAGTGCGGTCAAAAATAGTATTGTTTTAAACGTAATCCGATCTTTAAACAGATCGGATTATTTTTTATGACTGTAGTACGGTGATCTTACCAGTATCTACTTGGAACAATTTTCCTTTTCCCACTTGCATCTCTTTGAGTTGACCTTGAGTAATAGCGGTTACGAAAACTTGAGAACCACTTTGTTGCAAGCGTTCCGCAAGCAGGGCGCGTTTATGTTGATCCAACTCTGAGGCAAAGTCATCAATCAGAAAGATGCAATGACGCTGTTTTTGAATCATTAAATGTTCACCTTGCGCTAAACGTAGCGCACACATCAATAATTTCAATTGACCACGAGAGAGCACATCTTCAACCGGTAATCCATTGGCTTTAAAGCGGAAATCAGCTTTTTGCGGACCAGAAACCGTATAGCCAATGGCTTTGTCTCGCTCAAAGTTTTGCGCCAGTAATTCGCCATATTCTGTCTCTTTATCCCAGCCTTGATGAAAGCTAACAGTAATCTCTAATTCAGGTAAAAATAACTGGCAGGTTTTTTCGATCTCAGGACGTAAAGCTTCTGCGTATCCAGCTCGCCAAGCACTCACTTGGTGGGCTAATTTAGCTAATTCAATATCCCAAATTTTAATCGCAGAATAAGGCTGATTTTGACTTAATGCGGCATTTCGCTGTTTTAATAAGCGGTTTAATGCGACCCAAGAGGAATGAAAACTGTTATGGTGGTGGAATAAGCCCCAATCTAAAAAAGCGCGTCGAAAACTTGGTCCGCCATTTAATAGGGTCAGTCCTTCAGGTGTAATTAATTGCATCGGTAAAAGGTGAGCGAGATCGGCAATTTTATTACCGTCTTCACCATTTATTTTTGCAATGGTATTACCTTGACGAAGTTTTTGTAAGCCGACAGACCATTGATGCTGGCTTTCTTGAATTTGGCCAAAAAGCGTGAAATGAGGTTCGTCGTAAGAAATGATGCGATTTGCGACCGCACTTTTGAAAGAGCGTCCATGTCCGAGATAAAAAATGGCTTCTAATAAGCTCGTTTTTCCGCTGCCGTTATTGCCGACTAAAAAGTTAAAGCCGTGATCAAATTCAAGATCCACGGCATTTAAATTTCTAAATTTTTCAACAATTAAGCGGGAAATGGCCATTATTTCTAGAGGCGCATTGGCATAATGACGTATTCTGCGCTTGCATCTTCGCTGTTTTCAATTAAACAGCTTGATGACGCATCAGTGAGGCGGATACGTACTTGTTGGCATTTTAAGGCGTTCAATACATCTAAAATGTAAGTCACATTAAAGCCTACTTCCATTTCTTCACCTTGATAATTCACATCCACGATTTCTTCTGCTACTTCGTGTTCAGGGTTAGATGCGGTAATTTTAAGTTGGTTTTCACTTAAGTTTAAACGGACACTGCGCACACGCTCATTAGAAAGGATAGATGCACGTACAAAGGCTTGTTTTAAAGTTTCCCAGTTTCCTTCTACGATACGCGTTGCATTACGTGGTAATACACGACGGTAATCCGGGAAGCGACCATCAATGAGTTTTGAGGTAAACACAATGTGGTTTAAGTGAATACGAAGATTATTCGTGCCGATTTGCAAACGGGCAAGTTCGTCACTGCTTTCTAATAAGCGATTCAGTTCTAATACACCTTTGCGAGGGAGAATAACTGAATGGGTTTGCAGATCTTGATCTAATTCGATCGTACAAACAGCAAGACGGTGACCGTCAGTTGCAACAGTACGTAATAAATTACCTTCTGTTTCAAATTTCATGCCGTTTAAGAAATAGCGGGCATCCTGGTTTGCCATTGAAAATTGAGTTGCTTCAATTAAGCGACGCAGGGTGCTTTGCGGTAAGGCAAAATCCACTTCAGATTGCCAATCCGTCAGATTTGGATATTCTTCAGCGGGCAGAGTAGTGAGATTAAACTTACTGCGACCCGATTCTACAATGGCGCGATCTTCTTCAAAGGTAACTGTAATTGCAAATTCATCTGATAGCGTGCGGCAAATATCTAAGAATTTTTTAGCCGGAATGGTGAACGCGCCATCAGCGGTTGAAGAAGAAAGTTGAGTATAGCTAGAAAGCTCAACTTCAAGGTCTGTACCTGTAATGGTTAAACGGTTATCTTCAATTTGTAATAACACGTTATTTAATACAGGAATATTCGGACGATTGCTCAATACGCCACAAACTTGCTGTAAGGGTTTTAATAGATTTTCTCTTGAAATGCTAAATTGCATCATTGGCTCCTTATGCAGATAATGTGCGAATTAAATTCGCCCAATCTTCTTGAATACTGCTGTCTTTTTCACGGAATTTGGGCACTTCACGGCAGGCATTTAAGACTGTCGTATGGTCGCGTTCAAAGGCACGGCCAATTTCCGGTAAACTTTTATTGGTTAATTCTTTTGCTAATGCCATCGCAACTTGGCGTGGGCGAGTGACGGATCTCGCTCTGCTTTTTGATTTTAAATCAGCCACTTTAATTCGATAGTATTCTGCCACGACTTTCTGAATATTTTCAATGGTGACCAAACGTTCTTGTAAGGCGAGAATATCTTTTAATGTGTCACGCACAAAATCAATATCAATGTGACCACCTTTGAAGTCTTGCATCGCTTTCACACGGTTTAATGCACCTTCTAATTCACGAACATTGGTGCGTAAGCGTTGGGCAATAAAGAATGCCACTTCTTCTGGCAGCTCCATATGATGTTCTTCAGCTTTTTTCAGTAAAATCGCAACACGAGTTTCTAAATCAGGTGGTTCAATCGCAGTGGTTAAACCCCAGCCGAAACGAGATTTTAGGCGTTCTTCAATTTTCTCAATTTCTTTTGGATAGCGGTCAGAAGTCAAAATAATTTGACGGCCAGTTTCAAATAAATTATTGAAAATATGGAAAAATTCTTCTTGTGTTTTTTCTTTTTCAGCAAAGAATTGAATATCATCCACTAATAATGCATCAAGAGAACGATAGAATTTTTTGAATTGCTCCATTTTATTATCACGCATTGCTTTTACCATGTGCTGCATAAAATTATTAGCATGAATATAAAGCACGCGAGCATTCGGTTTATTCGCTAAAATACCATTACCGATTGCGTGTAATAAGTGGGTTTTACCTAAACCTGTCCCGCCATATAAAAAGAATGGGTTTGCCGTTGGTTCACCTGGAGCAAGAGCAAGCTTTTGACCTACAGCACGGGCGAGTTGGTTTGATTTACCTTCAACAAAGTTTTCAAATAAATGTTTACGATTTAGATGTGATTCAAATTTAGTCGGCGCATCAGATTCTTGCTGAAAACTCACCGCACTTTCTTGATGATTAGTTGTTTGAGTTGAGGACGATTCAACAGCTTTTGGAGCTGGTTTTACCCCTTCTTTTACGATAATTTGTAAATTCGGGTTTTTAGTAAGGGCTTGGCAAATCTGATGAATTTGAGCCAAATAATGATTTTCCACCCAGCTTTTCACAAACATATTTGACGCATATAACACCACTTGATCTTGCGAGATGACATCTGCTTGTAGTGGGCGTAACCAAGTACTGAGATCCATCGGAGAAACCTGATCTTGTAGTTGTGATAAGCAATCTTGCCATAGGGTAGAAAGGCTCACGATAAATTATCCTTATGTTATATGCGTATAAAATAAAAGCCGCAAAAGTGCGGTTAAAAATCGAAGAGAATTTTACAATAATTTAGGCAAAAGATCTTCTGTTGGTCGTCAAAAAAAGACAAAAAGGTTGCTTGAGATTTTGTCCAAAATCCGTATAATCCCCACGATTTTAGAAGAAACGGAAGATTATTTCGGAATTTTCTCTTTTCTTATTTGACGAAAGCCCAATTTATGATTAAAATTGCGGTCTATTTTTTATAACCCTTGTTGTGTTTTGAATATCAAAACAGTAAACCATTTTGATTTAGGTAGATTACAATGAAACGTACATTTCAACCTTCTGTATTAAAACGTAGCCGTACTCACGGTTTCCGTGCTCGTATGGCAACTAAAAACGGCCGTCAAGTTTTAGCTCGTCGTCGTGCTAAAGGTCGTAAGAGTTTATCTGCATAATCACCTCTTTTAGTGATTAAGCTAAACTTCTCTCGGGAGTTACGATTGTTAACTCCCGCTCAATTCAAAAATGTCTTCGAACAACCGTTTCGAGCAAGTACCCCTGAAATTACCATTCTCGCACGCAAAAATAATCTTGAGCATCCACGCTTAGGTTTAACTGTGGCTAAAAAACATCTTAAACGAGCACATGATCGTAATCGTATCAAACGTTTAGTTCGTGAAAGTTTTCGTTTATCCCAACATAATTTGCCTTCTTGTGACTTTGTCTTTGTGGCGAAACGTGGCATTGGTCAGCTTGATAATCAAACGTTTTTACAAACTTTGGATAAATTATGGGCACGTCACATTCGTTTGGCACAAAAATCCTCATCGCTTTAATTAAGTTTTATCAAGTAGCGATTAGCCCTTTAATCGGGCCCCGTTGTCGTTTTGTGCCAACCTGTTCTTGTTATGGTATTGAGGCGTTAAAAACACATGGATTGTTAAAAGGTAGTTGGCTTACGCTAAAACGTGTATTAAAATGTCACCCCTTAAGCGCCGGTGGATTCGATCCTGTTCCGCCGAAAAAGATTAATAATAACGATGAGAAAAAATAATGGACTCAAGACGTAGCCTATTAGTGCTTGCACTACTCTTTATTTCTTTCCTTGTTTATCAGCAATGGCAACTTGATAAAAATCCACCTGTTCAACAACAGACCACGGAACAAACAACAGCCGCCTCTTCTGATGTCCCGGCAAGTTCTTCTTCATCTGCCGAAGTAGTGGCAGACTCACAAACCAAAGGTCACATTATTACATTAGAAAATGATGTATTCCGTTTGAAAGTGGATACATTAGGTGGTGATGTAATCAGTTCTGAACTATTAAAATATGATGCAGAATTAGGTTCAAAAGAACCTTTCGTCTTGTTAAAAGATACAAACGAGCATGTTTACATTGCACAAAGCGGCTTGATCGGTAAAAACGGGATCGATACAAAAGCAGGTCGTGCACAATATCAAGTTACTGGCGACAATTTCAAATTAGCAGAAGGTCAAAATGAACTTTCAGTGCCATTAACATTTGAAAAAGATGGTGTGACTTATCGTAAAATCTTTGTGTTAAAACGTGATAGTTACGATGTAGGTGTTAACTTTGAAATTGTGAACCAAAGTGGTAGTGCAATTGAAGTTGAACCTTACGGCCAATTAAAACACACATTAGTTGAAAGCAGCGGTAACGTGGCAATGCCTACTTATACCGGTGGTGCGTATTCTTCTTCAGAAACCAATTACAAAAAATACAGCTTCAGCGATATGAAAGATAAAAATCTTTCTATCGATACCAAAGCAGGTTGGGTTGCTATTTTACAACACTATTTCGTATCAGCTTGGATCCCAAATCAAGATGTAAATAACCAACTTTATAGTATTACAGACAGCAAAAATAACGTTGCGTCTATTGGTTATCGTGGCCCAGTGGTATCTGTTCCAGCGGGTGCAACAGAAACAATTACCAGCTCATTATGGACAGGTCCAAAATTACAAAACAAAATGGCTGAAGTGGCTAACCACTTAGACTTAACCGTTGATTACGGTTGGGCATGGTTCATCGCAAAACCATTATTCTGGTTATTAACGTTCATTCAAAGTATTGTATCTAACTGGGGTGTGGCAATTATTTGTGTCACCTTAGTGGTTAAAGCGATTTTATATCCGCTTACAAAAGCACAATACACTTCTATGGCGAAAATGCGTATGTTGCAACCGAAAATGCAAGAAATGCGCGAACGTTTTGGTGATGATCGCCAACGTATGAGCCAAGAAATGATGAAACTTTACAAAGAAGAAAAAGTAAATCCACTTGGCGGTTGCTTACCATTAATCCTCCAAATGCCAATTTTCATCGCATTATACTGGACGTTTATGGAAGCGGTTGAACTTCGCCATGCGCCATTCTTTGGTTGGATTCAAGATTTATCGGCACAAGACCCTTACTACATTCTCCCAATCTTAATGGGCGGATCAATGTTCTTGTTACAAAAAATGTCACCGACGCCAGTTGCAGATCCAATGCAACAAAAAGTGATGAACTTTATGCCGTTGATCTTCATGTTCTTCTTCCTCTGGTTCCCGGCAGGTCTAGTACTTTACTGGTTAGTGTCTAACTTAATCACTATCGTACAACAACAAATGATCTACCGTGGTTTAGAGAAAAAAGGGTTACATACCCGTAAAAAATAACATATAGAAGGCATCGAAAGATGCCTTTTTTCTATCATTGATTGATATATAATCTCATGGGCGTATTAATACGCCCTCTCATTTTTTAATCGCAGATAAAAGCGCGGTCAATTTTTAGTGAGTTTTTATGAAAGAAACAATCGTCGCACAAGCGACAGCGCCAGGACGTGGCGGTATTGGTATTTTGCGTGTATCCGGCCCGAAAGCGGTTGAGGTTGCACAAGCGGTACTAGGTAAATGTCCTAAACCACGCATGGCAGATTATCTACCTTTTAAAGATGCTGATGGTACAGTATTAGATCAAGGCATTGCGCTTTATTTTAAATCGCCGAATTCCTTTACCGGTGAAGATGTATTGGAATTACAAGGCCATGGTGGACAAGTGGTATTAGATTTGTTGCTAAAACGAATCTTACAACTTGATGGCGTTCGTCTTGCGCGTCCAGGTGAATTTTCTGAACAAGCTTTTTTAAACGATAAATTAGATTTAGCTCAAGCAGAAGCCATTGCGGATTTAATTGATGCGACTTCGGAGCAAGCCGCTCGTTCTGCATTAAAATCATTACAAGGTGAATTTTCTAATAAAGTGAATCAGTTGGTGGATTCCGTAATTTATCTTCGTACTTATGTGGAAGCATCGATTGATTTCCCCGATGAAGAAATTGACTTTTTGGCAGACGGTAAAATAGAAGCAAAATTACGAGAAATTATTGATCAACTTGATTTAGTTCGTAGCGAAGCGAAACAAGGCTCGATTTTACGTGAAGGAATGAAAGTGGTGATTGCTGGTCGTCCAAATGCGGGTAAATCAAGTTTACTGAATGCTTTAGCGGGCAGAGAAGCGGCTATTGTGACAGATATTGCGGGAACGACGCGCGATGTATTGCGTGAGCATATTCATATTGATGGCATGCCTTTACATATTATTGATACCGCAGGGCTTCGCGAAGCGACAGATGAGGTTGAACGTATCGGGATCTTGCGTGCGTGGACTGAAATTGAGCAAGCTGATCGTATAATTTTGATGTTAGACAGCAGCGATCCTGATAGCCAAAATATCGAAAAAGTGCGGTCAGAATTTTTATCAAAATTGCCAAATAATATGCCGGTGACCATTGTCCGCAATAAAGTAGATTTAAGCGGCGAGACAGTTGGACTAAAAGAAGAAAATGGAACAACGACCGTTTGTTTATCGGCTCAAACGCATCAAGGCGTAGATTTATTACGTGAGCATTTAAAACAGGCGATGGGCTTCCAAACCGGTATGGAAGGTGGCTTCTTAGCACGTCGTCGTCATCTTGATGCTTTAGAAAAAGCGGCCGAACATTTGCAAATTGGGTTAGTCCAATTAACCGAGTTTCATGCGGGTGAATTATTGGCGGAAGAACTTCGTTTAGTGCAAGCTAACCTGAGTGAAATTACGGGACAATTTACCTCGGATGATTTGCTCGGCAATATTTTCAGTTCTTTCTGTATTGGAAAATAAACTTTAGTTTATGACTTTTCATATGTTGTGTGTCATTGCTCTTGGTCTCTCGATGGATGCCTTTGCAGTTTCCATCTCTAAAGGCTTAGCAATGCGCGCTTTTCGATGGAAACAAGCATTAGCTATTGCATGCTGTTTTGGGCTATTCCAAGGCATCATGCCTGCGATAGGCTATGTTGTCGGACTGCAATTTAGTCAGATGATTCAAAATTGGGATCATTGGATTGCCTTTGTTTTGCTTGCGCTCATCGGTGTTAATATGATTCGAGAAGGACTTAGCTCGGATGATGAACCCGCTCCCTCATTGATTAGTTTAAAACACTTGCTAACACTTGGTGTGGCAACGAGTATTGATGCGTTAGCCGTCGGTGTCTCTTTTGCTTTTCTTTCCGTGGACATTTTATTGGCTGTCTTCATCATTGGTTTAATCACCTTTGTCATCTCTTTTATTGGTGTAAAGAGCGGTCATTTTTTAGGGAAAAAATTCAAAAGCAAAGCAGAGATTTTTGGCGGTTTAGTGTTATTAGTCATGGCTGTGAAAATCCTACACGAATATGGTGTTTTTTAAGTGCGAATTTTCGCCTTTTAGATTATAATCTTACGAACTTTGTCTTTTTTAAAAGGGTAATAATTGAATGTTAATTGAAAAAATGCATGGCATCGCCCATAGCTTTATCGGAAAAGCGATCTTTGCTTTAATTCCAGTTTCATTTTTGATTGGTGGGATGTCAGGTTATCTGTATAGTAGCAACGATAGTTTTGCGGCAAAAGTAAATGGCGAGACTATCTCTCAACAAGATTTCTTAAATCGTTATAACCAAGAGTTTGAAGCGCGAGCTCAACAAGAAGGCGAGAGCTTCCTAGCGAAAACTGACTCTGTGGAATTTGTGACCGCACTTCGTCAAAATTTAATTCAACGTTTGGTGGATCAAGAATTAATCCGTCAATATGCGAAAGAATTAAAATTAGGTGTAAGTGATGAGATGATCAAACGTGCGATTGTAAGCGATCCTAACTTACAATCTAACGGTAAATTTGATAACGCGCGCTATCAACAATTATTGACTCAAAATGGTTTAACATCTGATACTTATGCGGCTATTTTACGTAATGCATTAACACTTGAACAAATGCAAAACGGTTTGGCAGATAGTGAATTTGTTGTGCCGGCTCAAGTAAAAGATAACGCACAAGTCTTTTTCCAAAAACGTATCGCTCGTCTTGCAACTCTTCCATTAGCCGATGAAATTGCAAAACAAAAAGTGACGGACGAAGAAATTAAAGCGTATTACGATGCGAATGCGAAGTCACTTGTTCAACCTGAACAAGCGAAAGTGCAATATATTAGCGTTTCGGCAAATACATTAGGTAAATTACAACCAGTAACTGAAACACAAATTGCACAATATTATCAAGAAAATAAAGCGCAATTCATTAGCCAAAAATTAGCACATATTCAATTATCAACTGAGAAAGAAGCGGATGCCGTTTATCAAGAACTGAAAAAAGGCGCTGATTTTGCTGAGTTAGCAAAAACAAAATCCATTGATAAACTTTCTGGTGCTCAAGGCGGTGAATTAGGTTGGGTAAAAGACAACGAATTACCGAAAAACTTTGAAGATGCAGCATTATTGTTAAATGTTGGTCAATACAGCACACCGGTTAATGTGGATGGGGCTTACCATATTATTTTAGTGCAAGATCGTAAAGAACGTACTTTAGAAGAAGTGAAAGAACAAATTGCGGATACTGTGCGTAAAAACTTAGCAGAAAGCCGCTTCCAAGCAGTAGAAAAAGCGGTTCGTGAAAAAGCAGCAGAAAGCAGTGATTCTTTAGCTGCGGTAGCAGAAGCAGCAGGCGCGAAAGTGGAAGAAACAGATTATTTCGGTAAAAATAATGTCCCTGCGGCATTAAATTTCCCAAATGTGACTTCTGCCATTTTTGAATCAGATATTGCAAACGGCGGCGCAAATTCTGAGCCATTAACGGTTGGTGAAAATGAATTTGTTGTGGTACGTGTCGTAGATCACAAAGATGAAGGTTTACAAAGCCTTGATGAAGCAAAATCAACGATTGAGCAATTCTTAAAACGTGAAAAAGCCGATAAAGTATTAGCTGAAAAAGCAGAGCAAGCGGTTAAAGCACTATCAACTGATCCTACCAAATTACCAGCAGGTATTAGTTTTAGTGAACCACAAACCTTTACGTTAGTGGATAATAAAGATCCGGTGCTTTATGAAGGTGTATTTGCCATTGCAAAACCACAAGATGGCAAAGCGGCTTATCAAGTTGCTCGTAACAGCAAAGGTGATGTGGTTGTGGTTGCCCTTGAACGTGTAGAAGAACCTACTTTAAATGAGCAAGAATTAGCGAAATTTAGCACTCAACTTGTTCGTGCGCGTCAAGGTGAATTACAAGGACAGTTAATGCAAGCATTGCGTGAAAAAGCACAAATCGAGATTAATACCAGCTTTATTAATCAAGATGATTCAGAAGAAGGTGCGGCTCACTAAGCCGATTGAAATGTCATTCATCATCAATTTCTGATGGAAAATAAAAGCAAAGTGCGGTAAATTTTGACCGCACTTTTTTATATAAAACAAGGAGAAGACTATGGCTCAAGAAACCATTTTCAGCAAAATTATTCGCAAAGAAATCCCTGCCAATATTGTTTATCAAGATGAATTAGTGACCGCATTCCGTGATATTTCACCTCAAGCGAAAACCCATATTTTGATTATCCCAAATAAAGTCATTCCAACGGTTAATGATGTGACGGAACAAGATGAAGTTACCTTGGGTCGCTTATTTACTGTCGCGGCTAAAATTGCTAAAGAAGAAGGCATTGCCGAAGACGGTTATCGTTTGATTGTGAATTGTAACAAACACGGTGGACAAGAAGTATTCCATATCCATATGCATCTTGTTGGTGGTGAACCTTTAGGTGGAATGTTGGCGAAATAATGAAAAAGATCCTAATTACAGCAACGGTATTATTTTTAACGGCTTGTTCATCTGCACCAAATATTGTGGGAACCAATAAGCCAATTTTAAATATGGCGGCAAATTTAGCACCGGCTTTAGATGTCGATTTGTCGGATAATACCGCGGCTTTAAAAAATAAAACTACGCAACAGCTCAATGTGCTTTACCATCTTTATTGGTATAACACACAAGGTGTAACGCAAGTTTGGCCAAATCAGCAAGAAAGCCAATCAGGCAATATTTTATTGCAACCACAAGAAAAGAAAGTGTTTGAACTACCAAAACCAAGCACAGAAAGTAGCAATTATCGTCTTTACTTACAATAGGGTTATGTCCACATTATTAATTGACCTTGAAGGTCATGAGCTCAAACAAGAAGAAGTTGAATTACTGGAACATCCTTTAGTTGCCGGTTTGATTTTATTTACCCGCAATTTTTATGATCGTCAGCAAGTTCAAGCGCTAATTAAATCCATTCGTCAACGAGTGAAAAAGCCTTTATTGATCACGGTCGATCAAGAAGGTGGTCGCGTACAACGTTTCCGTGAAGGTTTCACTCAGCTCCCCGCGATGCAAGCTTTTGCGGCATTAGTTAAGGATTCAACTCAGCAGCAACAAATAGCAAAAGAAGCGGGTTGGCAAATGGCGGCTGAAATGGTGGCGCTAGATATTGATTTGAGTTTTGCTCCGGTGTTGGATTTGGGGCATGAATGTCGTGCGATTGGCGATCGTAGTTTTGGCTGTGATGTAAAAAGTGCGGTCAATTTGGCGGCTGCTTTTATTGATGGTATGCACCAAGCAGGCATGGCAACAACAGGAAAACATTTCCCTGGGCATGGTCATGTTTTAGCTGATTCTCATCTTGAAACGCCTTATGATGAGCGAGCAAAAGAAGTGATTTTTAATCATGATATTTTGCCATTCCAGCAATTAATTCAACAGACTAAGCTTGATGCAATTATGCCGGCTCACGTGATTTATACACAATGTGATAGCCAGCCAGCAAGTGGTTCGAGTTATTGGTTGAAAGAAATCTTGCGTAAACAGTTGGGCTTCCAAGGGGCGATTTTCTCTGATGATTTAGGCATGAAGGGCGCAGGTTTTATGGGCGATTTTGTGGCTCGCAGTGAAAAAGCCTTGAATGCTGGTTGTGACTTATTATTGCTTTGTAATGAACGTGAAGGTGTCATTCAAGTGCTTGATAATCTGAAGTTAGAGGAAACCACAGAGCATTTTGTAGCACGCCAAGAACGTTTGAGATCACTCTTTAAACAAAAATCCTTTGATTGGTCAGAACTCACCAAAACTTCACGTTGGATTGAAAATCATCAAAAACTGACCGCACTTCAACAAGAATGGCTTGCTTCTAAATGATTGATTGCCATCATTATCAAAAAGGCGATTGCCGTTCTTGTCAATGGCTTGAAATGCCTTATGAGCAGCAACTCGCCAAGAAAGAAGAGCATCTTAAACAACAACTTGCCAAATTAGATTGTGATGATTTAATTTGGCATCCGCCTTTTTATTCCTCCGAGTCTGCTTTTCGTAATAAAGCGAAGATGGTTGTAAGTGGCGCGGTGGAACGTCCCATTCTAGGTATTTTACAAGACCCGAATGATCCACAAAGTGCGGTGGATTTATGTGATTGCCCACTTTATCCGCAACACTTTGCTGAACTCTTTCCGATTCTAAAAGATTTTATTGGACGCGCTGGTTTAGTCCCTTATAACGTGGCTAAACAAAAAGGTGAGCTCAAATATATTCTGCTCACAGAAAGCCAACATACAAAAAAATTGATGTTGCGTTTTGTATTACGTTCAGAAACTAAATTGCCGTTAATTCAACGTGAATTTGCAGGCTTATTGGAAAAATTGCCACAGCTTGAAGTGGTGAGTGTGAATATCCAACCTCAACATGCGGCGATCTTAGAAGGCGAGAAAGAAATCTTCTTGGCTGACCAGCACACCTTATTAGAAAGTTTTAATGGTATTCCGCTGTTTATTCGTCCTCAAGGTTTCTTCCAAACAAATCCACTTGTCGCACAAGGGTTATATGCAACGGCACAAGATTGGATACAAGATTTGCCCATTACTAAACTTTGGGATCTCTTTTGTGGTGTAGGTGGTTTTGGGCTTCATTGCGCTAAAGCTTTACAGGATAAACATCAACAAGAAGTGGAATTGACAGGAATTGAAATTTCGCCATCCGCTATTCAAGCAGCGACTCAATCCGCTCAAGTGTTAGGGCTAAACAACGTTAAATTTCAATCATTGGATGCGGCTAATTTTGCTTTAGCACAAGATGAAAATAAACCAGATTTGGTGATCGTCAACCCACCTCGTCGAGGTATCGGAAAGGAACTCGCTGAATTTCTCAATGAAATGCAACCGCACTTTATTCTTTATTCCAGCTGTAACGCGATTTCCATGGGAAAAGATTTGCAGCATCTAACCAATTATAAACTTACTCAAATTCAATTATTTGATATGTTTCCGCATACAGCGCATTATGAAGTACTGACATTGCTGAAACTCAATTCCTAATAAAAAAGCTAACATCTCTGTTAGCTTTTTTATTTAAAAATTTAATCGCACTTTTATTTTGCTATAAACCAGGGCAATTAAGAAAAATAAAGCTTGTAACAAAATAATGCATGCACCAGTGGACGCATCAAAATGATAGCTAAGTAGGACGCCTAGTAGGCTTGCAGTTACAGCACTGATAATAGCGATAACAAGCATCTTATCGAAGCGATTTGTTAGGGTTAGCGCGGTGATGCCTGGTGCAATTAGCATCGCCACAACCAAAATCACCCCAACGACTTGCATCGTACTCACAATAGTGAGCGCGAGTAATGTGAGTAAGCCATAATGCAATAATTTAGGTGAGAGACCTGCAACGCGAGCATGGCTAGGATCAAAGCAATAAAGCAGAAAATCACGACGCTTTAATCCAAGTAAAATAAAAATGATTAAGGCGATGATTGCCGTTTGAATCAGCTCTTGTCGGCTTACACCCAATACGTTACCGAATAAGATGTGTGTGAGATGTTGTGAGGTTTGGATTTTAGTGAACAACACCAAACCAATGGCAAACATGCCAGAAAATACAATCCCCATTGCAGTATCTTCTTTGATACGGCTGTTTTCTTTTAAATACCCTACCCCTAAGGCGCAGGCAATACCTGAGACAAAGGCGCCAAGCACTAATGGAATACCCGCTAGAAAAGCTAATACAATGCCAGGTAGGACAGCATGAGAAATGGCATCCCCCATCAATGACCATCCTTTCAACACCAAATAGCAAGAGAGTAGTGCACAGATGACGGCAACCACTAATGCCGTGAGTAGCGCATTTTGCATGAAGGCAAATTGAAATGGCTCAACGAAAATGGCGAATATTTCACTCATGGGCCACCGCCTTACGTCGTTTTTGAGTCATTAATCCGTATTTTGGCGAGAATAGAAAAGCTAATAAAAATAACATGGTTTGTAATGTTACGATGACACCACCTGTTGCGCCATCCAGATAATAGCTTAAATAGACACCGACGAAACCAGTGATTGCGCCTAATGCTACGGCAATTTTGATAAGAGTTTTGAACTTGTCAGTAAGTAAATAGGCGGTTGCGCCTGGTGTGATTACCATCGCAATCACTAAAATCGCCCCGACAGTTTGTAATGCCGCAACGACACAAGCACTCAAGAGTGTAAAAAAGAGGACTTTGTAAAACAGTGGTGAAAGTCCAACTGTAATTGCTTGTGTTTCATCAAAGAAAATCAGTAACAGATCCTTCCAAAAAATAAGCAATAAGACCAAGCAAATCAACATAATGATGGCTACTTGATAAATATCTTCATCGGCAATCCCGAGGATATTACCGAGAATAATATTTTGCACATTTATTGAGGTTGGATTAAGGGAAATAATCAACAATCCCAAGGCAAAAAAGGTACTGAAAATAAAGCCAATAACGGCATCTTCTTTGAGTTTAGAAATGGATTTGATCCATAAAATGGAAAGTGCGGCCAAAATGCCGGCAAAAAAAGCACCTAAAGCATAGGGGAGTGACAAGGCATAAGCTATCGCCACACCTGGCACCACGGAATGAGAGAGTGCATCACCAATTAATGACCAACCTTTCAACATTAAATAGGCAGAAAGAAAGGCACAAATGCCACCGACTGCGGCACTTATCCACATGGCTTTTTGCATATATTCATAGGAGAAAGGTTCCAGTAAATATTCAAGCATGACTTATTCCTTGTCAGACGGAGGCAGACGACAGGATTTTACAGCCGTTGCTGGCGGATCATTTTTGGTTTCACCATAGAAGACAACGGGACGTTCATCATCCGTAAGCACGGTGACAGCACGTTTATCTTCATCATTATGCAGATCTTCACCTAATAATTTGACGTGTCGTAATACACCACCAAAGACTTTTTCCAAATTATGCTGATTGAATGTATCTTCTGTTTTACCAGCAGCAATCACAGTACGGTTAATCATCACCACTTGGTCACAGAAGTCTGGTACAGAACCCAAGTTGTGGGTAGAAACTAAAATTAAATGGCCTTCAGCACGTAATTGGCGAAGGAGTTCCACAATAGCATTTTCAGTTTTAACATCCACACCTGTAAAAGGCTCATCGAGTAAGATAATCTTACTTTGTTGTGCTAATGCTCGAGCCAAAAAAACGCGTTTTTTCTGTCCACCAGAAAGCTCGCCGATTTGTCGTTCAGCTAAATGCTCGATGTTTACTCGTTGCATCGCTTCGAGCACTTTTTGTTTATCTTCCGCTTTTGGAATACGCAAAAAGTTCATATAGCCATAACGCCCCATCATGACAACATCATAAACGGAGACTGGAAATTGCCAATCGACTTCTTCCGCTTGCGGCACATAGGCGACCAAATTTTGTTTCAACGCTCGATTAATTGGCAAACCACAAAGCGCAATATTGCCTTGCTGTGGTTTGATTAACCCCATGATGCTTTTGAATAGCGTTGATTTTCCGCTCCCATTTACGCCGACAAGGGCACAGATTGTTCCCCCTTGTAATGCAAAGGAAACATCATAAATTGCAGTGTGCCCGTTGTTGTAACGCATGGTTACATCATTAACGGAAATTGAAGCGGAAAGTGCGGTCATTATTTTTCAAATCCTTTCACGATGGTGGATACAGTGACATTGAGCAAATCGATATAAGTCGGTACAGGGCCATCAGCAGCAGAAAGGGAATCGACATAAAGCACTCCACCATATTTGGCTCCACTTTCTTTTGCTACCTGTTGAGCAGGTTTGGCTGACACGGTACTTTCACTAAATACCACTGGAATATGATTTTTTTTCACCAAATCGATAAGTTTACGTACTTGTTGAGGCGTACCTTGTTGTTCAGCGTTAATTGGCCATAAATAGCCTTCTTTGAGATCGTAATCTTTCGCTAAATAACTAAAGGCACCTTCACTGGTCACTAACCAACGTTGATCTGCAGGAATTTGTGCGAGTTTTTCACGTAAAGGTTTATCGAGTTGTTTGATTTTTTCTGCATACGCCGCTGCATTTTTTTGATAAGTATCAGCATTTTGCGGATCGTATTTAACTAATGCATTTTTGATATTTTCGACATAAATCAACGCATTAGATGGCGACATCCAAGCGTGTGGGTTAGGTGCATCTTTATAAGGGCCTTCATAAATAGAAAGTGGCGTGACGCCTTCGGTTACCACAACGGCTGGTTTATCTTTGATATTTTGGAAGAAACGCTCAAACCAACGCTCTAAATTTAATCCGTTCCATAAAATTAAATCAGCAGATTGAGCTTTTACAATATCTTTAGGGGTCGGTTCATACTCGTGAATTTCTGCACCAGGTTTGGTGATAGATTCCACCGTCGCGGCATCGCCCGCAACATTTTGTGCGATATCCTGAATAACCGTAAATGTGGTCACCACTTTAAATTTCGCTTCGGCTTGTAAAGCTGCTAAACCTAGAGCGATAACAGATAGGCTTTTAAATAAATGCTTCATGAGATCTCCTTAAAAATAATGATGAATTAGCATTCTGCATAATAATATCATTTTTTACAAGCTTTTTAAATGAAAATAATTATCAAATCGATAGGTGATTAAAATTAAAAAGCGGAAAATTTTGTGCAAAATTGACCGCTCTTTTTTGAAACAATTAACCACCAACTTGTTGGATTAGACGATCCATGCCGCTTTCATCATAGGCTTCTTCATATTGGGCTTCATCAACGGTAAAGTTTTGCATGCTACGTCCAGCAGTACAACCATATTGTTCCAGTTTTCCTTTCGTAAAGTTGCTACGAAATGCGGACGAATGGTTATTTAAACTAATCACACCGATGGTCGAGTGATTACATGGATTTTTATTCACGAAAACTAAATTATAACCAGATTCGCGAATGTAGCCGGTTTTATTAATTGCCGCATCGAAGACTTCTTCACGCACTAATTTATTGGTGTTTTTGACGAAAACACTACGTCCACCCGCTTGAATGAAGGCACTCGGCATATTAGAAAGGTTTTTGATTTGTGCTTTATTAAGCGAGTATTTGGCTAGCTTGACTAAATCCATTGCACTTGAAATGTTACTGTCAGATAAACCTGAGCTATCTGAAAAGCGAGTAGAGCGCATGCCTAATTCTCGAGCTTTTTCATTCATTTTTTGGATGAATTGTAAGCGGCTCATGCCTGCAGAACGAGAAAGTGCATGAGCAGCATAGTTATCAGAATGAACGAGCATTGCTTTTAACAATTCATTACAAGAAATCGGCGTATATTTAGGTAATTTTGTATGAGTGCCTTTGATGTAATCGAAATCATCGTCAGTAATCGATGCAGTACAGTTTGCGTTTCGATTATTTTCAAGAAACACATTTGCCGTCATTAACTTGGTGACAGATGCGATAGGTTGCACATGATTTGGTGAGCTACTTTCTAGGACTCTATCATGAGTGAAATCATATACGATATAAGATTGTGCCGTCGCGACTGCGGGCACTAAACACAATACAGAAAGAACTTTTTTTAACATATCTTCAATATAGCTAACTCAGAGAATAAAACGAAGTGCATATTCTATCAGTTTTTGTAGGGGTTTGGGATGTGTTAAAGAGAAAAAATTTGAAGTTTTTTTAACCGCACTTTTTTCTTTCATTTTTTTGATTTTTGCGATGCCGATCGCACAGAAGTGCGGTTAAATTTTTCGTTGTTTTTTAAATCTGCTAGCTTATCCGTCGGTAAATCTGTAAAATCTCGGCTCATTTTTAATATGCGAATTTTTTGTTGCTCAATTCTGAGTAACATCATCGCCGTAATGTGTAATAACGAGGCTTTATGTTAGAACAACCCCTTTCATCTGAAACGAATACCAACAAAAAGATTAATTTAATGGATTTAACGCGTCAGCAGATGCGTGAGTTTTTTGCGGAATTAGGCGAGAAACCATTTCGTGCGGATCAATTAGTGAAATGGATTTATCATTTTGGCGAAGATAACTTCGACAATATGACCAATATTAATAAAAAATTACGAGAAAAATTAAAAGCGGTCGCTGAAATTAAAGCGCCAGAAGTTGCGGTTGAACAACGTTCTGCGGATGGCACGATTAAATGGGCAATGCAGGTTGGCGAACAACAAGTTGAAACGGTCTATATTCCAGAAGCGGATCGCGCAACACTTTGTGTCTCTTCGCAAGTAGGCTGTGCCTTAGCTTGTACTTTCTGTTCAACAGCACAACAAGGCTTTAACCGTAATTTAACGGTGTCTGAAATTATCGGTCAGGTTTGGCGTGCATCAAAAATTATCGGTAATTTTGGTGTAACGGGTGTTCGTCCGATTACTAATGTGGTGATGATGGGGATGGGCGAGCCATTACTAAATGTGGCTAATGTTGTACCCGCGATGGAAATTATGCTGGATGATTTCGCGTATGGATTATCTAAACGACGCGTGACGTTATCCACTTCAGGTGTTGTGCCTGCGCTCGATATGTTACGTGATAAGATTGATGTGGCATTAGCGATTTCACTTCACGCACCGAACGATGAATTGCGTGATGAAATTATGCCGATCAATAAAAAATATAACATCAAAATGTTGATGGATTCAGTGCACAGATACTTAGAAGTATCGAATGCTAACCATGGCAAAGTGACAATTGAATATGTGTTATTAGATCACGTGAATGATGGCACAGAGCATGCACATCAATTAGCTCAAGTATTGAAAAATACGCCATGTAAAATTAACTTGATCCCATGGAACCCGTTCCCAGAAGCGCCTTATGGTAAAAGCTCAAATAGCCGTGTCGATCGCTTCCAAAAAACATTAATGGAATACGGTTTTACAGTGATTGTACGCAAAACCCGAGGTGATGATATTGATGCGGCTTGTGGTCAGTTGGCGGGGGATGTCATCGACCGAACCAAACGTACAGCAATGAAGCGTAAGTTTGGTGAAGGTATTGACGTGAAAGCTGTTAACTAAGCTAAATATCGCAATACTTGTAAAGGGAAAACTGCCCGGATAAGAGTGATAAGAGAGAGGAGTGATAAGATGAAATTAATCCCAATTAACATTCTAAGTGCGGTCATTTTTCCTTTTGTTTTTTCTGCTTGCGTCTCTCAGTCTTCTGTTGATTTTAATAAACAACAAGCAGCAAAAGCGCGCGTTGAATTGGCATTAGGCTATCTGCAACAAGAGGATTTTGTTCAAGCAAAACTTAATTTAGATAAAGCCTTTGAACATGATGACCGCTATTATCTTGTGCACTCGGCACTTGCGCATTTTTATCAATTACAAGGCGATACGGAAAAAGCGAAGCAAGCTTATTTACAGGCGATTAAGTTAGATGATAAGCAAGGCGATGTGTATAACAACTTCGGTGCTTTTTTATGTGGGCAAGGTGAGTTTGAACAAGCTTATTCACAATTTAATGCGGCACTCGCTGCGCCGAATTATTACCATCAGGCCGATACTTACGAAAACATGGCGCTTTGTGCTTTCGCCGGAAAACAAACCGATGTTTATCAACAGGCATTGGATAAATTGCGTCAAGTTGATCCTTCTAGAGCGGAAAAGCTCCGTTCACTCAAATAATCATTGCCAAAAGCCCCTTTCGACTTTAGAATTTAGCATTTAGTTTTTTATTGCTATTTCTTTATTTTATACCTATGAATACAATCCTTGAACAAACCGAAAAAACAGACATCTCCTTTGGGGAGAAACTTCGTCAAGCTCGCGAAGCGTTAAATCTTTCTCTGGAAGATGCGGCAAAGGCGATTTCTTTGCGCCCAAGTATTTTGGAAAAATTAGAAAATAATGAATTTGTCCAAAAAAATGTGCCATCAACTTTTATGAAAGGGTATGTGCGTAGTTATACAAAATTTTTACGTATTCCTGAGAGCGAATGGGCGCATTTAACCTTTGGTGAAGCATACAAAAACGATTTAGGTAAAAATGCACGCGCGACGCGTTCAGTAAACCAATACTCTTCTCATAGTCGCTGGGTCGGCACACTTACAACCATTATTTTACTCGCGGCTGTTGGAATGACAGGCTTATGGTGGTGGCAGAATTATCAAAAATCAAACGAAGAACGTGATAATTTAGTGCAAACCTACGTTGAAAAAGAAAAAAAAGCAGAGGTGCCGGTTACTCATTCAAATGAAATTCCAGTAACAGTAAATAGTCAGCCTGCGGTGTCAAACAATGGAACTACGCCAGTAGCGGAAACAACAAATAATGCCACTGCTGAACCCGCTGTTTCAAATACTCAAGAAAATCAAGCTCAAACAGTAAACGCAGAAGTTTCAACCGCAGCAACTTCAGCACCTACCGTTGAACAAGCGCAAGCACCTGTTGTGGAACAAACGTTACCTAACACAGAACCAACAACAGAGAAAACCGTGCCAGATACACAAAGTGCGGTTGAAACCCCCGCTATTTCTGAAGCACCAACCACAGCGAAAGGCGATCTCGTTATTGAGATCACAAAGAATTCAAGCTGGATTAGTGTGAAAGATCAAAACCGTAAAGTATTAGCGCAAAAAGAATATAAACAAGGCGAAGTCTTAACCTTTAATGGTAATGACTATGCATTGATTATTGGTGCGCCGGGTAACGTTCGTATCATTTATAAAGGCGAAGCGTATCCGCTTACCGTTGATGGCCGTGTGGCTAAATTTAAATTACCAAAACCTTAACGAATAATTTACGAAAGAATGTCAGCAGTAAAACCTACTATCAAACGTCGTGAATCGACAAAAATTTATGTGGGCAATGTACCAATCGGTGGTGATGCGCCGATTGCCGTACAATCCATGACAAATACTCGCACAACTGATGTTGAAGCGACCGTTGCACAGATTAAATCTTTGGAACGTGTCGGTGCAGATATTGTGCGTGTTTCTGTTCCCACCATGGATGCCGCCGAAGCGTTTAAAATCATTAAACAGCAAGTGAATGTGCCATTAGTGGCAGATATTCATTTTGACTATCGCATTGCGTTAAAAGTGGCTGAATATGGGGTGGATTGCTTACGTATTAATCCAGGCAATATTGGTCGTGAAGATCGTATTCGAGCTGTGGTGGATTGCGCACGTGATAAAAATATCCCGATCCGTATTGGTGTTAATGCTGGCTCATTAGAAAAAGATATTCAAGAGAAATATGGTGAACCGACACCAGAAGCCTTGTTAGAATCAGCGTTACGTCATGTTGAGATCTTGGAACGTTTAAACTTCGATCAATTCAAAGTGAGCGTAAAAGCATCCGATGTTTTCCTTGCAGTGGAATCTTACCGTTTACTGGCAAAAGCCATTAAACAGCCGTTGCATTTAGGCATTACGGAAGCGGGCGGTGCACGTGCAGGAGCAGTGAAATCTGCAATTGGTTTAGGTATGTTATTAGCCGAAGGCATTGGTGATACCTTGCGTGTCTCTTTAGCCGCCGATCCTGTAGAAGAAATCAAAGTTGGTTTTGATATTTTGAAATCGTTACGTATTCGTTCTCGCGGGATTAACTTTATTGCTTGCCCAACTTGCTCACGTCAAGAGTTTGATGTGATCGGCACCGTGAATGCACTGGAACAACGTTTAGAAGATATTATCACCCCAATGGATGTGTCTATTATCGGTTGTGTGGTAAATGGCCCGGGTGAAGCATTAGTGTCAGACCTAGGTGTTACCGGTGGTAATAAGAAAAGTGGCTATTATTTAGATGGTGAGCGTCAAAAAGAACGTTTTGATAACGACGCGATTATTGACCAATTAGAAGCAAAAATTCGTGCCAAAGTTGCACAACAAGATCCAAAAAATCGAATTATTTAAGGAAAACTCGTGGCAAAAAATATTCAAGCAATTCGTGGAATGAATGACTGTTCCCCAACTGAATCTCCACTTTGGCAATGGATTGAAGGGCAGGTTCGCCAAATTTTAAGCAGCTACGGCTATTCAGAAGTGCGTATGCCAATCGTGGAAAGTACGCCATTATTTGCTCGTGCAATTGGTGAAGTCACAGATGTTGTCTCAAAAGAAATGTACACATTCTGGGATAATGATGAACAATTAACACTTCGTCCAGAAGGTACTGCAGGGTGCGTGCGTGCTGCGATTGAACATGGTTGGATTTACAACAATGAACAACGTTTATGGTATATGGGACCAATGTTCCGCCATGAACGTCCACAAAAAGGTCGTTACCGTCAATTCCATCAAGCGGGTGTCGAAGTATTTGGTATCGCAACCCCTGAAATTGATGCAGAGTTAATTATTTTAACGGCTCGTTTGTGGAAAGCGTTAGGTATTGATCAACATGTTTTTCTTCAATTAAATTCGATTGGTTCATTAGAAGCACGTGCAAACTATCGTTCTGCATTAGTGGCTTTCTTAGAAAATCACCAAGATTTAATGAGCGAAGAAGAGAAAGAACGTCTTGTAAAAAATCCATTACGTATTTTGGATACTAAAAATCAAGCATTACAAGATGTATTGGACGGCGCGCCAAAATTATTGGATTATTTAGATGATGAAAGTCGCGAGCATTTTGCGCAGTTATGCGGTCTATTAGATGCGGTTGGTATTCAATATGAAATTAATCCAAAATTGGTTCGTGGTTTAGATTATTATAATAAAACCGTATTTGAATGGGTGACATCAGCATTAGGTGCGCAAGGTACTGTATGTGGTGGTGGACGCTATGACGGCTTAGTTGAACAACTTGGTGGCCACGCAACAAGTGGTATTGGTTTCGCAATGGGCTTAGAGCGTTTAGTGCTGCTCGTTCAAGAAGTGAATAAATCGATTCCGGTAAAAAGTGCGGTAGATATTTACGTTGTTTATCAAGGTGAAGGTACAACATTAGCCGCATTCCAACTCGCTGAAAAACTTCGCTCAGAATTACCGCACTTAAGTACAATGTTGCATTGCAGCGGCGGTAACTTTAAAAAACAATTTAAGCGCGCAGATAAGTCTGGTGCGACTCTGGCTCTTGTGCTTGGCGAAAGTGAAGTACAAAATAATCAAGTTGTGGTAAAACACTTACTTGGCGCGGCAGAGCAGCAAACCATTGATGTGGACAATTTGATTGAACACGTGAAAGCCCAATTTTAATTTTAGAAGGATAGGAAAATGGCATATACCATTGAAGAAGAACAAGAACTGAACCAGTTAAAAGAATGGTGGAAAGACAATGGCAAAACCATTATTGCCGCTTTTATTCTTGGTGTAGGCGGGATGTTGGGCTGGCGTTATTGGCAGTCTTATCAAGCCAATCAAATCATGCAAGCGTCTGCTGAATATGATGCGTTAGTTTATACCACAAACAAAGATGCGGCAGCACAGCAAGCTAAAGTGGCTGAATTTGTGAAAGCACATGATAAAACCAGCTATGCGGTATTTAGTTTATTAGATGAAGCAAAAGGTTTTGTTGCAAAACAAGATTACGCCTCTGCTGAAAACAGCTTGAAACAAGCGATTGCTCAATCACAAGATGATATCTTAACGTCTCTTGCAGCACTTCGTTTGTCTGCCGTGCAATTCCAGCAAGGTCAATTTGATGCCGCATTAGCAAGTCTAAATCAAGTGAAAAGCCAAGGCTTTAGTGCGCGTAAAGATCTTTTAGCGGGTGATATTCAAGTCGCAAAAGGCGATGTGAATGGTGCTAAATCAAGCTTTGAGAATGCACAGAAAAACGGTAACCCGTTAGAGAAACAAATGGCGCAGATGAAATTAAATAATCTGTAATATTTTAATTAGCCCGAATTGCTCGGGCTTTTTTATTGGATTTTTGATCTGATGATTCAGAAACCGATAGTGCCGCCTCCCGTTATTTTTATTGGTTGCGCACTTAGTATGGCATATTTGCCCAATCCTTATCCGTTATCAACCAATGTGCTTTTTGCTTATTTGATCGTATTGATTTCTTCCTTTGCTGCTTTTTTCAGCCTTTGGCAATTCTATAAAAGTAAAGCGAATATCAATCCAATTCACTTAGAAAAAAGTGATGTGTTTGTGGCAAATGGTATTTATCGTTTTAGCCGTAATCCCATGTATTTAAGCTTAGCGGGTTTGTTAGTGGCATGGGCGGTTTATTTGCAAAGTGCGGTCAGTTTTATCGGTGTTTTTCTTTTTGTTTATCTCATCACACAATGGCAAATTAAACCTGAAGAATATTGGCTAGAGAAGAAGTTTGGTGAGTCTTATTTAGCTTACAAGAAAAAAGTCAGACGCTGGATTTAAGCAATAAAAAAATCGCCTAATAAAGGCGATTTTTTACATTTTGAGAAACGATTATTTAGCTGAACATCCGCAGTTTGCTAATTTTTTAGCTAAACGCTCTGCAACGAAATCCCAGTTCACTACGTTCCAGAATTCTTTGATGTAGTCTGGACGACGGTTTTGGAATTTCAAGT
>CAJMMG010000001.1:0-302762 GCA_905214375.1 uncultured bacterium | reverse complement strand
TTAAACTTCCCTTTTATCTTTGAATACAAGTTGATGAAATTTAAAACAACCACACCTTTTTAATGAAATTTTACTTGCAACGAAGTAAGATAAACGTATAATTCAGAACAGCCCAAATGCCTGAGTGGCGAAATTGGTAGACGCAGCGGATTCAAAATCCGCCGGTGAATAACTGTGTCGGTTCGAGTCCGACCTCAGGCACCAATTATAAATCCCTGTCAGCTTGACAGGGATTTTTGTTTTTGATTTTAATGTATAAAATTAATAACTTAAATCTATACCAGTCCCAATTCTAAGTTTTTTCTATTCTGTATTCTATTTTTATGTGTTTTACGCCCCAATTATGCAACATGTGTAGTTATGATGATTTTTTACAAATTGTTATAATATAAGTCGATAGCTATGAATATGGATGGTACTAACTAAAATGAAAAAGAAATGGACTTATTTTATTAATGATGAGCTTAAGAGAGCTGGAATTTCTAGAGCTAATTTAGCAAAATATCTAGGAGTATCAGTTGGTGCAGTTGGTCACTGGCTAAATCAAACCAGAGAAACTAACTTCCTTAATGTGCCAAAGATGCTAGAACTTATCGGACAAGATGCTGTTCTGCTATATTCTGATGGCTCACTAGAGAAAATTGATAGTAAGCAGCTCAAACGTATGACTAAACCTGAGGCGAAACTAATTCCAGTAATAGGTGATGTTATAATGGAAAAAGATGGCACTTTGACATTAACAGAAGAACAAACAGGTTTCATAGCAGTTGAAAGCCGAGATCCTAATGCTTACGCTCTTAAGGTAAAGGGAGCAACTGCTGAACCACGCATAAAAAGTGGTGAGTTTATCCTGATTGAACCAAATATGACAGTTGATAGCGGTGACGACATATTGCTTATTTTAAAAAGTGGTGATTATGCTATAAAGACTTTTGATTATCAGAGAGATAGTGAGTATCGTTTTTCAAGCATAAATCAATCTGAACGCTCAATCAATGTATCTAATTCGGATATACATGCACTACACTTGATCACAGGCATATATCATCGCTCTCATTTTTTATCGAAAAAAGAAGTTGAAAGCTAAGGACTATCCTAAAGAAAAACTAAACATTAACGTCAAAAGCATCTCGTCTCAACATTGGCACTCATTACTTCTGTGATATAATACCAGAAATGAGGAGAATTAATTTAATCCTTTTTAGAGTAACTAGCGCTGAAAACTAAAATTTATTTTTTGTTAAAAATAATTCTAAGCAGCACAGAATTTATAAGCTCTGAAGTTGATTCAGGGCTTTTTTATTAGCTATAAGTTAATCAATATGACAGAACAAAACCAAGATAAAAAACAGACTTATAATTTCAATAAATTGCAAAAACGTCTTCGCCGTAATGTTGGCAACGCAATTGCTGATTTTGGCATGATTGAAGATGGTGATAAAGTGATGGTTTGTCTTTCTGGTGGTAAAGACAGCTATACACTTCTTGATATTTTGTTGAATTTACAACAAAGCGCACCGATTAAATTTGATATCGTAGCCGTCAATTTAGACCAAAAACAGCCAGGTTTTCCGGAGCATGTTTTGCCTGAATATCTGCAAAGTATTGGTGTGGATTATAAAATCGTTGAAGAAAATACTTATGGCATCGTAAAAGAGAAAATCCCAGAAGGTAAAACAACGTGCTCTCTCTGCTCTCGCCTACGCCGTGGTATTTTATACCGTACAGCAACCGAACTTGGCGCAACAAAAATTGCACTTGGACACCATCGTGACGATATGCTGGCTACCCTGTTCCTGAATATGTTCTACGGTGGGAAACTAAAATCGATGCCACCGAAATTAATTTCTGATGACGGCAAACAAATTGTGATTCGTCCATTAGCTTATTGTAAAGAAAAAGATATTGAAAAATATGCCGTAGCCAAAGAATTCCCAATTATCCCTTGTAATTTATGTGGTTCTCAACCTAATTTACAACGTCAAGTCGTGAAAGAAATGCTGAATACTTGGGACCGTCAATATCCAGGTCGCTTAGAAACCATGTTTAGTGCGATGCAAAACATTACGTTGTCACACTTATGTGACCCAAAACTCTTCGATTTCAAAGGCATTAAACATGGCCAATCACTTGATGGCATTGAAGGGGATACCGCATTTGATGAAGAACGTATCGAACCAATGAAATTTGATGATGAAGATGCGTCTGACTATTCCGATAATGAGATGATCAGCTTTAAAGAAGTGAATTAATATGATTACCGTACAAGGAAAACAAATCGAAACCGACTCCTTTGGCTATTTACTTAATATTGCTGATTGGAATGAGGATGTAGCAAAACACATCGCTCAGCTAGAAGATGTAGAACTGACAGACGCTCATTGGGAAGTGATTTACTTTGTGCGTGATTTCTATCAAGAGTATAACACCTCCCCTGCGATTAGAATGCTGGTAAAAGCAATGTCAGAAAAACTAGGTGCCGACAAAGGTAATAGCCGCTATTTGCAACGGCTCTTCCCTGACGGACCAGCTAAACAAGCAACTAAATTGGCTGGTCTGCCAAAACCAGCTAAATGCTTATAGAATAACGTGACCGCGCGATAAAGTGCGGTTATTTTTTACTTAAATTTTATCAAATAGATTAATTACGGTTATGCATTAAGCAAAGAAAATGCTGAGCAAATCTTAAAAGGTTTATCACCTATTAAGTAGTATTTTCAACTTACATATTTATCTATATAATGTTTACTCTTTTTAACTTAAACATAAGGAAATGCTAAATGAAAATTAGTGCAAGAAACCAACTTAAAGGTACTGTAAAATCAATCGAAACTGGTTCTGTGAACGCAATCGTACACATTGATATCGGTAACGGTAACATCATTTCTTCTACCATCTCTATCGATGCAGTAAAAGAATTAGGTTTAGCAGTTGGTAAAGAAGCATATGCGATTATCAAAGCAACTTCTGTAATGGTTGGTGTTGAATAATCTCAACTGAACTGTTCAGAATTCTATATAACCGCACTTTAAAGTGCGGTTATTTTTTTGTCTTTTTTCTCTCTAATCTCTTTATTCCCCTTCTAATAAAATGTATTTTATTCTTAACTAAAATGAAATGATCCTTGCTCTATCTTGTCATTTATTGACTTTTAATTAATTATATTGTATAATTTCCACATATTATCAATTTTTAGTTAATAATCTAGTTTCGGATTATTCTGTTAAACTTAGGAGAGCAAATGACAAATCAACGTTTTATTACTATTTTAGGCTATGTCGCAACATTTACTTCAGTTTGTATGTATGTTTCTTACTTGCAACAAATTGGTCTAAATTTATCAGGTCAAAAAGGTGGTTGGTTACAACCTTTTGCTACGACAATCAACTGTAGTTTATGGGTGGCTTATGGTTTGTTAAAAGAAAAACGTGATTTGCCTATTTCATTAGCAAATGCTCCAGGTGTGATTCTAGGCTTGATTACTTTCGTCACTGCCTTATAACACTATAAAACCTCATACAAAAAAGACCGCACTTTTAGAAATCTTAAAGTGTGGTCTTTTTGTTTATTAATTTAATTCATTTAAAACTTGAAAATTATGAAGTTGTTTAATTTTAAATTCTATTGCATTCTATGTTCGAACAGACGTTTAGACGTCTAAACCAAACAAAACAATAGAAGGATTAATTATGACAACATTTCATTTAGCAGGATTTCCGCGTGTAGGCGCAAAACGTGAACTTAAATTTGCTCAAGAGCGTTATTGGCGTGGCGAAATTGCAGAAGCGGATTTATTAGATATTGCAAAAAGATTACGTGAACTAAACTGGCAACACCAAGCCAAGGCAAATGCTGATTTTGTCGCGGTAGCTGATTTTACACTTTACGATCACATTTTAGATTTACAAGTGGCAACCGGTGCGATTCCTGCTCGCTTTGGTTTCGATAGTCAAAACTTAACGCTCGATCAATATTTCCAATTGGCGCGTGGTAACAAAACACAATTTGCCATTGAAATGACAAAATGGTTCGATACCAACTACCATTATCTCGTCCCTGAATTTCATAAAGAGACACAATTTAAAGCCAATCCAGCACATTATGTTGCTCAAATTCGTGAAGCTAAAGCACTTGGGCATCAAGTTAAACCAACAATCGTTGGTCCACTCACTTTCCTTTGGTTAGGTAAAGAAAAAGGTGCTGCATTTAATCGCTTTGATTTATTAGTAAAACTCCTGCCAGTTTATGTTGAAATCTTAAATGCTTTAGCTGCGGAAGGTGTGGAATACATTCAAATTGATGAATCCGCTCTCACCTTAGATTTACCGGCAGAATGGATTGCCGCTTATCAAGCGGTTTACGCCACTTTTGCTGAGCAAGTGAAAGCGAAATTATTGCTTGCGACTTATTTTGGCTCTGTGGCAGAACATGCTGATTTATTAAAAGGCTTACCTGTAGCAGGTTTACATATTGATTTAGTGCGCGCACCAGAACAACTTGCTGCCTTTGCGGATTATGACAAAATATTATCTGTAGGTATCATTGATGGCCGTAATATTTGGCGGGCAAACTTAAATCAAGTGTTAGATGTGGTTGAACCATTAAAAGCAAAATTAGGCGATCGTTTATGGATTGCGCCAAGCTGCTCTCTCCTTCATACACCTTATGATTTAGAAGTTGAAACGCAACTACAAGCTAATAAGCCTGAGCTCTATCAATGGTTGGCTTTCACGTTACAAAAAATTCAAGAATTACGCATTATTAAGACTGCGCTAGAGCAAGGCCGCGAAGCGGTTCAAGCTGAATTAAATGCATCTCAAGCTGCTTCGGATGCACGTAAAAACTCACGTGAAATTCACCGCACTTGTGTCGCAGAACGATTAGCAAATCTACCAAAAAATGCTGACCAACGTAAATCGCCATTTGCGGAACGCATTAAATTACAAAATGCGTGGTTAAATTTACCACTTCTGCCAACGACGAATATTGGTTCTTTCCCACAAACAACAGCCATTCGTCATGCGCGTGCCGCCTTCAAAAAAGGCGAGCTTAGCTTAGCTGATTACGAAGCTGCAATGAAAAAAGAAATTGAATTCGTTGTACGTGAGCAAGAAAAATTAGACTTAGATGTATTGGTACATGGCGAAGCAGAACGTAACGACATGGTGGAATATTTCGGCGAATTACTCGATGGTTTTGCTTTCACCAAATTTGGTTGGGTACAAAGTTATGGTTCACGTTGTGTGAAACCGCCTGTGATTTACGGTGATGTTACTCGTCCAGAACCAATGACGGTACGTTGGTCAGAATATGCCCAAAGCCTTACCAATAAAGTGATGAAAGGCATGCTGACGGGGCCAGTCACGATCTTACAATGGTCTTTTGTGCGTAACGATATTCCTCGTGAAACCGTTTGTAAACAAATTGCGGTAGCACTTTCTGACGAAGTATTAGATTTAGAAAAAGCTGGCATCAAAGTGATTCAAATTGATGAGCCAGCTATTCGTGAAGGTTTACCATTAAAACGTGCAGATTGGGATGCTTATTTGAAATGGGCGGGCGAAGCCTTCCGTTTAAGTTCAATGGGTTGCCAAGATGATACCCAAATTCATACGCACATGTGTTATTCCGAATTTAACGACATTCTACCGGCTATTGCAGCCTTAGATGCCGATGTCATTACTATCGAAACCTCGCGTTCTGGCATGGAATTACTCAGCGCATTTGGTGATTTCAAATACCCGAATGATATTGGTCCTGGTGTATATGACATTCATAGTCCACGAGTACCTGCAGCAGAAGAAATTGAACATCTTCTTCGAAAAGCGTTGCAAGTGGTGCCAAAAGAACGTTTATGGGTAAATCCAGACTGTGGTTTGAAAACACGCGGTTGGCCAGAAACAATTGCGGCACTAAAAGTGATGGTTGATGTCACGAAAAAATTACGTGCTGAATTAGCGTAAAATTAGTAAAAAGAAAGGCGAACATGAGAGGTTATCTCTGTTCGCCTTTTCTTTTGGTTAAAAAACTAATTCATTTTTGACCGCACTTTACAGGCTAATATATTCCATTTTAACCTTGCAGAGGCCCTTCAATAACTGCTCTGCCATCTTGCGGTGACTTAAACGCAATGGTTTCTCTGCAAATACTACACGCTCAATTTTCGATACATCAAATTGATTTAAGTAAGCAAAATTAATCGCTGTTTGCATAGCGGGTAGGCTTGGGTTAAATGCCGCATTTTCTGCATATCGACCACAAATCATTTCACCATTTTTAAATAAAATACCTACACCGTGAGGACTTTTAGAATAAGGTGAATGTGCTCGGTTTGCCCCTAAAATCGCTTTATTTGCCACTTCATCTTCCGTCGTCAATGTGAAACCTTGTTCTTCTTTGTTTAATAGAAGCAAATCAACACCTAAATCTTTCGGGCCAAAGCTATCGGGTAAATATTGAGGAAGTGGATTATTTTGGCTATGTGGTAAATGGATTTTCAAATCATCCGCTTGATAAAGCTCATTCATAAATTGACGGCAGTGACCGCAAGGCGTGTAATTCACCACGATATCCGTGATGCGAGGTTCATTGCGTAACCATGCATGGCTAATCGCACTTTGTTCAGCATGGATGGTTTGAGCCATGCTACTCCCCTGAAATTCTTGATTCGCACCAAAGTAAAAATCACCACTTTCACCAATCGCAATTGCTCCAACATGAAATTCTGAAATGGGTGTGTGGCTATAACAAGCTGCTACTGGCAAAAGTGCCAAACCTAATTGAACAGGCGTAAGCTTAAATTCATCACAAATTGACCGCACTTTTTCAGCCGGTAAAAAACCTTTCCATTCTTGTTCTTCTAATGCAGAAAGAATTGCATTTGAAAGTGGCGAATCGGCTAATGCTTGTTGAATTTTTTGTTGCATATTAAATCTCCTTATTTTTATATGCCCATTCTACGCTATTTGGAGAAACTTCACCGCAAAAATGATCACATAATGCAAATATGCTTAATCATTAATTATCTTTTACAAAAATGATCCGTGACATCTTTTATTTCTTCAGACAACCATTCATCAAAAGAATCTTTTTCATAAGGTGGATCATTAGCTCCTAAATCATATACGTATACTCTAGGATTTCCTGAACAATCAGTTAGATCAAAGCAAGCGGCTAAATCACCATTTCTAGCAAAAGAAATTAAATTAGGAACAGCTGTTATTTCTTCTAAAATAGCTGAATGTTGAATAATGCTGTCTCGATGATTCTCAAACCACCAAGGAAAATATTCCAACTCATTTATCTTTTCCATATTACTTGATAAATCAGTATAAGACTGAGGAAACTTAAATTTTTCAGGTAATTGTTCTTTGGGATATAAATTAAATTTAGTTTGCATAATGGCTCCACAATTACAATTTATCTGTAAAGATAAGTAATCTTTTATCTAAGTTTTCAAGTCTATGCAAGAAAAATCATAAAAAATAACCGCACTTTAAAAGTGCGGTCATAAATTAAGATGTTTTATTCACTTGTTTTATAACAACGATGGTGCAACACCAAGTAGTTTTCTTGTGTAATCCACTGTTGGGTGGTTGAAAATATCTTCGGTGCTACCCGTTTCCAAAATTTGACCGCCGTACATTACGACAATGCGATCAGATACTTGGCGTACGGTTTGGATATCGTGAGAGATAAACACCATGGCAAGATTGAGTTCTTTTT
The DNA here is from genome assembly GCA_905214375.1 of uncultured bacterium. Classification (GTDB taxonomy): domain Bacteria; phylum Pseudomonadota; class Gammaproteobacteria; order Enterobacterales; family Pasteurellaceae; genus Haemophilus_D. Next base: position 295,037 of record CAJMMG010000001.1, on the reverse strand, counting down.
TCAAATCCGCCAATAAGTTTAGCACTTGAGCACGAACAGATACGTCTAATGCAGAAGTCGGCTCATCCGCCACAATCAGTTTTGGATTCAGCGCTAAAGCACGTGCAATCGCCACACGTTGTTTTTGTCCACCTGATAAACGAGTTGGCTCAACTTGTGCCGCAGAACGTGGTAAACCGACGCGAGAAAGCAAGTCATACACACGTTTTTCCCGTTCGTGTGGTTGTAACACATTGTGAATATCCATTGGGTCACGCAAAATATCCAACACTTTCATACGAGGATTCAGTGCGGTTGCTGGATCTTGGAAAATGACCGACACTTGGCGACCGAATTGTTTTCTCGCTTCTGAGCTGCCATATTGCATTTGTAAGCCGTTGAATTTCACTAAACCTGATGTCGGTTTAAGAAGTCCAATGATTACGTTGGCTAAGGTAGATTTTCCGCAGCCAGACTCCCCAACTAAACCAATGGTTTCCCCTGCTTTTATGCCAAGACTCACATTGTTCACCGCAGTGAATTTTTTACGTCCAAACAATGAACCGTCGCGAGAAGGAAATTGCACCACGATATTTTCTAAATCGATGATGTTTTGTTCTTTAATGACTTTAATACTACTGCTCATATTATGCTCCTTTCGCTTCCGTTACAGGCTTAGCTAGATGAGAAGCCCACAAGTGAGACGGCTCGCCTTCCACGGCGGTTAATATCAATTTTTGATCCGGATTTGCATCTGGTCGTAATGAACGACTTGCGAAACGGTCACCCACAGCAAAATCGTAAGGTGATGGTACGCTGCCCGGAATTTGATATAAACGTTTCGCACGGACTTCAGTTGAAAGTACAGAGCCCAATAAGCCACGTGTATATTCGTGAGTTGGATTGGCAAGCAATAAGGATGTTGGCGCCATTTCAACCACTTGTCCTGCATACATTACCGTAATGTGGTGAGCTAATTGAGCAACTAATGCTAAATCGTGGCTGACAAACACCATCGCGAAACCCAGTTTTTCACGTAATTCATTCAATAATTTCACCACTTCAGCTTGAACAGTTACGTCTAATGCGGTTGTTGGTTCATCGGCGATTAATAATTTCGGTTCACGAGTTAATGCCATTGCAATCACCACACGTTGACGTTGACCACCAGAAAGTTCATGCGGATAACGGTTCAACACTTTTTCAGGATCAAGGTGTACCCATTCCAACAATTTTTCTGCGGTATGGTGGCTGCCACGTTTAATGAGCTGTGCCATTTGATCTTTAATACGCATTGATGGGTTTAACGCACTTAAAGAGTCTTGGTAAATCATCGCAATTTCAGAACCACGCAATTCACTTAAATTGTGAGAATTGAGTAAGCTGTGTTGTTTACCGCTACGGTCGGTGAAAAGCACTTCTCCGGTAATTTTTGCTGTTTTTGGTAACAAGCCCATGATAGAGAATGCTGTAATGGATTTACCACAACCAGACTCACCTACTAACCCCATAGTTTCACCTTCATTTACGGTGAAGCTGATATTATCAACCAATGGAATTTCACCATAACGATTCGGGAAACGAATAGATAAGTTTTTCACTTGTAAAATCGGTTTTGCATTTGGATTTAATTGCATACGATTCGTACGGGTGATTTCTTTTTCATGTAATTTGAGTAAGTAACGTTTTAACGCAAGACCTTCAGAAAGCGCTTCTTGTACGTCAGTAGAAAGACGTTCATCTGATTTGCCTTCTGGTTTTTTACCGCCTTTTAAGCGCGGGTTAACCAATGCATCAGTAAGACCTTCCGCTAAGATATTTAAGGCTAATACGGTTAAAAGAATCATCACACCGGCAAAGGTTGTCGCCCACCATGCACCGTTTAATACGATGTTACGACCTTCAGAAAGGATGTTACCCCATGAAGGATGTGGTGGTTGTACACCTGCGCCCAAGAAAGAAAGTGATGCTTCGAATACAATGGCATCTGCCACCATTACGGTTGCAAAGACTAAAACTGGTGCAGCAGTATTGCGTACAACGTGTTTGAGAAGAATATAAGTACGGCTACCACCAATCACGCGTTCAGCGCGCACATAGTCTTCATCCCATTGTGATACCACATTCGCACGAACCACACGAGCAAGTTGCGGTGTATAAACCACGGCAATAGTGATGATAATGACCGGCACTGAGTTACCAAACGTTGCTAATAACACTGCCGCTAATGCGATACCTGGGAAGGCCATTAAAATATCCATTAAGCGCATGATAATTTCATTGCCCCATTTCTCGGATGTGGCTGCAGTTGCACCTAAAACACTACCGAAAAGAATGGCACAAGCTACCGCGCCTAAACCGATAAATAAGGATGTTTGCGCACCGTACACAATACGAGAGAAAATATCACGACCAAGTCGATCAGTCCCAAACCAATATTCCGCACTTGGAGCACGCATACGTGCGATCACTTCTAATGGATCATGTGTTGCGACCCAAGGGGCAAACACCGCCACTAAAGCAACGAAAACTAAGAATAATAATGAAATTTTTGATGCGGTGGAAAGTGCTCGGAATCTCGCACCGCTTGCAGCTAATCGATCTGCTAAACCTTGACGAAACATTATAGACTCCGAATTTTAGGGTTAATCAATACATAGAGAATATCAACGATAATATTCACTAAAACGAAGGTAAAGGCGATTGTCAGAACCACACCTTGTACTAAGTGTAAGTCGTGATTGACGATACCGTTAAAGATCAATTTACCCATACCTGGTAAGTCAAAGATTTGTTCGATAACTACCGCACCACCAAGTAAGTAACCTACACGTAAACCTAATACAGTGACTGGCGTGATTAAGGCATTACGTAATACGTTGTGACGAATAACAGTTGCATAAGGCACACCATTACCAATCGCCGTTCTCACATAGTCTTTATCCATTTCTTCTACCATGGTTGTACGCACAACACGAATTAATGACGCACATACAGGCACTGCAAGCGCAAGAGATGGCAAAATCATGGAATTGATATACCCCATCGGGCTTTCGCTGAATGGCACAAAACCACCAGAAGGTAACCAATCTAATTCTAAAGAGAACCATTGAATAAGTAAGATACCTAACCAGAATGATGGTGTTGCAACCGCAGCAACGGAGATTAAACGAATCACTTGGTCTACCCAGCTATCACGATAAAGCGCGGCTAGTACACCTAATGAGAAAGACACTACTGCAGCAAACACCACACCAATTAAAGTAAGTTGTAAAGTGATTGGGAAAGATTTCGCTAGCATGCTACTGATTGGTAGTTCTGGTGGCATAGTCACACCAAAATCCAATACAAGTAAATTACCTAAGAAACGAAAATATTGAACAAAGAGTGGATCATTTAAGCCATGTGATTCACGGTAAAGTTGTTTTGCCGCTTCACTAGCGCTTTCGCCCAATGCCACCGTAGCGGGATCACCCGGTGTGAATTGAAGCACCACAAAAACGAGTGCTGTTACACCAAGAATCATGACTGGCAAGGCCATCAATCGGCGTAACAATAATCGAAGTATCATTTCCATCTGACTTCTCCTATTCTAGCTTGAGAAATTCGTTAGCTTCAAAAATGAAGCAAAACAATCAAATTCAAAAACAAAATGAATTACAGTAATCATAATGTTCAGCCTAAGCCCTGTCAATCCAAGTACATAGAGCAAAATTCAAATCTGTGATCGGCTTCACAAAGATTTTTTTGAAATGAAATTGAGAGAAAAAATGATTGAAAAACAGAGAGAAAAATGACCGCACTTTGAGATAAAAAGAAAAAAGGCTGTTGATTGCTCAACAGCCAAAACATTAAATTAAAAAGTGCTTTTATTTACGGCCCACACCGAGGAAAGATAAACCGGTTGTTGCCAATGGTTGATAGCCTTCAAGGCTGCTATCATCCCATGCAGAAGGGAGTTTACGATGAACAATCGGATAAAGTGGTACTTCAGCCGCAATAATGTTAATCGCTTCTTCCCATGATTTTTTCGCTTCAGCGTGATCTTTTGCTCTCACTGCTGCATTGAGTAATTCAGTCACTTTCGCAAATTCAGGGGTGTCGCTCCAACGGAAACGACGTTTCGGCCATACATCACCACGATACCACCAGCTTAAAAGCAAGTCTAAGTCATTACCGAACACTGATGGGTCACCTGGAGCGATTGCCACTTCATATACACCTGGATCCACGTTGTTGCTGTATAACGCACCTGATTGTAAGTGTTGTAAAGTCACTTTCACACCTGGAATCTTGTTCCAAGACTCTAAAATTAACGGTGCAGATTCTTTCACCCAGTCATGGTCGGTTGCGAGCAATTCAAATTTAAGCTCAGTTACACCGGCTTCTTTTAATAATGCCGCTGCTTTTTCCGGATCATAAGGATATTGAGTTGATGCCTTAATATAATCTGGGTGAGTGGTTTGTAAGTATGATGTTGCAGCTTCTGCATTACCATCAAATACAATATCAACAAGTTTGTCAGTGTTTAAACCATAGTGTAACGCTTGACGTACTTTTGGATTGTTAAACGGCGCTTTTTCACAGTTAAACATTAAGAATAACAAGCCGAAAGATTGAACGGATTGCACTTGTTGTTTTTTGTTTTTCAAGCGACTAATGTCTAAATAAGGCACGCTTTCCATTGCTTGAGTACGTTTAGACTCTTGTGCAGTTACACGAGCTGCGGCATCAGAAAGTAATAACCAAGACATTTTTTCAACTTGCGCTGGATATTTACCATTGTAAGGTTCATACGCTTCAAAGACGATTTTGTCATCTTTCACAGCAGAAACAAATTTGAATGGACCAGAACCAACAGGGTGTGCATCAAATGCAGATTGTCCTACTTTGTCGATCACGTGTTTCGGTACAATTTTCACGCAAGTTAAGCGGTTAGCAAATAAAGCAAATGGATATTTCAATTTAAATTCCACCACTTTATCGTCTAAAGCTTTCACACTTTCAATGAAATCAATAAACATCACGAATAAAGATTTATTGGCTGGATCCATAATACGATTGAAAGAATACACAACGTCTTCAGTGGTGACTGGTGCGCCATCATGGAAGGTTGCGCCTTCACGTAAAGTAATACGCCATGTTGTTTCATCAACTTGTTCTGGCTCTTTTCCTGCTAAAGCAAGATAAGGTTCACGAGTTGCAGGATGCAAATCCACCAAACCTTCAAAAATGTGCAAGTTTGCTGCATAAGGTGAAGCACCACTTGATGTCATTGGGTCAAAACCGGTAGAAAGCGGATAAGCAATCCCCGCTTCAATAGTTTTACCTTTAATTTCTGCAGCAAAGGCTTTTGGTGCAAATGTGCCTAACGTACCACTAAATGCAAGACCTGCCCCCACGCCAACCATAAGTTTCATAAAATGACGACGAGATTCATTAGTTTCAAAGGAAAAATGCTTTGTCATACTAAACTCCTGATGAGTAATAAAATCATATTTTTGGTTTTTAAACCTAGCCAAACATTTCATTCGAAAATGAAGTAAAGCAATCAAATCTTAGAATAAAATGATTTGCATCAATCATAATCATCTTCGCTTCATTCTGTCAAAGGGGAAATATTGAATGTGTGATCTACTTCACAGAGTTTTTTTTGCAATTTACAATAAAAGCTTTTAACTATGTATAAATTATTATAAATAGTTTTTAACTATTGAATCGCTAGATAATATGAAATAGCTATCAGAAAAAACGATGCTTATAATGACCGCACTTCCCAAGCAAGGGAATAACATTTTAATCAACAATAAAGAGGAAAATACTATGTCAAAAACATCAATCGGTTTAGATAAAAAAGCATCTGAAAAATTAGCAGCAAAATTAAACGAATTATTAGCAACCTATCAAGTATTCTATACCAACGTGCGCGGTTACCATTGGAACATTAAAGGGGTAAACTTCTTTGAATTACACGCAAAATTTGAAGAAATCTACACTGATTTAGTAGTAAAAGTAGATGAAGTGGCAGAACGTATCTTAACTTTAGGTTACACACCGCATAACGGTTATTCACAATACTTCCAACACTCACGTATTAAAGAAGAGTTAGGGGTAAGTGATGCGCAATCTTGCTTAAAAGGCACATTAGAAGGATTAAAAGTATTACTTGAACAACAACGTGAAATCCTTGAATTAGCGGGTGAGTCTGATGATGAAGGTACCGCTTCTCAAATGAGCGACTACATCAAAGAACAAGAAAAACTTGTTTGGATGTTCCAGGCTGCTTGTCAAACTTGCCATGCTTAATTAAATATTGATTCAATACGAAAGCCGACTGATGTCGGCTTTTTTATTTTACACGACTGGTTTTTGTCGATAGAACAATAGTCCTGGCAAGGCTAAGCCCAAAACAAGCGCGCCCAAAATAAAACTGGTATTGATAAAAGAGCTGATCATTTGCTCAAATAATGTATCGGAAAAGCCATAATGATGAATTTGTACGATAGCAATCATGGCTTTATAAGCATGAACACCTGGAATCATTGGAATAATTGCCGCAACGGTAAAGACTTTCGGATGAGCTAAATAACGATGAGATAAATGCACGCCAATAAAACCAATCACACAAGTAGCGAAAAAAGTGGCAAAAACAATCGGAACACCAAAGTGTAATAATAACGTTCTCGTGACATGCCCAAGCGCGCCTAAAATAGCACAATACTTTAAGGCTTTAGGCGGAACATTAAATACTAAGGCAAATCCTACTGCAGGAATGGCTGCAAAAAGCATATCATCGAGTAAATTCAGTAAAAACATCCTATTACCCCACCCATGAAACAATATTTAAAAGATCTAATGCAAAGACAATACCTAAACAAGCACCAAAAGTGAGAACCGTAGCGATGGTCCATCGTCCTATTCCCATATTGACATACCCTTTTAAAATATCGGCAAGTGAATTAATTAATGGGAATCCTGGGACAAGTAATAAAACGCTAGAAGCTAATGCGATATGAGGATCATTGCCTAAACTATATTTCAAACTCATACCGGAAATCAGTGAAGCGACAAAAGCGGTAATGGCAAAAACGATGAGTGGATTGTAATGACGTTTAGAAATTTCTTGTCGAACAAACATGGCGATGGCGGAAGCAATAAAGGTAATTACACAAATTGTCATATCACCGCCAGAAAGGTGAGCAAAAGAGGCGCAAGATAAACCAATCATAAACACCACCAAATAACGGTTATATTTTAGTGGTTTTAACTTATCCAATTTCTTTTGTGCCATAGACAAATCATACAAGTGATGCTCTACGGCAACCACAATGTGCTGAACATCCGTAACGATTTGCATATTAATGCCTTTATCGACATTCTTCCGCACAGTAGTAATACAATGTTGCTTAGAAAGTGTGGTCAATAAGACGGCATTTGCCGTCAAAGCACACTCCACGCTTTCAATGCCTAAAGCTACACCTAATCGCTGAGCCATTTGTACGACGACAGCACTTTCTGCCCCATGCTGTAATAATAACAAAGCGGTTTCCACACAAATACGGGTAACCGCTCGTTGGTATTCCTGATCCATATCTCTGCGCTCTTATAAAGTAAACCTTAGAGATTATAGATCGATGAATAAAAAATACTGAAAAAATGACCGTATCTATGATCCAAGTCAAAAGTTCAGTATCTCCAAAGCCTATGACTTAACAGAGATTAAATGGCTTTATCAAAATACAGCGGCACATTGCTTAACTTAGCCATATTCGTGATATAAGCTAAAACCGCTGGTGGGAATTCGATGCCTTTCACACAAGTAAGATTTCGTAATACCGGGAAAACGATAATATCTTCAAGAGAAAGTTGGCCGTTTAAGGCATTTTCAGATTGAATTAATACCGCTAATTTCTCTAAATCGCTTTTTAAGCGAGTAAGATAGGTTTCTGTCTTCGCGATATTTTCAGCAAAATCCCCAATAAATTCCGTTTTCTTTTTAGTGAAATAATCGACCGCACTTTGGGTTTCAAATTCTGCTAAGCCAATTTGCGTAAAGCGTGCAGTCGTAAGATGACCATAATAACTGCCGACTTCTTTTAACCATGCTTCAATTTCAGTACGAACTTGTTCAGATAAGATTTTTTCACCAAAATGTTCATCTACATAATGCACAATATCCAAACTTTCTGGCATCGCGGTACCATCTTCTTTGACAAGAATTGGTACAACCTTTTTCCCCACTAAACCGATTGGCGTTGCTTCATCATCATTTGCCAACACTACAAGCTCTACCGGCAGATTTTTCAAACCGAAAATCATGCGAGCTCGCACACAAAACGGGCAATGATCGTAAACATATAATTTCATTTTTTACTCCTCTTTTTCCTGTAATAACTTTCCTAATCCACTTTGTCGTTTCACGGTATTTCTGACCGCACTTTGCCAGATTTTTTCATTGGCAAATACGGTAAGATGATTTTTCGCACGAGTGACACCGGTAAAGACCAGCTCTCGTGAAAGCACTGGATTAGGTTCTGTTGGTAACACCATGACGGTATGTTCAAACTCCGAACCTTGGGATTTATGAATCGTCATCATAAACGCAGGCTCGTGAGCGGGAATACGACTGGTTGATACTTCTCGATTGCCAAACCATACTTTGCCTTTAGCTAAACACAAGCCAATATCGCCGTTATACAGTTTCACATTATGATCGTTTTCGGTAATCATAATTGGCTTACCAATATACCAATCGTCTTCTTGACGGAACCAAAGTAATTTCTCAGCTCGTAATGCTAAAGCAATTTCACGATTTAATTCTTCCACACCTAATGCCGAAGCACGAAGTGCGGTCAAAAATCTCACCGAATTAAAACTGTCTAAAATTGCTTCTGCATAAGTTTTCTCATTGCCCTTTTCATCTATAAATTTTGCATTGAGATCTTTCTTCTGAACAAAATAAGTTTGAAGTTGAGTTAAATAAAAACGGTAATTTTCAACCGCACTTTTCACCACTTGTCGAACAGATTCTTTAACATCTTGTTCTTCATCAAAATGATGAAAATGTAACTCTTGTGGATATTCCGCAAAAGTCGCCACACTGCCCTCACCTTTTCCTTGCTGAATTTGCTCAGCAAGTTGTTTAATGCCCGAATCATCTCGGAAACGACGACTAAAGGTTAAATGGCAAATGGCATCACGCAACGGACTATGTTCATCCGAAGTTGGAACAGTATAGCCTGTTGTTGTATGAATATAATCAGCTTGAGCGGGGCTATAATCTTGCGTTAAAAATTGTGCAATTTCCCCTAATACTGCCCCCGCTTCTACTGAAGCTAATTGAGCTTGGTCACCCAATAAAATTAAACGCGTTTCGGGTTTCAACGCTTGCACAAGTTTCGCCATCATAGGCAAATCAATCATCGAGGTTTCATCCACCACTAATACATCAATTTGCAGTGGATTATGTGCATGATATTTTACGCTATCGGTAAAAGGTCGAACGCCTAGTAAACGATGCAACGTTTCTGCGGTTTTAGGAATGGATGCACGTAATTCATCTGAAATCGGCATTTGTGCCAAAGCGTTTTCGATAGATTCCGTTAAACGAGCCGCGGCTTTTCCTGTTGGCGCAACCAATTTAATGTGAAGCTTGCCACCAAATAATTCCTGTAATACACATAACAAGCGAGTGACTGTCGTGGTTTTCCCTGTTCCCGGTCCACCTGTAATCACAGAAAATGGGCTTTTTACCGCCGTTGCGACTGCTACTTTTTGCCAATCAACTTGCGCTTGTTGTTGATGGAAATAACGATCTAATAAGGTTCGAATTTGTTGCGGTTCTACCGATACAGTGCGGTCATTTTTCAAGGCGTTTTTAATATATTGCGCAACGCGGAATTCATCTTGCCAAGCTCGATAGAAATAAATCGCCCCAAATTGAAATGCGAGAGGCGCAATCTGATTTTCAGGATCTTGTGTAAAGGCAATATGTCCCGCTAAGGCTGATTGCCATTTTGATACAGGAAGTGAACCAATCTTTTCATTGATCAGCGACAAAAAATCCGTTTCAGTATGACGATAAGCCAAACCAAATAAATTACGTTCTAAAAAGCGATCTAACACACAACAAGTATTGCCTTGCGTATAGCTCCAGTTGCACAGTGCGGCTAATAAAATCGCTAAATTTTGTACGGGCTCAGTATAGCCTTTATCTTTTTGTTTATCAGCAATTAATTGAGCAAAATAATAATCGCCTTGAGTAATCACACCTTGTTCTTGCAAGGATTTTAATAGGCTTAACATTAAAATAATTCCTCTAATTGTTGGATTAATTGCCAATCTGGTTTATCAAAAAAGATGCCTGATTGTGGCGAACCATTCATTCCTCGTAAAAATGCATAGACCACGCCACCAAAATCTCGGTTGTAATCATAGTGAGGCAAACGTGTTTTTAAATAACGGTGTAATGCCACCACATACAACAAATATTGCCAATCATAGTGATGCTCTAACATGGCTTTTTTCAATGCAGCTTGCTCGTAATCCTTTAATGTCTCACCCAAGAAATTCGATTTGTAATCAAGCAAATAATATTTACCTTGATGACAGAAAACTAAGTCCATTGTGCCTCGCACCATGCCTTGAATATCATCAAACTGTAACGGTTCTGATGGCAAATGATGTAAGGTTGCTAACGCTCGGTTAAAACCAGCGACATCAAAATGGTTTGCTATATTGAGATAAAACGCCAACTCTTTTAAGCATTGTTTTTCGTTAATTTTAGCAAGGGTAAGATCATTATTTGGCAAAATTGGCGTACTGAGTATTTGTTCAAACCACTGTTGGACTGCTGCAAACTGCTCTTCCGCAAGATTCAAATCCTGACATAATTTTTCAATATTTTCTTTCTCTGCCAGTTGAGCAAAAGGCACCTTTTCAAAATAACGATGCAATAAAGTACCGATTTGTGTTCCCCGTGGAAAATCTAAAACCATTTCATCGTTATCATGAGCAAGTGCGGTCAGATTTTCAGGGATATTTTCTATTGAAATCGATGCATCATAATCTTTCGCATCATCAAAAATGAGCGATTTTTTCACCGCACTTTCATTCAAATAAGCTTTGCGTTGATGTGTTTGTTCTATGCCACTAAAGCTCGTCACTCGCCAATCTTGTTCAATTTCACCTTGGAAAATTTCTGCACTTAAATTTTCTTGAGAAATATTTAAGGTAAGTGGTTCACTGGCTTGTAACACATCGGTTAATTCAATCTCTACATCATTTGGTAAAAGCTGCTTAAATTTTTCCAATAACGGTTGGGTATCCCAATTATTTGGCAAATCGAGTTTTCGACCAATTTCACCTTGCGTTAAAACATACAATAAAGCATTCCATTTTTTATCAAAGGCTTTCGGTAATACAAAGGCCATTTGATATTTTGCTCGGGTTAATGCCACATAAAGCAAGCGCAATTCTTCCGCAAAAACTTCTTCTGTTAATTCATCCAAGTGTTGTTCTTGCATGTCCCACAAAGTTTTGTTTTGTTTCTTATCGTAATATAAATTAAATAGTTTCTTTTTAGTTGGGTCTTTTGCTGCATTTCCTAAAAATGGCAACCAAACTAAATCATATTCCAACCCTTTAGATTTATGGATAGTCACAATCTTCACTAACTGACGTTCGCTTTCTAAACGAATTTGTGCTTCTTGACGACCATTATCTTGAATTTGCTTTTCAAACCAGCGCAATAATGCTGCTTCACTTTCATTTAATGCGGCTGCTTGCTGTAAAATTTCAGCTAAATGTAATAAATCTGTCAGTTTTCGCTCGCCATCAGGTCGAGATAAGAGTTTTTCTGTGATATTTTCAGCTAAAAGTAAATGGTGCAACATCGGCAATACGCCTTGGCGTTGCCAAATTTGTTGATACTCTGCGAATTTTTCAGCCCAACGTTGCCACTGAATTTCATCATGATGAATTTGGTGAATTTCAGCTGCATTTAAGCCGAAAAGTGCGGTCGCAATGGCATTCAAAATTGGGCGTTCCGTCACACTCAAACAAGCTTGCAAAATCAAGGCTAGTTCTTTTGCGGTGTTACTCTCAAAGACATTTCCCCTATCCGAAAGGTAAACCGACGCAATACCGAGTGCTTGCAATTCTTTTTTCACGAGATCCGCTTCGGTATAACCACGCACCAAAACGGCAATATTTTCTGCTCGCAATGTTTGATTTTCTGCTTTGCTTTCATTCGGAAAAACAACCGGATTTTCAGCCGCACTTTTTAACCATTGCTGAATCGATGTCGCGCAAGCTTTCGCATAATCTTGCTGGGTGGATTTGTCTTTATCATTAATGTAAAAACGGAAGGCTGGCTCAGGTTGATTATTCAACTGAAAAACAAGATTCTTCTTGGCTGCGCCGACATTTAAAAATTCAATATTTTTATAAATAAAGGGGTCATTTTTAAAATCAAATAATCGATTTACCCCTTCCACTAAAGCTTGGGATGAACGGTAGTTTGTGCCTAAATTAAAACGCTCGCTCGCTTCGTCTGCTGCTTTTAAATAAGTGAAAATATCGGCACCACGGAAACGATAAATCGCCTGTTTTGGGTCCCCGATCATCATAAAGCCAACATTACCAGACGCGGTTTTATTGTGATAAATTTTCGAGAAAATTTGATACTGCAACGCATCCGTATCTTGGAATTCGTCAATCATGGCAAAAGGATATTGAAAACGAATTAATTCCGCTAACTGTTCTCCGCCCTCACCATATAGTGCTTCTTTCAATAAGCGTAATAAATCATCAAAGGATTTTTCAGGATGATTCGCTTTGTATTCAAGAAGTTTCTTTTGAATGCCTTGACGATAGTGATGAAGAATGATTTTTTTAAATAAATTACTCGGTTGAAGTTGCTCAATTAAAGTTTCAATCTCTTCAAAGGCCGGATGCGTTATTCTCACCCCTTTTTTCTTAAAATCCGCTTTGACGGCGTTATCCAAAGCCGATTGTGTAAATTTTTTTACTAATGTTTCGTTTAAGGTGAGATCTGCTCTATTTTTTGCCCATGAGGTGACTTCATCTACAAGTGATAAAATTGTTTTGCTTGAATGTGTTTTTCCATTTAAACAAGATTTCTCTTTTTTGACGACTTCTTCATCAAAAAGATCGCGAATTTCAACCGCACTTTCTAACCAAGTATCTTTAATCTTTTCAATAACTTCCGTATTTTCAGCGATATCTTTTTGCAAAAATTCTTTTAATGGCAGTTCTAACAGCTCTGGCTTATCAAGTTGTATAGAAAAATCATTCCCAATGTTTGAACCTAAATCATTCAATACATCTTCTGGCGACTTTAATTCTTTTGAGATAAATGCAGCCAAATGGAAAGGCAAATCATAAAAATGCTCCCGCCAAAATTCATTTGCAAATTGTTTGAGTAAATCAGACTGATCTTTGAGAAGTTTTAAATTGAAATGCACGCCTGAATTGAAAGCATGTTGCATCAGCATTCGGCGACAAAAACCGTGAATGGTATAAATGGAGGCTAAATCTAAATTTTGTTCGGCCAGCTTTAAGCGGCGAAGTACAGTAGGAATATTCTCTAAATAAGGCAACAATTCCGCTAAAAATTGATGTTCTCCAGTAAAAATCGCCTTGTCTTGCTTTTCATAATATTCAGAAAAAACCGAAATTGCCGCCGTTAAACGTTCCCGAATTTTGCGTTTTAAATCCTCCGTCGCCATTTCAGTAAAGGTTACCACCAAAATCTCTTCCACATTCAACGGACGAGAAAAACAATTCTCACCAGCCTGTAAAAGTAAACGAAGATAGATAGAACCGATGGTATAGGTTTTCCCTGTACCTGCAGAGGCTTCAATTAAATTGACTTGATTTAAGGGTAACGAAATGGCATTAAGTGCGGTTGATTTTTGGCTCATTTTTTATTTTTCTGTAAACATTAGAGTGTCCCTATTGTAGGGATTTAGCTGAGGGATTTCCATAAAAAATGCGGTGAAATTTCACCGCACTTTATTCTTTATCTTATTATTTTAGAACGTTAAAACTTTATCCGCCCATAATGTCCACTCGGATACATCATCTAAGGTACCAAGGGTCACGCCGTCAATTAATTTAGCATCTAATAAACCACGTGCTTTTACGCAGCTGGTGCATAATTTAATTTCAGCACCTTGTGCCGCTAAAATATCGATAAGTTGTTGGATATTGAAACCTTCATTTGGGTTTTGCCCAGCAATACCGCATAAAATCGCATCAGAAAAACAGAATAATTTAATATTCACATCCTTGCTGTGCTCTTCTTTCATATTGATGGCAAAACGAACAGCGTTGAACGTTTTTTCTCCACTATATGTGGAATCATTGACGATAAAAAGAATATTTTGCATGACGCACTCCTTGTTGCAATGCTATAAAAATGAAGGCGTAATAAATTACGCCTTTATGAAATCAGCCAACCCAAACGAACTTGGCCACAAATAATAAAGACACCACCCACACAGGGGCATTGACTTCTTTAATTCTACCTGTACAAGCCTTCATGACGCAATAACTAATAAAGCCGAATGCGATACCTTCAGTAATTGAATAAGTAAATGGCATCATCGCTGCAGTGATAAAAGCTGGGGTGGCTTCGGTTAAATCATCCCAGTGTACACGAATAAGACTGGATGCCATTAAAATCCCCACATAGACTAATGCCCCTGCGGTTGCATAAGCTGGTACTACACTAGCAAGTGGCGAGAAGAAAATGGTAAGTAAGAATAAAACCCCAACTGTTACTGCAGTTAAACCTGTTCTACCACCAACTGAAACCCCTGCACCACTTTCAATATAGGTACTAATAGCGGATGTGCCGATATAAGAACCAACCACAGCACTCACGCTATCCACATAAAGGGCTTGTTTCATTTTCGGGAAACGACCTTTTTCATCACTGAAACCTGCTTTATCGGTTACACCTAATAACGTGCCTGATGAGTCAAATAGGTTTACTAATAAGAATGAGAAAATGATGCCGAGCAAAGCCGTATCTAAAGCACCAGCAATATCGACTTTTCCTACAACCGCACCTAAGCTTGGTGGCATAGAAACAATACCGTGGAAGGTAACTTGGTCATCAATTAAAAGCGCTAATCCAGTGACTACAGCAATAGAAATTAAAACCCCAGAGAAAATATTACGTGCAGCTAAAACTACGATAATAAAGAAACCTAATACGCCAAGCAGAATTTTAGGATCATGTAAATTGCCTAATGCCACTAAGGTTGCAGGATTCGCGACAACCAATCCCATATTTTTAAAGCCAATTAACGCAATAAAAAAGCCGATACCTGCACCAATTCCCACTCGCAGTGAAAGCGGAATCGATGCCATTAACCAATAACGGATTTGGAATAAGGTGAGAACAAATAAACCAATCGAGCCCCAGAAAATGGTACCCATGCCCACTTCCCAAGAATAACCAAGCTTGCCAACGACTACATAAGCAAAGAACGCATTGAGTCCCATAGCCGGTGCAAGGGCGATAGGTAAATTACTGAATAATCCCATCGCAATGGTACCGAGCGCGGCGATTAAACAAGTAGTCACGAAAACAACTTGTTTATCCATTCCCGCATCACCTAATACGGATGGGTTTACAAACACGATATACACCATGGTAAAGAAGGTGGTGATACCCGCGATAATTTCGGTTTTGGTGGTACTGCCCTTTTCTTTAATGGAAAAAAGGCGTTCAAGTAAAGATTGTTGCATTGTTTTCCCCTTAACTTAAATTAATAACCTTGGTGATAAATCGATTTAAGTAGCTTCACACCTAACAAGGCAATATTGAAACGTTGCTCATCAGCTACCGTCCAAAATTCAATGCCATTTTCAACCGCACTTTGTTGGCTAAGATGCAATTTGACGCTTTCTTCACCGTTTTCGTTTTCACCGTTAATCACAGGGGTAACAAGGCTATCATGTAATTCAATTAATTCGCTTTGTTGTGGTTGGAAGTCAAATTCATAATCTGAAAGTGCGGTCACTTTTTGTGCCATTCCATAGAATACGGGCACTTGAATTTGATGGAAAATGACATTGTCTAACTGCGGGAAGATTTTTTGTAATTGCAGATTTAAATTAGCCGCTTGTTGTGGAAACACATCAAAGGCAAAACGGATTTCACCTTCTTCCAATGGCATACCATTCAGTAAGCGAGCCGTTTGTCCTGCAAGTTTATTCACGGTTTCACCATCTGTATAAGAAGCCGGTAAAAGTGACGTTACAAAGACTTGAGTTAAATTTGTTTGTTGAACGATTGGTAATAGAGATAAAGCTAATTGACTCACTTGCGGATCGGGTAAACTCACAATGTTACGTTGTCTTAACTCAGTCAGAGTTTCTTCATTGATTGTTGGGACAACAACAGGGACATCAGATAATGCTGAGCAAATCCCTTTTAAATCAATCACCACACAGCCACTTTCTGCTGCTTGTGCTAATAAGGGGGCTTGGTCAATTTGGCCAGCGAAGAAAAGATAATTAACGCTATCCCATTCAATCTCATCAGTGGCTAATTGAGCAACGGCTTTATTGCGAAAACGCACCGCTTGCTCTTCTTCAAAAGGATAAATTTCTACAATTGAAACCTTGCCTACATCTAACTCACTTTGTTCAAGTGCCTCGGCAATTTTTTCACATAGATCAAATTCTGCTGCAATAGCAATATTTAGGCTTGCGTCCATTTTTCTCTCCGCTGTAAAATGTTCTGAACCGATTCATTCTACAGAAAAAAGACTAATAAATACATAAGGAAATCAGATGACACCGGCAATTGATTTACTAAAGAAAAATAAAATTCCTTTTACTCTCCATACTTATGATCATGACCCTAACAATACGCATTTTGGCGATGAAGCCGCTGAAAAACTTGGGCTTGATCCGCACCAATCCTTTAAAACACTTTTAGTCGCTGAAAATGGTGATCAGAAAAAATTAGCGTGTTTTGTGCTTTCCACGGCAAATATGTTGAGTTTAAAGAAAGCGGCAAAATCAATTGGTGTAAAAAAAGTGGAAATGGCCGATAAAGATGCGGCACAAAAAAGTACGGGGTATTTAGTCGGTGGCATTAGTCCATTAGGTCAAAAGAAACGTGTAAAAACAGTGATAAATTCAACCGCACTTGAGTTTGATACAATTTTTGTTTCAGGTGGTAAACGCGGATTAAGCGTCGAATTGGCCCCACAAGATTTAGCTAAATTACTGAATGCCGAATTTGTCGATATTATTGACGAAGAATAGAAAAAGAAAAGCCCGAATAAATCGGGCTATCTTTTTTTATGATGTTGTGTTTATTTGAATTAGAAACTTGATGTATCTTGGAATAAGCCAACTTTTAAATCGGTTGCAGTGTAGATAACACGACCATCAACTTCCACTTCACCATCAGCCATTCCCATCACTAATTTGCGATTAATTACGCGTTTCATATTGATGCGATAAACCACTTTTTTCGCGGTTGGTAAGATTTGTCCAGTAAATTTCACTTCACCTACGCCTAATGCACGACCTTTACCTTTACCGCCTACCCAGCCAAGGAAGAAACCCACTAATTGCCACATCGCATCTAAGCCTAAGCAGCCTGGCATAACTGGGTCACCAATAAAGTGGCAACCGAAAAACGGTAAATCTGGATGAATATCTAATTCCGCTTCAATATACCCTTTACCAAACGCACCGCCGTCTTCGGTCATTTTTACAATGCGATCCATCATCAACATCGTTGGTGCTGGAAGTTGCGGGCCTTCTTTACCAAATAATTCACCACGACCAGAAGCTAATAAATCTTCATAGGTGTAGCTACTTTTAATGTTTGGTGTACAGGTGTTTTCCATTTTTTATTTCCTTGTATATATAGTTTTGCTTGGTTACAACCAATAAGTAAGGATTCTATGGGGATTTATAAGAAATGTAAACAGCGAACACTTGTTAGCTCAACTTGTCGGATCAGTCAGTGAAGTTAAGACAAAAGAAAAGCGAACACAAGGTTCGCTTTTAAGAAATTAAGATTTAAAGAAATCTAACCAGCTTTTTTTCGGCGTTTCCGAACGGAAAGCAATCCGATTTTGAATTAGACGCGCAATAGGCTCTTTGCCCTTCGCATATTCTTCTTTCTCTTCCAATAAATCGCGGTCAAATAGGATTTTGGCTGTTTGATAAATATCCTCGACTTGATAGATAAAGAACTGCTCATTTTTCACCGCCTCAACCACTTCGTCAGATAAACTTAATTGCTGAATTGTTGTTGCAGGAATAATCACCCCTTGTTTACCCGTTAAACCACGACGTTGGCAAATAGTGAAAAAGCCTTCAATTTTATCATTGACTCCACCTACCGCATGCACCAAACCAAATTGGTCAATGGTACCCGTAATGGCAATATTTTGTGGCAACGGTAAATCAGATAACGCACTGACTAATACGGAGAAAATGGCTAGAGACGCACTGTCACCATCAATTTCACCATAAGACTGCTCAAATACTAAAGAAGCAGAAAATGGTAACTGTGATGGCAACTCTAAGATACTGGCCAAGCACGCTTCAGAAATCATCATCCCTTTCCCGTGGAGGTTGCCCGCTAATTCGTTTTTACGCTCCACATCCACGACTTCACCATCACCAAACTGCACTAAACAGCTGATGCGAGAAGGTTCACCGAAACAAACCGGCGTGCCTGGATATTCAATCACAGACAAGCCATTAATCTGCCCAACAATTTCCCCGTTGGTTTCCACATAAATTTGCTCGTTGAGAATATCTGCATAAGTACGTTCACGTAAAAAACCGTGCTGTTCATTTTTTTGTTTAAAAGCTTGCTCAAAATCAACCGCACTTAAGGTTTGTTTTTGTGACAACGTCGCAGCATTAAGTAACATTTCCGTTGTTTTTAACGGGGAAATGTTAATTAAAAAGCGATCTTCACTCTCACGCACCAATAACTGATAGAGTTTATTTAATGCGGTTAAATCTAAATCAAGTTCATATTTTGAGGCTAATGCCAACACATAATTAGCCCAATTTTCTTGTGCTTTAGGTTGCGCAACAGAATAGTAGCTTTCAATTTCTGCATAATCAGCCAAGCTGTAAAGATCTTCTTCTAACTCTCCTAAGGTCGCAATTTCAGTGCGATTACCTAAAATCACCACTTTTAAATTAAGTGGATAACTTGGAATATCACAAGGCAAGGTTTTAAATGGATGGGCTGAATACCAATCAAAAGTTTGCGTTTGTAAAATATGTTTTAAGCGTTGCCATAAATCAAACTGGCTTAGCATCGTTGCGGCACTTAAAATCAAAACGCCCCCATTGGCTTGATGCACTAAACCTGGTGTAAGCAAAATATCTTGCGAACTTGGGTGAACACGCACACTACCAAAAAGACTAAATTGATCGGCATGTAATGCCTTCAGCACATCACCTTGTGCAGCAAAATTATCCGCGAGAGATTGAGCAGGCTCGGTATAAATACGAGGGAAAGAAAAAGAATCACCTTGTTCAACTACGTAATTTACCCCAAAAATTGACCGCTCTTTTGGCTGTTCTTGGCGAATAAGTTCTGCTAATAAATCTGCATATTCTGCTTGATCATCGGCTTTTAAAACCAATAGAGAGCGACGAGGCTGTTTTAAAAATAAAGAAATCGCTTTTGTAGCATGTTTTTGTAATGACCAAAAATCAGCCTTTTCAGCTGAAAGTTCAGTAATCGATAATTCTGGTTGTAAGGCTTGCCAATTTAAGGCTTGTTCCGAAGATGTTGAAGTCACGACATATCTCGCTTTAATTAAATTGGCGGTATTATCGCACACTTCACACTGAGTGAAAATCCGTTATAAAAATCTACTGGAAAATTTTGTTTAAAGCGCGTATATTTATGAGGTTACCACGTCACTAAAAAGTATAATAAAACGATGAAATATCAGAAATTAGAAAACCAAGAAGCAAACTGGAAATGGATTTATCTCATTCGCAAACATCGCGAAGGAGAAAAAATTACCCGTTATGAAGAAAAAAGCTTAGAAGAAAGCAAAGTTCAAGAATTAATAGAATGTCAGAATTATCCTGAAAAAATCGAGGAATGGATTAAAAATCACCTTTCTCTTGATTTACCTATTAAGCTTGATCAGGCTATTAGAGCAAGACGGAAACGTTTTTTTAATGCAGAAAAACAATCAACGAAGAAAAAATCTATTGATTTAGAATATGGCGTTTGGCTTCGTTTATCTAAATATTCGCGAAAAATGAAAATGACACTTTCTGAAACCATCACTTATATGATTGATGAACGTGAAAGCAAAGCATTATATGAAAGCCAAATGACAGCAATGAAAGCCGGTTTGAAAAATTTGCTCAATAAATAAGATGAAAAAAAGCCAAGGTGGAAACCTTGGCTTTTGATTATGCTAAATAGAGAAGATTTTGAAACGTTTTAGCGTTTCGCCTATTCCGCAATCGGAATAATTTTTGTGGCGTGAGATCCTTTGTCGCCGTGAATCACTTCAAATTGCACACGTTGACCTGCTTTTAATGAACGGTAACCATCCATTTCAATCGCTGAATAATGTGCAAAAATGTCTGTATCCACGCCTTCTGCAGAAATAAATCCAAATCCTTTTGCGTTGTTAAACCATTTTACTACACCAATTTCCATAGTAGACCTCTATAGGCTTCGCCCTTAATACTTAAAAACAATAAGACTCATGCCTTATCACCTCAATTGGAAATATATTCAAACATTTTATTTTTTTATGCAACAACGAAACTTTAAAAATGATACATTGATCACAAAATTTTTACTTATTTATTATCAGAAGTCTCTTTCTCATCTTTTTGATGAATTTCACGTAATGCTTTTGCCACAATTTGAATTGCCTCACCGCTGCTAATTCCTTGTGCCATTAATTCCTGAATTTGTTCTACTGCTTTTTGTTGTTGTTCATGGGTTAAATTAATATCTAACATTATTTCTTCTCGTTAAATTGACCAATTAAATAATTCCATCACGTGCTTCCATTGTTCATCTAAACCAGCCTTAATTTCTATTTTGGTAAAATGAATAGGATGCTCAAAAATAAGTGTATCTGCGTGTAAGAATAAACGCTGACAGCCAGAATATTCAGTTAAAGCACGATTTTGATGTAAATCACCATATTGTGTATCACCTAAAATAGGATGAAAGATATGCTTCATGTGACGTCGTAACTGATGTTTTCTGCCAGTTTTGGGAATTAGCTTCACTAATGAATATCTCGTGGTTTGATAACGCCCAACCGCATAAGGCATTTCCACAATTTTTAAGCCTTCATAATCCGTCACCGCCTCTTGAGGCGCTTTATCTTCTTGTGCATATTTATCGGCGATCTTATCTAATTGGATTTTAAGGGGATAATCAATCCGTCCTTCGCCTTGCAAATAACCTCTCACAATCGCTAAATAAGATTTTTGCACCGTTTTCTGTTCAAATTGCTGGCACATTAAATTCGCCATTTCACTATTTAAGGCAAATAGCAATACACCTGATGTTGGGCGATCTAATCGATGAATAGGAAAAACATGCTGCCCGATTTGATCGCGCAAGGTTTGCATCACAAATTGTGTTTCATGTGTATCAAGCCAACTACGATGCACCAACATGCCTGCTGGTTTATTGACAGCTACAAGATATTCATCTTGATATAAAATTTCTAACATTTATTGATTTTGTAATAAGGCTTCTAATTCACGTAACGGTGTTAATAATTCCACTAAAAAATCTTCTTCTGCTTCTTTAAATGCTTCCTCTAAATAAGGCGACACCGCAATTTGTGAAGGTAAATCTGCCCCGCTTTCAAGTAAGGCAAACATTCTTGGGATAAAAATCCATTGCAACCACTCTTCTGGCGACATCGTATCAATCGCAAAAGGCTCCTGGCTTAAAAAAGCGTCTTGTGCAGGAGGCGTGACTTGCCATAAATCAAGCTTTTGCATAGCAAGCTGTAATTGTTGAAGATGAAGTTTTGTTTGATTACGCATAATTTTTCCTATTTATAAATAAGCGGCGTATTCTACGAGCATCAATTAACGCTGTAAAGTGCGGTCAGTTTTAACGGTGAATAATAGAAAAGTCAGGATAGCGTTTATTTTCAATATTATCCTCTAAAACTCGTTCAACACTTGCAGTTCTAGGGCCGACTTTTAACCAATTATAAAAATCCTGTAGTTGTTCGTCATTACCTTCGGCAACAATTTCCACGCTTCCATCAACACAATTTCTTATGGTGCCTTTAATACCAATTCTCTCTGCTTCTTTCCAAGTAAAATAACGAAATCCTACCCCTTGTACTCGACCATATACGACAAATCGTTTTGCCATGATTTGCTCCTTTATTACAAAAACTTTTTAAAAATTAACCGCACTTTCCTATTCCCATTTTTTAAAATTTAGCATAGCATTACAACCATCTAATTTCATTCAAAAAATAAAAGGAGTAATTATGAAATTATGTAAGTTTGCATTAGGTGTTGTCGCCCTTGCTGTCAGTGCGAGCAGTTTTGCCGGCACGGTAACCACTTCATCAAACCTTGAGTTTCTTGCAATCAACGGCCAAAAAGCCAGTAAATCCCTTCTAAAAGAAAAAAAATCATTCAATGCAGAAGCTGACCAAACACAACAAGTTGTGGTACGTTTAGGTGAGATCGTGGGTACTGGTTCTAGCCAAGGACTTTTTGAATCTAATCCTATTATTGTAACCTTCAAAGGTACGGCTGATGATGTTGTGGTATCTGCAGAAAAAATTCGTTCTCAAGAAGATGGCGAAAAATTTAATGCACAACCACAAATTACCGTTAAAACAAAATCAGGTAATGTGATTGATGCTAAAGTGGATACCTTAAAACAAGAAGGTTTATTCCCATCAGCAAATATTGTTAACGATCTTGCTGAGTATAATGCATCTAATGCACCAGCAGCGGTTTCAGCTTTAGCGGCACCGACAGTAGGTATGATGCCTGCAGCATCAGGAAAAGCAGCGAAAGGCAAAGTTGTTGTGCAAGGTGAAAACGTTGCTGAACAACAATTACAATACTGGTTCCAACAAGCCGATAAAGAAACCCAAACTCGTTTCTTAAACTGGGCAAAAAAACAAAAATAATCGTTTTTTTAACCGCACTTTGATAAAGAAGTGAGCCTTCCCGCTCACTTTTTTATCATCCATTTTTTAGTCATAAAATAATAAGCAAGGATATCAACATGAATCAATGGCTTAATGCAAAAGTAATCGCTTCAATACCTATTTTTATTGCAGTGAATATTGCAGCGTTTGGCGTCTGGTTTTTTGATATTTCCACGCAATCCATGCCGTTAATTTTAGGCATTATTGCAGGCGGTTTAGTGGATTTAGATAATCGCCTCACTGGACGATTAAAAAATATCTTTTACACATTAATTGCCTTTTCTATTTCAACCTTCATCGTTCAACTCAATATTGGTAAACCGATTCAATATGTATTGTTGATGACCATCATCACCTTTTTATTTACGATGGTTGGCGCTGTAGGTGAACGTTATCGCACTATTGCATTTGGTACGCTGGTGGTAGCCATTTATACCACCCTCACTTATACACCGGATAATTCTGCGAGCTGGTTTATCAATCCTGTAATGATTTTATTAGGCACTTTGCTCTACAGTATTGTGACCATCATTGTCTATCTATTTTTCCCAAACCGTCCTGTCCAAGAAAGTGTGGCAAAAGCGTTTTGTGCCTTAGGTAATTATTTAGATGCCAAATCAGAGTTTTTTGATCCTGATGAAATTGATGAAATCGAGAAAAAACATCTTAATTTTGCAATGAAAAACACCAATGTGGTGGATGCCTTTAACCAAGCAAGAACAGCGCTTTTTTATCGTATTCGTGGACAACATCGCCATGCTCGCACACAACGTATGATTCGCTATTATTTTGCCGCACAAGACATTCATGAGCGTGCGAATTCCACACATTTTGATTATCGACAAATTGCGGAACAACTCAAAAATACAGATTTAATTTTCCGTATTCAACGCTTGCTCGAATTACAAGCACAAGCTTGTCATGATATTACCGCTTGTCTGCGTCAGAATACGCCTTATCACTATAATATTCGTGTAGAAAAAGCATTGATGGGCACAATTCAATCTCTTGAGCTTTATAGCAAAGAACATACCAATCAAAACAATGTTTTGCTTGCCCTTCAAACACTGATTGATAACCTGCAAAGCATTAACTGGCAATTACGTCAACTTGAGCAAGAAACTAGTGAAAATGAGCAAACTGCACAAATCCATACCGAACAAATTACGGGATTAAAAAATATTCTTTCTGTTATTGGAAGTAATTTCACTTTTGAATCACCACTTTTCCGCCATGCTGTACGTTTGTCTATCGTGGTGTTTTTGTGTTGCGCAATTGTTGAATTTTTCCAATTTAATTTGGGTTACTGGATTTTGCTTACCGCGGTCTTTGTGTGTCAACCAAACTATTCCGCAACCAAAGTGCGGTTACGCCAGCGTATTATTGGTACGATTTTAGGGGTGATTATTGGCTCCTTATTGCCTTACCTCAATCCTACATTAGAGATGAAACTTGGCTTAATGGTGGTGACCAGTACGCTCTTTTTCTTCTTCCGCAGTAATAATTACAGTTTCTCCACGTTCTTTATTACCTTGCAAGTATTGATCAGTTTCGATGTGATGGGATTTGACACACAATCAGCGCTCTTCCCTCGCCTCATTGATACCGTATTAGGTTCAGCCATTGCATGGTTTGCGGTTTCTTATCTATGGCCGGACTGGAAATATCTCCAACTTGATAAAGTGAGCCGTCAAGCGATTCAAAGTGATGCACAATATTTCTTACACATTATTAGCCAACTACAATTTGGTAAAAGCGATAATTTAAAATACCGTATTGCACGCCGTAACGCTCATCAATATGCGGCAGCATTAAGCACAACGCTTTCCAATATGAATAATGAGCCGAAGAAATATCAGGCCTATTTGCAGGAAGGTTTTGACTTGTTAAAAATGAATTATTCCCTATTGAGCTATATTTCTGCTTTAGGGGCATATCGCAATAAAATGGCTCAATTACAACAAACTACCGAGTTTTTGTCAGACTTTTATCCTGTTGCGAAAAAGGTTTTATATGCACTGGAAAATATCGAAAAACTTCGTCCTGAAGTTTTTGAAAAGCTCCAAAATAGTATTGAACAAAGCCTTAAAAAAATTCAGTGGGATGAAACCCAAGCCAAAAACAATTCGGTCTTTGCGTTGCCATACCAGCAACTTAACTTGATTTCTCAATTGCTACCTCAGCTATATCGCTATTTCCAACATAGCCAGGTAGAACCAATGATCAAATAAAAACAAAGGAAAAACTGACCGCACTAACCCAAATTTTTTATTGTTCTCAAGGCGATAAATAGAGATAATACGC
Source organism: uncultured bacterium (assembly GCA_905214375.1). Taxonomy (GTDB): domain Bacteria; phylum Pseudomonadota; class Gammaproteobacteria; order Enterobacterales; family Pasteurellaceae; genus Haemophilus_D. The sequence continues at coordinate 269,535 of CAJMMG010000001.1, read as the reverse complement.
CACTTATGTAAAATAAATTTAGACGCAATGACACATTACATTCTACTCATTATCAGCACCGCATTAATCAATAACTTTGTTTTGGTCAAATTCTTAGGACTTTGTCCATTTATGGGCGTGTCCAAAAAGATTGAAACGGCAATTGGTATGGGGCTTGCGACGACATTCGTATTAACCGTAGCATCATTGTGTTCTTATTTAGTCGATAATTATATTTTAATGCCGCTAAATGCCACATTTTTGCGCACTTTAGTTTTTATTTTAGTGATTGCCGTTGTGGTTCAATTTACTGAAATGGTAATCAATAAAACAAGCCCATCACTTTATCGATTATTAGGGATTTTCTTACCACTGATTACCACAAACTGCGCGGTACTCGGTGTGGCATTATTAAACGTCAATTTGGCACACAATTTAACTGAATCCGTCATTTATGGTTTTGGCGCCTCTTTAGGTTTTGCGCTAGTTTTAGTTTTATTTGCAGCATTGCGTGAACGCCTTGTTGCTGCAGATGTCCCTATTACGTTTCGTGGCTCGTCTATCGCATTAATTACGGCCGGTTTGATGTCTCTCGCCTTTATGGGCTTCGCCGGATTAGTGAAATGATTTATCTCTTAATGTTTATTACTGTAACAGTGATTTTTCTCGGCTTATTTTGGAATAACACTAAAAAATAATGTTTATCTTAATTTCAGTAACCGTTCTCGCTTTAATTTTTGGTGCGATTTTAGGTGTTGCTTCGATTAAATTAAAAGTCAAAGCTGATCCTATCGTCGAAAAAATTGATGCCATCTTACCGCAAAGCCAATGTGGGCAATGCGGCTATCCTGGTTGCAAGCCTTATGCCGAAGCGATTGCCAATGGTGACGTTATCACAAAATGCGTGCCTGGCGGTCGTCCTACGGTAGTAAAAATTGCCGAAATCATGGGTGTTGATGTACCTGCAATGGATGATGTCGCTGAACCAGAAGAAATGGTTGCCTTTATTAATGAAAATATGTGTATCGGCTGTACTAAATGTATTCAAGCCTGCCCTGTTGATGCCATTATCGGTACAAACAAAGCCATGCATACAATTATTCCCGATCTCTGTACTGGCTGTGAACTTTGCGTAGCACCTTGTCCAACAGATTGTATTTCCATGATTAAAGTGAAAAAAGATATTGATAATTGGGACTGGAAGTTTGATCCTAAATTAGTCATTCCAGTCGTAAATACCACAGAAATTGAGAAAAAATTAGTGGTTGGGGAGTCGGAGTCACATGGCTGATGTATTAACGAGATTTAAATCCGGCAAAATTTGGGATTTCAAAGGCGGTATTCATCCACCTGAAATGAAATCTCAGTCAAACCAAACCCCTATTCAGCAATCAGAACTTGCTCATGATTTTTATGTGCCGATTAAACAACATGCCGGCACTGCAGGAAATGTATTAGTAAAAGAAGGCGATTATGTCCTAAAAGGCCAACCTTTAACACAAGGTGATGGCTTAAGAACCTTGCCTGTTCATGCGCCAACTTCTGGTACCGTAAAATTTATCGGAAAACATGTTGCGCCTCATCCTTCTGGTTTAACTGAGGACATGATTCATATTCAAGCGGATAGTTTGGATAAATGGCGTGAGCAATTTCCACTTGAAGAATTTTTTACACAACCTGTCGAACAACTTATTGATCGCATTTATCAAGCAGGCGTTGCTGGCTTAGGTGGTGCAGTATTCCCGACTGCAGCCAAAATCCAATCGGCTGAAAAGAAAGTTAAACTCTTAATTATTAACGGCGCAGAATGTGAACCCTATATTACCTGTGATGACCGCTTAATGCGTGATTACACCGATGAAATGATCGAAGGGATTCGCATCTTACGTTATATCCTACGCCCTGAAAAAGTGGTGATTGCGGTTGAAGACAATAAACCTGAAGCGATTCAGGCTATTCAACAATCACTACATGGTGCAAATGACATTGAATTGCGAGTTATTCCGACCAAATATCCATCTGGTGCAGCCAAACAGCTGATTTATTTACTTACCGGTATGGAAGTGCCAAGTGGCGGACGTTCTTATGATATTGGCGTATTAATGCATAATGTCGGCACGGCTTTTGCGATAAAAAGAGCGGTCATTAATGATGAGCCTTTAATTGAGCGTGTCGTCACGCTTACGGGTGATAAAATTTCAGAGAAAGGCAACTACTGGGTTCGCTTAGGCACACCGGTTGATCACTTATTGGCACAAGTTGGCTATCAATATGACGAACGCTTCCCTGTTTTTGCAGGCGGACCAATGATGGGATTGCAACTTTCTGATCTCAATGCGCCCGTCACTAAATTAATTAACTGTCTATTAGCACCTGATCATTTTGAATATGGTGAACCCGAACCGGAGCAATCTTGTATTCGCTGCTCTGCTTGTTCTGACGCTTGCCCTGTTAATTTAATGCCACAGCAACTTTATTGGTATGCTCGCAGTGAAGATCATCAAAAATCTGAAGAATACAGCTTAAAAGATTGTATTGAATGTGGCGTGTGTGCTTATGTTTGCCCAAGCCATATTCCGCTTATTCAATATTTCCGACAAGAAAAAGCTAAAATTTGGGAAATTAAAGAAAAAGCGAAAAAAGCAGAAGAAGCTAAAATCCGTTTTGAAGCCAAACAAGCTCGTATGGAGCGTGAAGAGCAAGAGCGTAAAGCTCGTTCACAACGTGCTGCAGAAGCTCGCCGTGAAGAACTTGCAAAACAAAAAGGTGAAGACCCAGTTAAAGCGGCATTAGAACGCCTGAAAGCAAAACAAGCGGGTTCAGCCGCAAATAAAGAAACAAAAACTATCGTATCTGAGAAAGGCGAAATCTTACCGGATAACCATGAGCTCATGGAGCAGCGTAAAGCCCGTCGCCTAGCTAAACAACAAGCACAAGCAGATACTGGCGCTATGACGGATGCAACAACGTCACAAACTGACGAAAAAGATGCGAAAAAAGCGGCTGTTGCAGCTGCTCTAGCAAGAGCTAAGGCCAAGAAAGCTGCCGCTAATAGTGAAACTGTTACAACGCATGTAACTGAAAGTGCGGTCGAAAAAACAGATGAAAATCCAACCGCACTTGATCCGAAAAAAGCCGCAGTAGCTGCAGCTATTGCGAGAGCCAAAGCCAAGAAAGCTGCCGCTAATAGTGAAACTGTTACAACACATGCAACTGAAAACGAGGTCAAAAAAACGGATGAAAATTCAACCGCACCTGACCCGAAAAAAGCCGCGGTAGCTGCAGCCATTGCGAGAGCCAAAGCGAAGAAAGCTGCAGCTCAAAGTGAAGCAGTTACAACAAATGAAACTGAAAGTTCGGTAGAAAAAACAGATGAAAATCCAACCGCACTTGATCCGAAAAAAGCCGCTATCGCAGCAGCCATAGCAAGAGCTAAAGCAAAAAAAGCGGCTGCTGAAGCGGCCAAAGAAACAGAATAACGCAGGAAAAGATTATGTTTAAGAAAATGGAGAGTTCGCCTCATACCCATTCAGGCAAATTAACCGCCCGTATTATGTTATGGGTGATTGCAGCCATGCTGCCTGCCCTACTCACGCAGATTTATTATTTTGGAATGGGTGTTTTGGTGCAATCCGCTTTGGCTATTTCTTTCGCATTATTACTTGAGTTTATTGTGACCAAATTGCGTAATAAGCCAAACCTGGTCTATATTTCAGATTTTAGTGTGGTGCTTACTGCCTTAATTTTAGCGATGGCGATTCCGCCTTATGCACCTTATTGGGTGATTTTAATCGGTACGCTTTCCGCTGTTATTCTAGGTAAACATGTTTATGGCGGTTTGGGACAAAACCCTTTCAATCCAGCTATGGTGGGTTATGTGGTGCTATTGATTTCTTTCCCTCTACAAATGACAAGTTGGATGCCACCGATTTCATTATTAAATGAACCCCCAACATTTGCGGATTCGCTTTCTTTAATTTTCACAGGCTTAACCACTGACGGTTTTAGCTTAAGCCAACTCGTCCATTCCATTGATGGAATTACACAAGCGACACCATTAGACAGCGCAAAAATCTTCTATAACTTACATCAAGGCGATGAAAGCGTATTCCATGATTTTGTAAAATTACCGATTTTATTACAAAACGGGACTGATTTTGCTGAAGGTTGGTGGCAGGTCAATCTTGCCTTTATGCTTGGTGGGATTTTATTAATTTTAAAGAAAAAAATTCACTGGCAAATTCCCGTTTCAATGCTCGTGACCTTTGTGACCTTAGCAACAATCACTGCGATGTCAGGCCATCATCATTTAAGTATGATTAGCCAACTCTTTAGCGGCGCCATGATGTTCGGCGCATTCTTTATTGCGACTGACCCTGTCACAGCTTCTATTACACCTCGTGGTAAGCTTGTATTTGGTACTTTGGTCGGATTATTGATTTACCTCATTCGTTACTTTGGAAACTACCCTGACGGCGTGGCATTTGCGATATTATTAAGTAATATTTGTGTGCCGCTTATCGATCACTATACCCGCCCTCGTGTAGCTGGCCACTTTGCAAAAGGGAGAAAATAATGGGTATTTTTAAAGTCACCTCCCGTTTTGGTTTGTTATTAGGTTTTATTGCGCTTGTATGTACCGCTGTTTCTGCAGGCATTTATATGCTAACAAAAGATAAAATTGATGAAGCCATGGCTGAACAACAAAAAGCGTTATTACTCCAAGTCATCCCTCAAGATTATTTTAATAATAACTTGCTTGAAAGCGTGGATACGCCCGAGCAAGATAAACTCAAAGGTATTCAAAAAGTCTATTTTGCGATCAAAGATCATGTGCCAACAGCCTATGCTTATGAAACGACAGCACCAGATGGTTATTCAGGGAATATCCGTTTATTAGTAGGGATTACACCAAAAGGTGAAGTTTTAGGTGTGCGAGTCATCGAACATCATGAAACTCCAGGATTGGGCGATAAAATCGAACTTCGTATTTCTGACTGGATTTTGAGTTTTACGAACCAGGTTATCGTACCGGAAAGCCTAAAAGATTGGGCAGTCAAAAAAGATGGCGGTAAATTTGATCAATTCTCTGGCGCAACCATTACGCCGCGCGCGATTGTTAATCAAGTAAAACGCTCTGCTCTCGTGATGCTTGAAAATGAAGCATTGCTTAATGAAATGGCAAAAAAATACGCGCAATAGGATATTTATTATGACTGATTTAACCGAAAAAACGACCGCACTTGATGAGCAAAGTGCGGTTGAAAATTCAGAAGAAATAACGCAAACGCCTTCGGTTTGGAAAGAAATCTTTATTCAGGGCGTATGGAAAAACAACTCTACTCTTGTGCAGTTATTGGGGCTGTGTCCGCTTTTGGCTGTTTCAAGTACGGCAACAAATGCCTTAGGTTTAGGGCTTGCAACTATGTTGGTTTTAACCTGCACAAACACGGTTGTTTCGCTCTTTCGTAAGCAAATTCCTCATGATATCCGCATTCCAATTTATGTGATGATTATTGCTACCACTGTAACCGTAGTGCAATTATTGATGAATGCTTACACCTATACACTCTATCAAGCACTCGGGATTTTTATTCCCTTAATCGTGACCAATTGTATTGTGATTGGTCGTGCAGAAGCCTTTGCCTCTAAAAATAGCGTTGCACATGCTGCCTGGGATGGTTTTTCAATGGGATTAGGCATGGCATTAAGTATCACTGTATTAGGTGCTTTACGTGAAATCTTAGGTCAAGGTACCCTTTTTGAGGGCATTGAAAACTTATTTGGCCAAGGTGCGAAATTCCTTACATTACATATTTACCAAACGGATAGTAGCTTTTTACTCTTTATTCTTCCGCCAGGTGCCTTTATTGGATTAGGCATCCTATTGGCGATTAAAAACCGAATTGATATGAAAAAATGAACCAAGCTAAACGAATTGAAATTCTCACTCGACTTCGGGAGCAAAACCCGTATCCCACCACGGAATTAGAGTATAATTCACCTTTCGAATTACTCATCGCCGTAATCTTATCTGCTCAAGCCACCGATAAAGGTGTGAATAAAGCGACGGCAAAATTATTCCCAGTGGCGAATACACCACAAGCCATTTTAGATCTTGGCTTAGAGGGTTTAAAAGAATACATTAAAACCATTGGGCTTTATAACAGCAAAGCAGAAAATATTATTAAAACTTGCCGTGATTTAGTTGAAAAACACAACGGTGAAGTACCTGAAAATCGAGAGGCGTTAGAAGCCCTTGCGGGTGTCGGCAGAAAAACGGCGAATGTAGTATTAAATACCGCTTTCGGCCACCCGACTATTGCAGTAGATACTCATATTTTTCGCGTATGTAACCGCACGAATTTTGCCCCAGGTAAAGATGTGGTGAAAGTAGAAGAAAAACTGCTCAAAGTTGTGCCTAAAGAATTTAAAGTCGATGTGCATCACTGGCTTATTTTGCACGGGCGTTATACATGTATTGCCCGCAAACCTCGCTGCGGTGCTTGCATCATTGAAGATCTCTGCGAATACAAAGAAAAAACAGATTATTAAACGAATACAATTAAACGGAATATATTATGACAACAAACAATCAATCTCGCCAAACGTGGTCTAGCAGACTAACTTATGTGCTCACCGTTGCGGGAGCGACGGTCGGCTTTGGGGCAACATGGCGCTTTCCTTATTTAGTGGGTGAAAATGGCGGTGGTGCCTATGTACTTCTCTTTTGTATTGCGATGATTGTGATTGGTATCCCGATGATTTTAGTGGAAAACGTCATCGGTCGCCGTTTGCGTGTGAATTCCATTGATGCCTTTGGCGATAAAATCCAAGATAAAGGTAAAAACATCTCCAAATATTGGAAAATTATCGGCTACATGGGGCTTCTTGGCGCATTTGGTATCATGGCCTATTATATGGTGCTTGGTGGTTGGGTGATGTCTTATATCATTAGTCTGATAAATAACACCCTTGATATCAGTGCCCCAATTACAAAAGAAGTGGCCAAAGATTTCTACGATTTACACATCAGCCACAGCCCATGGGAAATCATGCTTTACACCTTCCTGTTCGTGGCGGTGAATTACATTATTTTAGCGAAAGGTATCATTGGTGGGATTGAACGTTCCGTTAAATACTTAATGCCATTACTCTTTATCTTCCTAATTGGTATGGTGATTCGCAACCTCACCTTACCTGGCGCAATGGAAGGGGTGACTTTCTACTTAAAACCTGATTTCAGCAAAATCACACCTAAATTATTCATCTTCGTATTAGGGCAAGTATTCTTCGCATTAAGCCTTGGTTTCGGTGTATTAATTACTCTCTCAAGCTATTTAAATAAAGAAGAAAACCTTATTCACACAGCCGTTATTACAGGCTTCACAAATACTATTATCGCTGTGTTATGTGGTTTTATGATCTTCCCATCATTATTCACATTCGGCATTGAACCTAACGCCGGGCCAACCTTGGTTTTCCAAAGTTTACCAATTGTATTCTCACATTTATGGGCGGGTAAATTCTTTGCTATCGTGTTCTTCGGTTTATTGCTTATTGCGGCATTAACCACATCAATCACGATTTATGAAGTCATCATCACCGCATTACAAGAAAAACTCAGAATGCGCCGTGGTAAAGCGATTTTTGTTACCTTAATGGGGATTTTCTTATTAGGTAACGTGCCATCTATTCTAGGTGATAACCTTTGGAAAGATTTCACCATTTTCGGTAAAAGCATTTTCGATGCCTTCGATTTCGTCAGCGGCAATATCCTATTCATGCTGACCGCACTTGGCTGTGCCATTTTCGTTGGTTTCGTGTTAAAAGATGATGCGAAAAAAGAACTATCACCAACACCAAATTCGCTCTTCACCACAATTTGGTTTAACTATGTCAAATTTGTGGTTCCTGTGATTATTTTGGTGATTTTTATCAGTAATTTAATCTAACAAAACAGTCCGAAAAGCAGTGCGCAAGCGCTGCTTTTTTTATACGCAAAAATCAGAACATCGCCCCGCTAAACAATTGTTTGTAAACAATAAAAATTCTCTATAGAATAGAAAAAATTTTACTAGGAACCATTTTATGCAACAGCAAGAAACCACTCAAAATAAGCTTGATAACCCTGCTTTACAACAAGCCTTCCTAAACGATCTAGATGAAAAACTTTGGTCATCTGCCGATAAACTGCGCCAACAGCTTGATGCCGCCAATTATAAACACATCGTACTCGGCTTAATTTTCCTTAAATACATCTCCGACAGCTTCACTCATCAGCAGGAAAAAATTCAGGCAGAGCTTAACGACCCCGAAAATCCACTCTATCTTGACCGCACTTTCTACGATACAGATGAAGAATATCAAGAAGCCTTAACCATCGAACTGGAAAACCGCGACTACTACACCGCCGACAATGTATTCTGGGTGCCGCAGCAAGCCCGTTGGGACGAAATTAAAGCCGTTTCCATCTTAAACATTGGGGCTGAATTACCTTGGGGAGGGAAATTTTCCGGCGTGGCCAAACTGATTGACGATGCCTTCGATGCCATTGAAAAAGACAACGAAAAACTCAAAGGCGTACTCCAACGCATTAGCGGCTATGCCGTAAACGAAGACACCCTGCGTGGGCTGATTATCCTCTTCTCCGATACCAACTTTACCCGTCCGACTTACAACGGCGAGCCCGTGCATTTAGGTGCAAAAGACATACTCGGCCACGTTTACGAATACTTCCTCGGTCGCTTTGCCCAAGCCGAAGGCAAACGCGGCGGGCAATATTTCACGCCTAAATCCATTGTTTCCCTGATTGTCGAAATGCTCGAGCCATACTCCGGCCGCGTATATGACCCGGCTATGGGCAGCGGCGGCTTTTTCGTGCAAACCGAACGCTTTATCACCGCACATCAAGGCAACATCAACAACATTTCCATCTATGGGCAAGAATTCAACCCAACCACCTGGAAACTCGCCGCCATGAATATGGCTATTCGCGGCATTGATTACGACTTCGGCAAGCACAACGCCGACAGCTTCACCCAGCCGCAACACATCGACAAAAAGATGGATTTCATTATGGCAAACCCGCCATTCAATATCAGCGATTGGTGGAGTGAATCCTTAGCTAATGATGACCGCTGGAAATACGGTACGCCGCCCAAAGGCAACGCCAACTTCGCCTGGCTGCAACACATGATTTACCACCTCTCGCCAAACGGCAAAATGGCATTATTGCTGGCCAACGGCTCCATGAGCAGCCAAACCAACAACGAAGGTGAAATCCGCAAAGCCATCATCAATGCCGACTTGGTGGAATGTATGGTTGCCCTGCCCGGCCAGCTCTTCACCAATACCCAAATCCCCGCCTGCATTTGGTTTTTAAACCGCAACAAAAAGCGCAAAGGCGAAGTGTTGTTTATCGATGCGCGCCAAATCGGCTATATGAAAGACCGCGTATTGCGTGATTTCACCGCTGACGACATTGCCAAAATTGCCGATACTCTCCACGCTTGGCAACAATCAGACGGCTATGAAGACCAAGCCGCTTTCTGCAAATCCGCGACTTTAGAAGAAATTGCAGGCAACGACTTCGTCCTCACACCGGGACGCTATGTCGGCACCGCAGAACAAGAAGACGACGGCGTACCATTTGCAGAAAAAATGCAAAATCTGACCGCTCTTTTGAAGGAACAATTTGCGAAAAGTGCGGAATTGGAAGCTGAGATTAAGAAGAATTTAGGGGGATTGGGGTATGAGTGATTGGAAAGAGTATTCTTTAGGTGATATATCAAGAAATATATCAAGAAGATTTGACTTTAATGCATACCCAAATGTTGTATTTATTAACACTGGGGATGTATTAAATAATCAATTTCTACATTGCGATATATCAAACGTCAAAGATTTACCAGGCCAAGCTAAGAAAGCCATAAAAAAAGGCGATATTCTATATAGTGAAATAAGACCAGGTAATGGACGATATTTATTTGTAGATAATGATTTAGACAATTATGTTGTTTCCACAAAATTTATGGTAATTGAGCCTAATGCTAATATTGTATTACCAGAATTCCTATTTTTACTACTAATTAGCAATGAAACAACCGAATATTTTAAAATGATAGCAGAATCAAGATCTGGAACATTTCCACAGATCACATTTGATTCGGTTTCAAGTTTATCTTTAAATATACCAGATAAAGAAACACAACAAAAAATCCTTGATATTATTACCCCATTAGACGACAAGATAGAACTCAACACCCAAATCAACCAAACCTTGGAACAAATTGCCCAAGCCCTGTTTAAAAGCTGGTTTGTCGATTTCGATCCCGTGCGTGCCAAAGTCCAAGCCCTTTCAGACGGCCTAAACCTTGAACAAGCAGAACTGGCAGCCATGCAGGCAATCAGCGGAAAAACACCCGAAGAACTGACCGCACTTTCACAAATACAGCCCGAATGCTACGCCGAATTAGCCGAAACCGCCAAAGCGTTTCCGTGTGAGATGATGGAGGTTGATGGGGTTGAAGTGCCGAAGGGGTGGGAGGTTTTAAATGCTAATGATGTTATTGAATTTAATCCTAAAGAAACATTAAAAAAAGATACTTTAGCCTATTATTTGGATATGGCATCACTACCAACTCAAGGTTGTTCTCCTGATTTACCTATATTAAGAAAATTTACTAGCGGAACTCGTTTTAGGAATGGTGATACTTTATTCGCAAGAATCACTCCTTGTTTGGAAAATGGTAAAACAGCATTCATTCAGTACTTACCAGAAGGTACTGTAGCCTGGGGCTCAACAGAATATATTGTAATGCGTACAAAGGGAATTATTCCAAAACCCTATAGTTATCTATTAGCAAGATATGAATCATTTAGAGAGTATGCTATTCGTAGTATGACTGGAACATCTGGTAGACAAAGAACTCAATTAGATATCATTGAAACTTATAAAGTTGTATCACCTTCGGATAATAAATTATGGGAGAGTTTTTCTAAAATCATTAACCCGATATTTGAAACAATCAACTCCAATACAAATAAAAATATAACTTTATATAATATTAGAGATTTATTATTACCTAAATTATTAAATGAAGTAATTTAAAATGACTAAAAATGTGATCGATTATATTGATAAGATCAGAAGTGGAATTATGTATGACAAAATTCCTACAGATATACCGAACTATGAATTTCTTCTCTCTGCTTTAGATATTGTTTCTGATGCTGAAGATGGAATTTATAGCTATCTAAATCTGAAAAATAAAAATGGTAGAGGTCTTAATTACATATATTGCCATGGAATTATATCTTTGATAGAAACTGAGGCTCATGCGATAAAAGTAATTTATAAAATATTGCTTAATAAAGATTTAGATATAGCCTCAATTCCTGATTTAGATATAGTGAGATTACTCAGAAATAAAATTTTTGCTCATCCTGTCGATTTAAGTCAACGACACGGTAAACAAGGTTTTGGTATTGTTGCTAGCTACTTATCAACTTTTAGCTTTTCGCCCTATTCTTTTGAAAGTGACAAATATGAAGATGGTAATGGATTAAGTTTGTATGAAAAAGTCAAAAATTTAGCTAACAATAAAACAAAATATAGAGATCTAATAATTGATATTAAAGAATTGATTGAAAAACAGCAGATCATTTTATGTGAATTATTGAAAGAAATAGAAACCGAATACCAGTTATAAGATTTCATAAACTTTGCCAAATCTCCCCTATCCCCTCTTTACGAAAGAGGGGGATTATTTGGAAGGTTTGTTAGCTGCAAGCGGTCGGATTAACAGCAAAATTACTAATGAAAAACACCTAAACTAAAACGACGTTCAATACCATTCCCCTCTTTCGTAAAGAGGGGTTAGGGGAGATTTAAACCATACTCTAAGGAATCCATCATGCTCAACGAAAACGACATCGAACAACTCACCCTTCAACAACTGCAATCCCTCGACTGGGAATATCGCTACGGTAAAGACTTACCTGTTCATGAGGGCGAGTTTGCCCGTAGCAATTTGAGCGGTGTAGTCTTTATTGAGCAACTGCGTGAGGCAGTGCGCAAACTTAATCCGCAGCTGCCTGAAAGTGCGGTTGATTCTGTGGTGAAATCCGCAACGAAAAGCGATATTGGCGACTTGGTGGTGCGTAATCAGGCGTTTTATAAGCTGCTACGTGATGGCGTGCGGGTGGAATATCAGGCTGATGGTGAGCAGAAAATCGAGATGGCGCGCTTGGTGGATTTTGAGCATGTGGAGAACAACCGCTTTGTTGCCGTCAATCAGCTGGATATCCGCAGCCGTAAAGGGGGCAAGCGGATTCCTGATATTATCGGCTTTGTAAATGGCCTGCCCTTGGTGGTATTTGAGCTAAAAAATCCGCTGCGCGAATCGGCGGATTTGTTGCAGGCGTTTAATCAATTTGAAACCTATAAAGATGAAATTGCCGATCTGTTTGTTTACAACCAAACCCTAATTATTTCAGACTGCATTACCGCACGCTTGGGCTCGCTTTCGGCAGATTTCCAACGCTTTACGCCGTGGAAAGTGGTGGATGAAAAAAATCAAAGTGCGCGGTTATATTTTGCCAATGAGTTGCAAAACCTACTTAATGGCTTGATGAAACCTGAGGATTTATTGGACTATATCCGCTATTTTGTCTTGTTTGAGCGGGATTCCAGCGGCAACCTCATTAAAAAAATCGCCGCTTACCATCAATATTATGGCGTAAACGAAGCGGTGGCTTCCACTATTCGGGCGACTTCGGAAAAAGGCGACCGCCGCATTGGCGTGATGTGGCATACGCAGGGTTCGGGTAAATCTATTTCCATGTTGTTTTATGCCGGAAAACTGCTTGCGCAGCCTGAATTGAAAAATCCCACCATTGTAGTGGTAACCGACCGCAATGATTTGGACGGTCAACTTTTCCAAACCTTTTCTTCAGGCAAAGATTTAATCAAACAAACACCGCAACAAGTGGAAGACCGCGATCAACTGCGCCAACTGCTCGCGCAAAATGAAGTGGGCGGCGTGTTTTTTACGACAATTCAAAAATTCGCCCTAAATGAGGAAGAAAGCTGCTTCCCTATTTTAAATGAGCGCAGCAATATTATTGTGATCAGCGATGAGGCACACCGCAGCCAATATGGCTTTACGCAAAAATTGCATAAAGGCAAATTTCAGGCAGGCTACGCCCGTCATTTGCGCGATGCGCTACCTAATGCTTCGTTTATTGGTTTTACCGGTACGCCGATTAGCCTAGAAGATAAGGATACGCAAGATGTGTTCGGGCGTTATGTGTCGATTTATGACTTGCAAGATGCGGTGGAAGATGGTGCAACCGTGCCGATTGTGTATGAAGCGCGCCAAATCCTCTTAAACGAAAAAGAACACGATGAGCTATTCAAAGAAATTGATGATTTGCTGGAAGAGGAGCAATCCCCTGCCCTGCGTTTGCAGGAAAAATTGCTGGGTTCGCAAGCCCGCCTGGCTGATTTAGCTGCGGATTTTGTGCAGCATTTTGCCAAACGCAATGAAGTGGTCGACAGCAAAGCGATGATGGTGGTTTCCAGCCGTCAGATTTGCGTGGACTTATACAATGAAATAATCAAACTGCGCCCTGAATGGCATTCGGACAATATTAACGAAGGGGCGATTAAAATTGTGATGACGGGTTCTGCTTCTGATGCGCCGGAAATGCAAAAACACGTTTACAGTAAACAGGAAAAACAAACGCTGGAACGCCGCTTTAAAGACCCGAACGATCCGCTGAAAGTGGTGATTGTGTGCGATATGTGGCTGACGGGCTTTGATGCGCCTTGTTGTAATACGATGTATATCGACAAGCCGATGCGGGGGCACAACCTGATGCAAGCCATCGCCCGAGTAAACCGTGTATTCCGCAATAAAAGCCGAGAAAACGGCGGCTTGATTGTGGATTATGTAGGCATTGCTGACAAGCTCAAAGAAGCCACCCAACAATATACTAACTCGCAAGGCAAGGGTAAGCTGACTGATAACGTGATTGATGTGTTCTTTAAAATGAAAGAGCATTTGGAATTTATCCGCAACCTGTTTGCAACGCCGGTTGAAGGGAAAACCTTTGATGTTCAAGCCGCCTTAGAGAAAGGCAAGCCACATGAATTACTGATGGCGATCCGCTTTGCCGCCAACCATATTTTAAGTCTCGATCAATTGCCTTTTGATGGCAAAGCGCACGAGCAACATTGGTTTAATAAAAAAGAAACCGAGCCACGCAAAAAAGACTTTTTGGAAAGGGCGAGATTGGTGAAAAAAGGCTATATGCTGTGCGGCGTATTAGCTGAAGTTGAGCCATACAGCCAAGAAATTGCCTTTTACGATGCCGTACGCGCTATTCTCACGAAGCGTGAACAAAATGGTACGGGTTCTAATGAAAGACAGATTTTATTGAAAAAATTGGTCAATCAAGCCGTCTATTCCGAAGGCGTGATTGATTTGTTTGACCTTCTGGAAAAACCGCAGCCACAAATTAGTTTGCTTTCTGAAGAGTTTTTACAAACCATCAAAAACAGCCCGACTAAGAATTTATGGGTTAGCGCGATGGAGCGTTATTTGGCAAGTGAAATTAAAGCCAAATCAGGCGCAAATCTAACATTGCAAAAAGACTTCGAGCAGCGTTTAAAAGAAGCCCTAAATCAATACCACAACCACAATTTAAGCGTGGTGGAAATTTTGGATGAGCTCTTCAAAATGAGCCAAGACTTCCAAGAACGCTTAGCTTTAGGTGAAAAGCTGGGGCTGAAAAAAGAAGAACTCGCCTTCTACGAAGCCCTCGCCCAAAACCAAAGCGCCCGTGAACTGATGGGCGATGAAGTATTGAGCAAACTTGCCAAAGAAATTACCGATACTTTAAGACGCTCAGTTACCATCGACTGGCAATATAAAGAAGGCGTACGCGCCAAAATGCGCATTCTCGTGAAACGCGCCTTGCAACGCTACAAATATCCACCGGATAAACAAGAAGAGGCTGTAACTTATGTGATTAAGCAAGCAGAGGAAATTGCGGAAGATTTAACCGCAGAAAAATCACTATAGGCGTTAATTTCATATAATAAAAAACCGAGCTATTTAGCTCGGTTTCTTTTTATCTATCCTCTATTTTGCTTCAGCTTGAGTTTTTTTCTCTTCAAGTTCTTCCCAACGAAGAAAAGCCGTTTCAAGCTCCGCTTCAGTGTCCGATAATTCCTTAAGCTTAGCATCTGTTACATCATGGGCTTGTTGGAAAAAGTGAGGATCACCAATTTCAGCTTGAAGTGCAGTAATTTTCTCTTCCAATTCTTCCAACAATTGCGGTAGCTGTTCTAACTCACGTTGTTCTTTGTAAGAAAGTTTAACGGATTTTGGCTTTTGAGAAACAGCGTCATTTTTAACCGCACTTTCCTGTGCTTTTGGTGCTTCTTTTTTGGATTTTTGGGTCTCTTGCTCTGCTTTCATCGCAAAGTAATTGGCTTGTTGTCCTTTCGCATCAAAGAAACCGCCCACGTATTTATTCAATACGCCGTCGCCTTCAAAGAAATAACACTCTGTCGCGACGTTATCAATAAACTGACGATCATGGCTGACAATCAATAAGGTGCCTTGATAATCCGTGAGAATTTCCTCTAATAATTCTAAGGTTTCTACATCCAAGTCATTGGTTGGTTCATCGAGAATCAATAGATTATTAGGTTTCAGTAATAATTTAGCCAATAACAAACGGTTACGTTCACCACCTGAAAGCGCTTTTACGGGTGTCATAGCTCGTTTGGGTGGAAATAAGAAATCCTGCAAATAGCCCAAGACATGACGTTTTATGCCATTGACTTCAATATCCTGCTTGCCATCGGCAACGTTATCCATCACCGTTTTTTCTGGATCGAGATCGGCACGATATTGGTCAAAATAAGCAATGTCTAATTTTGTACCACAATGAATGCTGCCACTCGTTGGCTTGATTTCACCTAATAAAAGTTTAATAAAGGTGGTTTTTCCGCAGCCATTTGGACCAACCAATGCAATTTTATCGCCACGTAAAATGGTCGTGCTGAAATCTTTGAGCAGCTGTTTGCCTTCAATCTCATAGCTCACATTTTCCATTTCAAATACGATTTTGCCAGAACGACTTGAGTTATCTAATTGTAACTTAGCAGTACCCATCACCTCACGACGTTGGCGACGTTCTTCACGCATGGCTTTTAAAGCGCGCACACGGCCTTCATTACGCGTACGACGCGCTTTAATCCCTTGACGAATCCAAACTTCTTCTTGCGCTAAACGCTTATCAAAAAGGTCATTTTGCAATGCTTCGACACGTAAGCTTTCTTCTTTAGCGGTGAGGTATAAATCATAGTTACCCGGATAAGACACTAATTTCCCGCGATCTAAATCAACAATACGGGGCGCCATTTTGCGGATAAAAGAACGGTCATGGGAAATAAACACAATACTTCCGGTAAATTCTAATAAGAAGTTTTCTAACCATTCGATTGCATCTACGTCCAGATGGTTGGTCGGTTCATCTAATAACAAGACATCGGGGTTACACACCAACGCACGAGCAAGAGCGGCTTTACGCAACCAACCACCCGATAAATCGGCTAATTTAGTATCAGGATTTAACTCGAGTTTTTGCAATACTTCATTGATTTTATTTTCAAACTGCCAGCCGTTGGCATGCTCTAATTTTGCTTGCACTTGTGCCAGTTGGTTAAGAGTTTGTTCACTATAATTTTGTGTCAACTCTTGCGAAATATGATGGTATTCCTTTAACAAGTCCGCTAAATGCTCAATGCCTTCTGCCACATAATCAAATACATTTCCTTCAGCATGGCGAGGCGGGTCTTGTTCTAAACGTGAAACCACTAAATCTTTTTCATACTGCACTTTGCCGTCATCCATGGTGACTTGCTGTGCAATAATTTTTAATAAAGTCGATTTACCTGCACCGTTGCGCCCCACTAAACACACGCGCTCATTGGGTTCAATATGAAGTTCAGCATGATCAAGTAAAGGATGATCACTAAAAGAAAGATAAGCGTTAGTTAAACTAATTAATGCCACAAAATTGTCCTATAAATTCAAAATATCAATAAAAATAACCGCACTTTAGAGCTGGTGATAAACCTTTAAGGCATAGGCATCTGACATGCCCGCGATATAATCACAAATAATACGTTTTTTACCCTGTTCAGGCGCATTTCTCCAACGATTAGCGGTATTCGTTGGCAATAAACGTTCTGGGTCAGATTCAAAAATCTGGAACATTTCCGTGAGAATGCGTTGGCCTTTATATTCAATACGTTGCGTTTCCACATGGCGAATTACATATTTCCACACAAACTTTTTGAACACATTTAATGCCGCAATCACATCTTGTGGTAATTCTGCGTTATAACGTAACAAAGGTTCATCAAAATTGCCGGTGACTTTCCAACGCACATGGGTGATAAAGAAATTCACTAATGCCCCAATGGCATTTTTACGTTCAAAATGATGATTGGAGAACAATCGTTGGCTAACTTGCTCTATATTTTTTGCCAACCAATCTGAAGGAATTGTTTTAAGTTCAGCCAATGCTTCTTGCCACTGATGTTGATTTACTACACCAGTCACAATCGCATCTTCTAAATCATGTACTCCATACGCAATATCATCCGCCAATTCCATAATGCTGCAATCTAATGATTTAAATTGTGTTTTTAAAAACTCAGCAGGATTTGACCGCACTTTTTGAAATGAACAAAATAAAGTGCGGTCATTTTCAGAAAGGTTTTGCAACAACCAAGTAAACATTGTGACGTCATCACGGAATAAACCTTTTCCAGGCTTCCAATCGCTAATTTTGACATAACGCGGATCAGCGTTTTCAGTATGCGGCAAGTGGGCATATTGCGGGGATGATAAGTCTAAAATATTCGGATATTTCACCACACCTAAAATAGCACGACGCGTTAAATTCATCCCTGCTGTTTCAGTATAAGGCTCAAGTTTAGTAATAATACGAAATGTCTGCGCATTGCCTTCAAAGCCGCCATGATTACGCATCATATAATTGAGCGCTACTTCTCCACCATGACCAAACGGCGGATGGCCAATATCATGCGCAAAGCACAAACTTTCAATTAAATCATTGCTTGGTAATAAAGGTTTGAGTTGTTTCTGTAATTCACTTTTTTCGGTATGAAGCAGGTCTGAAATAGCAATATAACTTTCCGCAAATTTTAATTGGGAAACAAGGCTGCTACCGATTTGTGCCACTTCAAGGGAATGAGTTAAACGAGTGCGATAAAAATCATTTTCGCCCACGGCGTGAATCTGTGTTTTTGCTTGTAAACAACGGAAAGCAGCAGAATGTAAAATCCGCCCGCGATCACGACGAAATGGCGGTCGGTGATCTTTTTCGCGAGGCGGATCAGGAAGGAAACGTTCAGTCCAAAAATCAGCTAATTGGGTTCTCATAAAAATAGACGAATAACATGGAATACTAAGGGCGCTAAAATTGAGCTCATAATACCGCAAAGTACCAAAGAAATCGAACTATAACTACCGGCTTTCGGATCGGCTTCCATACAGCTTACCGTGCCTAATGCGTGAGAAACGGCCCCAACAGATAAACCAACGGCTTCTTGTTGTTTAATACCGAGTTTTTTCAAGATCAGATAACCGAAAACCGAACCTTGCAAACCTGCAACAATCACACCTACAGCTGTAACGGCAGGAATACCGCCTAAATGTGAAGACACTTCCATGGCAATTGGTGTAGTGATTGATTTTGGTAATACGGTTGCCACCATTTCAGGACTCGCCCCTAAAATAATCGCAAAAATGGCACCGGTAAACATGGAAAACAGAGAAGCTAATGTCACCACAGAAAGAATAATTTTCCACTGTTTCGCAATTTGACGAAGTTGTTCATACAACGGTAACGCTAGAGCAACAATACTCACCCCTAATAAATTATTAATCGGCGCATTGCCCGCCATATAATCATCATAAGGAATATCGCTCACCACTAAAATCAGCACAAGAATTGATACAGTGAGCACGAATGTATTGAAAATCATGGATTTCCAACGTTTACTGATTTGTAATGCGAGCCAAAATCCGAAAATTGTTAAAATGGTATAAAGATAAATTGCATACTGCATAATAAAACCTTAGTCAGCTTGAAGATTGCGTCTTTCTAATACTTTTTTACGCTTATGGGTAAAGGATTGTTTATAAAATAAATAGTTTCCTATAAATGCAATAACCAAAAGTGTCAGAAGGGTACTGAGAATGTTTGGAATAAGTAAAACTTTCCACTGGGCCACGAGTAAATCATAATATTTGATAATACCCACGCTCACTGGTACAAAAAGGACCGCCATGTAACGAATCAACAAGCTAGAACCGAAATAAATCCACTCCAAGTGAATTACATGAGTCGTTAAACCTAAAAAAAGTAATAACAAGCCCCAAATGCTGCCTGGAATCCCCACGGGAATATAGTGAGAAATCAAATTGCCGAGTAGTAACATAATGTATAAAATGATGAGCGAACGAGCGAGTTGAACGCCTTTTTGGAGTAACATATTTCCTCTATCAAATTTTTTAATAACAATTAAAATTTATTTTACGCTTTTTTGTTAAAATTACCCATTCATTTTAGCTAAATTTTGCGATGCAGATCAAAGAAATTCCAAATGATTAAAAAATTCTTCTTATTTTTAACCATAATTTTGGCCGCACTTTGGACACAATTTTCACTCGCTACTGAACGCCAAATGGCGTGTTGGGTCGTTGGTGTCAGTGATGGTGATACCTTAACTTGCCTCTTACCCACTAAAAAACAATTCAAAGTACGATTACAAGAAATTGATGCGCCAGAAAAAGGCCAACCATTTGGAAAGAAAGCCAAACAATATCTTTCACAGCTTGTTTTTAAACAAAATGTGACGTTGTCAGTTTCGGGTTATGATCGCTACCAACGTATTTTGGCAACGGTTTATCTACAAGAACAAAATATCAACTTAGAAATGGTGAAAAACGGCATGGCTTGGGTTTACCCGCAATTCGCTAAAAATCCAATCTACTTCCAGGCACAAGATTTTGCTCAGCAACAAAAAATTGGCTTATGGCGAGATCCTAACCCTGTTGCCCCTTATGAATGGCGTAAACAGAAAAAAATACTCAAACACGGAGATAACCATGGCTTTTGATTACCAATCATTTAAAAATGAATTCCCTTATTTTAAATCGCCAAATGCCGTGGTCTATTTGGATAATGCAGCGACGGCATTAAAACCTCAAGCATTAATTGATGCGACAAGTACTTTTTATCAATCGGCAGGATCCGTGCATCGTAGTCAGTACGAAGCCGCACAAACAGCCCAATATGAAAATGCCCGTCACTTAGTTAAAACCTTAATTAATGCGGAAGATGAAAAAGCGGTAATTTGGACTTCTGGGACGACTCATAGCATTAATTTAGTTGCCAACGGTTTACTCCCCTCTTTGCATGCAAATGACGAGATTTTAATTAGCCAAGCAGACCATCATGCTAATTTTGTTACTTGGCACGAAACAGCGAAAAAATGCGGAGCAAAAATTAAAGTGCTGCCTATTTTGGATAATTGGTTAATTGATGAAAATGCCTTGATTGCAGCCTTAAATGAAAAAACCAAATTAGTGGCTCTCAATTTTGTTTCCAACGTAACAGGAACAGAACAACATATCCAGCATTTAATTCGAATAATCCGTCAACATAGCAATGCGCTCGTTTTAGTGGATGCCGCTCAGGCTATTAGTCATATACAGATTGATTTACAGGCATTAGATGCGGATTTTATTGCCTTTTCTGCACACAAAATTTATGGACCAAATGGCATTGGCGTATTAAGCGGGAAATTAAGCTCGCTTTCCCTATTACAACCGCTTTTTTACGGTGGAAAAATGATTGATCGCGTATCCCATGAATGTATTACCTTTGCCGATTTGCCTTATCGATTAGAAGCCGGCACACCAAATATTGCGGGCGTGATTGGTTTTGGTGCAGTGCTAGATTGGCTCAAAAAATGGGATTTTCAGGCCGCCGAGGCGCATGCCGTTGAACTTGCAGAGCAAAGTAAAGTGCGGTTAGAAAACTATCCGAATTGCCGTTTATTCAATTCACCGCAACCGAGTTCAGTGGTTTGTTTTGTTTTTGATGGGATTGCGGCATCCGATCTTGCTACGCTCCTGAGTGAACAAAAAATTGCGTTGCGTGTTGGCGAACATTGCGCCCAACCTTACTTAGCCCGTCTTGGCGAGCGAACCACATTAAGACTTTCTTTTGCGCCTTACAATAGCTCGCAAGATGTGGATGCTTTTTTTGCGGCACTAGATAAATCCTTAGAGTTATTAGCATGATAGAAAACATTAAACAGGCAAAAAATTGGGAAGAACGTTACCGTTTCATTATTCAAGCCGGTAAACATCTTTCTCAACCTTCTCCAGATGAATTGGCTCAAATGCAATCGATTCAAGGCTGCGAAGCGGGGCTTTGGTTTAAGACCATTCCACAAAATGACGGCACGTTTCAATTTCAAGCTTACAGCGAAGCACGCATTATGAATGGTTTGTTATGGTTGTTGTTGCAAAATATCAATGGCCAAACCAGCAATCAATTACAACAATTTAATATTTGTCAATTTTTTGATGAGCTCGGTATTGCGTCTCGCTTAAGTGAAACCCGTTTAAACGGTTTAAAACAAATCGAAGAAATCTTGCACAATCTGTAAACTATGTATCTGATCGAACCCTTTTTTAAATTGACCGCCTTAAAAAATGACATCGGCCAACAAAGCCGTTTACTCAATGCAGTCATCGACCAATGGCGTTATAACGGGCAAATTATCGGCCGTGAAATCCCGCTTTATTTAACGGAAGAAGAGGGAGAACAAGGTTTTGCGATGCGCGTCATTTGCCCTGAGCAAGATAGTCTTTTACCCGAGAATAATAATCAATCTGTGAATCAGGCGATGAAAAATGCTGAAAAGAGCGGTCTACATTTTCAAGGGTTTCAAATTATTGCTGATGATTTAAATGCAGACAGCACCGCAGAATGCAGCCATCCTGCATGGCAAATGCTTTATACCACATATTTGCAATCTTGCTCGCCATTGCATAGCGGAGATGATTTTTCTCCAATTCCGCTCTATAAACAGCTAAAAAATCAACCGCACTTAAGCCAAGATTTAATTAAATGGCAGGAAAATTGGCAAGCTTGCGATCAGTTGCAAATGAATGGTTCTGTTTTAGAAAAAGAAGCGTTAAGCGAAATCGCCGAGGTTAATAGCACGCTTACTAAACATGGACGCTACCTTGCTACTGAAATCGAAAAAGAAAGCGGCATACCGACCTATTATTATTTATACCGTGTCGGTGGGCATTCTTTAAAATCGGAACAGCAACGCTGTTGCCCGCAATGTGGTGGTAATTGGGCATTAGAAACACCACTATTTGATGTGATTTACTTTAAATGCGACCAATGTCGATTAGTCTCGAATGTGTCGTGGAATTTTTTATAACGCTTTCGTCATTTAGGAAAACAAATGAACTATCAAGATAAAAGTCTTCAATCTTTAAAACTCGGTCAAGTAACAGAATATGCGGCAAATTATGACCGCACTTTGTTACAACCCGTGCCTCGTAAACTCAATCGTGATAGCTTAGGCATTACCGAACAACAGCCTTTTACCCAAGGGGCCGATATTTGGACAGCCTATGAAATTTCTTGGTTGAATCCAAAAGGTTTGCCACAAGTGGCTATTGCCGATGTGGAAATTGATTATCGCAGTGAAAATTTAATTGAATCGAAAAGCTTTAAACTCTATTTAAACAGCTTTAACCAAAGTAAATTTGCTGATTTTGCTAGCGTAGAACGCACTATGCGAGAAGATCTAAGTGCTTGTGCCCAAGGCGAGGTCAAGGTACGTTTACATCCATTATCCCACTATCAAGAACAAAGTATTGATACTTTAAAGGGAGATTGTATTGACGAGCAGGATATCGAAATCCACAGCTACGAATTTAATGCGGATATTTTGCAAAATTGCACGTCCGATAGCTCGGTTGAAGAAACCTTAGTAAGCCATTTATTGAAATCTAACTGTCTTATCACCAGTCAGCCGGATTGGGGAACTGTACAAATTCATTATGTGGGCAAACAAATCGATCGCGAAAAACTTCTCCGCTACATTGTGTCTTTCCGTCAACATAATGAGTTTCACGAGCAGTGTGTCGAGCGTATTTTCTGTGACTTGATGCATTACGCCAAACCAGAAAAACTCACCGTCTATGCGCGTTATACGCGCCGTGGTGGATTGGATATTAATCCATTCCGTTCTAACTTTGAGGAAATTCCGCAAAATTTACGCTTGGCAAGACAATAAATCACAAAGCAAAAGTGCGGTGAAAATCAACCGCACTTTTATTTTATACATGTCGTAAATCATGAGCCTGTTGTAATAACTGACGACTTTCCTGCAAGAATTGATCGGAATACTCCCCAAACCATTCTCTCACTTGATGGAAAGCATCAATAAACCCTTGGCGATCACCTTTTTCAAAAAATTGTAACGCTTCTTCATACGTTTGCTTCAAGCTTTCAATCACGTCTAAATTTTCAGGCTTATCCATAATAATATCGGCATAAAGTGCCGCATCTTGGGCAAATAGACGACCAATCATGGCTAATTCTAAACGATAAATCGGGGAAGATAATGCCAATAAATTGCTTAAATTGACTGGTTGTTTAGAAAGATGCAGACCATTGGCAAAGGTGGAAAAGTGACGTAATGCTTGAATGTACGTCATATTGTGATCATGCTCTGCAGCATCAATTTGATAAATTTTTGCACCCCAGATTTGAATTTGCTCTAACAACCATTCATAACGCTCACTAAAACGCCCATCACAATGCACAAGCACTTGTTTTGCCATGCTCGCAATATCAGGGCCAAACATTGGATGCAACCCAACCACAGCCCCTTTATGCACGTCTAACATTTTAGCCAATGGTGCACGTTTCACGGAGGTGAGATCCGCCAGTAGCATATTTTCCGTTAAATAGGGTTTTAAACGTTCTATGGTTTCTAACGTGTGATCAATCGGCACTGAGACAATAACAACATCCGCATTCGTTAAAATGCGTTCTGCCACATCCCAATCATCTCGGTCTAAAATAGAAATAGGATAACCAGAAGCACGCAAATAGCGGGCAAATAACTGCCCCATTTTTCCATAACCACCGACAATAACAATTTTATTAATGGCTGGATTCAGGGTTTTAAAACCAAATTGATTTTCATTGGAGTAAGATTCACGCATGAAACGACGTAGCACATCTTCAATAAGCTGTGGAGAGATTCCTGCTTTAGCCGCTTCTTCTCGGCGAGCTTGTAACATGGCTAATTCACGATCTGGTGCATAAATCGGTAAACCTTTTTCGTGCTTTACTTCACCCACTTGTGTCACAAGTTCGAGACGTTTAGCAAAAAGTTGAATCAGTTCGCGATCGAGTGCATCAATTTCCTGACGTAAATGATTAAGGGCATCCATAATTCACCTGTAATATCTTATTTACATAGATTGCAATTAAAAGGTTACAGGTGAGATTACTGGAATTAAAACAGAAAGGCAAATGATTAGAGAGATCGTGTGATCAAGCGTTGTGGACGAATCACATTGTTATCATCGACAAATGCTACGCCTAAAAAGATATTCTCGTCAGAAAACAACCGCACTTGACCATGTAATTTTGCTTCATTAGCAAATTTGACTCGTTGTCCAAAGCCGATACCTTTACTTTGCTCGGCATTTAGCTGTAATGCGGGTAATTTACTGACTGCTGTATCTGTCAGTAAAAGATGTTGATCAAGTTGTGCAAGATCACCTTGCTCTGCAAATGCCTGCAAAGCATCCCACGTCATCATCTTTTCTGTTGGATAATCCGCAACCGCAGTTCGACGTAACACTGTCACATGAGCACCACAACCTAACACTTCACCTAAATCATCCACTAATGTACGGATATAGGTTCCTTTCGAACAATGTACTTCTAAGGTTAGAAAAGGTGCTTGATACTCGATAAAGTTCAGTTCAAAAATCGTGATAGGACGAGCTTCACGTTCTACGGTAATGCCTGCGCGAGCATACTCATACAACGGTTTCCCATTGTGCTTTAACGCTGAAAACATGGTCGGCACTTGTAAAATATCACCACGGAATTGTTCAAGTGCGGTCAAAATTTGTGATGTTTCCACATTGACAGGGTGCGTTTCAACCACTTGACCTTCTGCATCCGAGGTATCCGTACGTTCACCTAGTTTTGCTGTAACCACATAGCGTTTATCTGCATCTAATAAGAATTGGGAAAACTTAGTAGCTTCGCCTAAGCAAATAGGCAGCATACCGGTTGCTAATGGATCGAGCGCACCGGTATGCCCTGCTTTATTCGCTTGGAATACGCGTTTAACTTTTTGCATAATATCATTAGACGACATGCCTTGTGGCTTATCTAATAAAAATACACCATCAATATCACGCCCACGCTTACGAGGTCTCGACATTAGTCATTTTCCTCAACGTGTTTTTTCTCGTCTTCACGTACCACGTTTGTCACTAAATTAGACATACGCATCCCTTCAACTAAGGATTGATCGTAGAAGAAACGAATTTCCGGCACAATGCGTAAGCGCATTGCTTTACCCACTAATGAACGAATATAAGGTGCCGCTTTTTCTAACCCTTTCATGCCTTGTGCAATCGCCACTTCATCATGATCAAACAAAAATGTGACAAACACTTTTGCATAAGCTAAATCGCTTGATACTTCCACATCAGACACGGTTACCATGCCAATACGGGGATCTTTTACTTCCCGTTGTAAAATGATGGCGATTTCTTTTTGTAATTCTTGTGCAACACGATCGCTGCGTTTAAATTCTCTTGCCATAATATTTCTCTTACTAAGTAAGTGTTACCTGCATTTATTAGGTTACAAATTATTTCTCTGATTTGGTTTTATTTCGGCGAAGGATAAAACCTATCCCCAGGCCAATGAGTACTGCAATAACATTCACTATGACATCCATCTCAACAACAACTAGACTCCAGTCTGCACCATGTTCTTCATAGGATGACTGGGCATGATAAATGCTTGCAATCCAAAAACAAAGTTTTACAGCGATTGGGATAATTAGAAATTTCCATTTCTTGTGCCCAAACCCATAAGCAACCAAAATAGCATTGATAGCCGCCCAACCAAACATTGATTCCATTTTTAGCTCCAGTGACAAAAGCGGTCAAAAATACGTTGAATTTTGACCGCTCTTTTTATCGATTAGATTGAACGTTTGATTTCAACGACTTCAAACACCTCGATTTGGTCGCCGACTTTTACGTCATTGTAGTTTTTAACGCCGATACCACATTCCATACCATTACGGACTTCAGCAACATCATCTTTAAAGCGACGGAGAGATTCCAATTCACCCTCAAAGATTACCACGTTATCACGTAATACACGGATTGGATTGTTACGTTTTACTACACCTTCGGTCACCATACAACCCGCGATTGCGCCGAATTTCGGATGTTTGAACACATCACGTACTTCAGCCAAGCCGATGATTTCTTGTTTGAATTCAGGTTGTAGCATACCACTCATCGCGGCTTTCACATCATTTAATAGTTCATAAATGATAGAGTAATAACGAAGGTCAATATTTTCTGCTTCGATAATACGGCGAGCAGAAGCGTCCGCACGTACGTTAAAGCCAACAATAATCGCATTAGAGGCTGCCGCTAGGGTTGCATCAGTTTCAGAAATACCACCGACACCAGAACCAACAACTTTCACTTTCACTTCATCAGTAGAAAGATCTTGTAACGATTGAATAATCGCTTCCACAGAACCCTGTACGTCTGCTTTTACGATGATATTCAGTTCAGCAACATCACCTTCAGCCATATTGCTAAACATATTTTCAAGTTTCGCTTTTTGCTGACGAGCAAGTTTCACTTCACGGAACTTACCTTGACGGTGTAATGCCACTTCACGTGCTTTTTTCTCATCACGCACTACAGTTGCTTCATCACCCGCTGCAGGTACGCCAGAAAGACCTAACACCTCAACAGGAATAGATGGGCCGGCTTCATCGATTTCTTTACCGTTTTCATCGCGCATTGCACGAACACGACCGTATTCAAAACCACAAAGTACGATATCACCTTTACGTAAAGTACCTGATTGAACAAGAATGGTTGCAACTGGACCACGACCTTTATCAAGGTAAGATTCAATTACTACACCACTTGCCATACCGTCTTTTACAGCCGTTAATTCAAGTACTTCTGATTGAAGCAAGATGGCATCTAATAAGTCATCAACACCAGTACCTTTCTTCGCAGAAACAGGCACGAATTGTACATCACCACCGAACTTCTCCGAAATCACTTCGTGTTGAAGTAATTCTTGTTCTACGCGATCTGGATTGGCTTCTGGTTTATCAATTTTGTTCACCGCAACCACTAAAGGCGCACCCGCTGCTTTCGCGTGTTGAATCGCTTCAATAGTTTGAGGCATCACACCATCATCTGCCGCAACAACAAGCACGACGATATCCGTTGCTTTCGCACCACGTGCACGCATTGAGGTAAATGCGGCATGTCCTGGCGTATCTAAGAAGGTGATCATTTTGCCGTCATCCATTTCTACGTGGTATGCACCGATGTGCTGAGTAATACCACCCGCCTCACCTGCTGCGACTTTCGCTTTACGAATATAGTCAAGTAATGAGGTTTTACCATGGTCAACGTGACCCATAATGGTCACAACAGGTGCACGAGTTACTTTTTCAGCATTAACATCGCGATCGCCTAATACTTCTTCTTCAAGTTCATTTTCATTGCGAAGAATCACTTTGTGACCTAATTCTTCAGCCACTAACTGTGCTGTTTCTTGGTCAAGCACTTGGTTAATGGTTACCATTTCGCCCATCTTCATCATTGCTTTGATGATTTCAGTCGCTTTGGTTGCCATTTTATTCGCTAATTCTGCAACCGTAATGGTTTCACCAATAACAACATCTTGTTTTACAACCTGAACAGGTTTGGTAAAAGCTTGCTGCAATGCAGCACCTTTCTTACCATTTTTACCTTTGCCGAATTTACCGTCTTTTTGGTTTTTACGGTTAGATTCACGCTCATTTTTATTGCCACCCTTCACGTCATCGCGTTCTTTTTTCGCTTTAGCGACTTTATTTTTGCCTCGACCACGATTTTCATTACGACGTTCTTCTTCGTCTTCCGCTTCTAAAGCATAACGAGAGCTTAAATTGTAATCAGTATAATCTTCTGATGCGCTTTCATTGCTTGACGTATCCGCTTCAGCATAACGTTTAGCATCTTCAGCTGCTTTACGCGCTTGTTCTTCTGCTTTTTGACGAGCAAGTTCTTCCGCTTTGCGACGAAGCTCTGCCTCTTCCGCTTTGCGTTTTTCTTTTTCTGGATCTACAGATTTAGGTTTATTTTCAACCGCACTTTGTGCTGGTTTTGCTGCCTTTTCAGCCTCTACCTTAGCTTTTTCGGCTTTCGCTTTTTCAGCTGCAGCTTTTTCAGCAGCTAAACGTGCTTTTTCTTCTGCCGCTTTCTTCTCTGCTTCTTGCTGTGCTTTTAATTTTTCTGCCTCAGCGGCTTTTCGCGCAGCATCTGTTGGCACAGTGCGTTTTTTACGAACTTCAACTTGTACCGCTTTTGCTTTACCGCCAGCAGTTGTGCTGCTTACGGTTGTTTTTGTTCTGCGTTGAATACTTAGTTTTTTCGGTGCATTCGCATCCGCATTTTTTACATCTTCAGTCATTATTAAACTCCTTACTCTTCGCTAAACCAGCAAATATTACGAGCGGCCATAATAAAGTCAGCGGCTTGCTCTGCGGTTAATTCTTCGATATCAGCTAAATCATCTACACCTTGCTCCGCAAGCTCTTCAAGTGTAGTAATTTGTTTTTCAGCTAATTTAAAGGCAATATGACGGTTCATGCCTTCAAGATTTAATAAACGATCTTCGATATTCGCTTTTTTCAAGGCTTCTTCTTCTGCTGCAGCGGCTGCAGTAATCGCATCTTTCGCACGACCTTGTAACTCTTCGATAAGATCTTCATCTTCTAAACCATCAATTGCAGTCAGTTCACTCACAGGAACATAAGCCACTTCTTCTAAAGAAGTAAAGCCTTCATCTACTAAGATTTGAGCAAACTCTTCATCAAGACCTAATTTATCCATAAATAAATTCAATACTTTAATATCTTCCGCTTGATGTTTTTCATTTAATTGTTCGGTAGTCATTACGTTTAATGTCCAACCGGTTAATTGTGTCGCTAAACGTACATTCTGACCATTACGACCAATTGCTTGTGCTAAGTTGTCAGCATTAACCGCAATATCCATTGAGTGGTTATCTTCATCAACGATGATTGAAGTCACATCAGCTGGCGCCATTGCATTGATCACATATTGCGCGGGATTATCATCCCAAAGTACGATATCTACTCGTTCACCACCTAATTCATTGGTAATCGCTTGAACGCGTGCACCACGCATCCCCACACATGCACCCACTGGGTCGATACGTTTGTCATTTGATTTCACCGCAATTTTTGCACGAGAACCAGGATCACGTGCGGCACCACGAATTTCAAGCATTTCCTCACCGATTTCTGGTACTTCAATACGGAATAACTCGATTAACATTTCAGGTTTTGCACGAGTCACAAATAATTGTGCGGTTTTGCTTTCTGGATTCACTTTATAAAGCACACCACGAACACGATCACCAGGGCGGAAGTTTTCACGTGGAAGCATATCTTCACGCATAATCACCGCTTCAGCTTTATTGCCTAAATCTAAAATGATGCTTTCACGATTTACTTTTTTCACCGTACCCGTAACAATCTTGCCTTCTTCAGAACGGAATTGCTCAACCACTTTTGCACGCTCAGCTTCACGAATTTTTGTACTGATCACTTGGCGAGCAGTTTGCATTGCAATACGGTCAAATGCGATAGACTCAATTTGATCTTCGACATAATCACCGATTTGAATATTTGGGTCTTCAAATTGTGCTGCTTCTAATGTAATTTCTTTTGTTGGCACTTTAACTTCATCAACAACTAACCAGCGACGGAATGTATCAAACTCCCCTGTTTTGGTGTTGATAGACACACGAATATCGGTTTCATAGTCATATTTTTTCTTCGTTGAAAGCGCAATCGCACTCTCTAACGCTTCAAAAATCTTTTCACGTGGTAATAACTTCTCGTTAGATACTGCTTCAGCAGCTAACAAAATCTCTTTACTCATTTTCCTTTTTCTCCTTTAAAATTTTGCGATTACATGGGCTTTTTGAATATTGCCAAAAATAAGAACTTGTTCTTGACCATCAACAATAAGTGTCAACATGTCATTTTCAATTTTTTCCAATTTACCCTGCCATTTACGGCGATCTAAAACAGGAATACGTAAATGCACAGCGATATCCTCGCCCACATAACGTTGGAATTGTTCAAGCGTAAATAATGGACGATCTAAACCTGGTGATGATACTTCTAGGTTATATTTATCCGCAATCGGATCTTCCACATCTAAAATCGCGCTCACTTGACGACTTACATCAGCACAATCATCAACGCCTACGCCACCTTCTTTATCAATGAATAAACGTACGGTCATAAAACGCCCTGCACGTTGGCATTCAATCCCCCAAAGATCGCAGCCTAAGTCTTCTACTGCACCTTGAAGCATCTCTTGCAATTTTTGTTCTAATGTTGCCAATTTTTGCTCCTAATCTTAAAATTCAGACATAAAAAAAGGGTTAGGTTCGTCAATGAACCTAAGCCCAGTTTCTAAATTTCCCGTACAAAAAAACCCCAAGATTGGGGTTCTTTTTACTGAACTTGTTATTGGTTGCGGGGGCCGGATTTGAACCGACGGCCTTCGGGTTATGAGCCCGACGAGCTACCAAGCTGCTCCACCCCGCGTCCGAAATATGGGGGTATTATAGTGATCTAAATCAAAAGATCAAGCGGTTTCTGCTAATTTTCTTGAAAACCTAAGATTTTTTGGCCGCACTTTGTTTTATCTAAAGTGATAGTTAGAATCCAAAGCCAGTACCAAGGCCAACACCAACGCCTACACCATTACTGCCGCCACCGGCGCCAACACCAACAGAACAAGCGCTTACCAAAGCACTTAATACAGCCACTAAAAATAATTTTTTCATAGATTTTCCTTTGTTAAATGTTCAAATAACCGATAAACGGCCAATAAGTCTGTTCGTGCAATCGGTTTGAACGGAAGTAAAAGATAATAAAGCCAACGAAATCTTCTCACATATGACAACATATCAACCCAATAAGTTGTCGGACAGTGAGATTTATAATAATCAAATAATTCATTAAGCTTTTCATCATCTAAGCCTTTCACACGACATAAACTGTCTAAAAATGCTAGCATATCACGTGTAATCAACCAATGTTCATTATGGCTTTTTGAATGAGATTCAAAGTCCATAAAACTAATTTTACCATCTTTCCATGCGATATCTCGTATAGCTGGACGACCGTGAATAATGCCTTGTTGATGAAGATTAATCAATATATCTATCGCTGAATGCAAAATATGTGATTTTTCTGCCCAAGACAACGTTTCATCATTCAGCCAGATGTTTAATGTTGGCCCTGCATCTTCCAATACTAAATAATCATCACCGAAACCGCATAATTTAGGTACTGGTGCACCAATATTATTTAAATGCTGTAGTATTTCACACTCTTCTTTAAAATGTTGTTTTGGATGTGGTTTTAATAATAACCATATCCCTTTTAATTGCTCGGGTTGCTTTAACCAATAATGTTTCCCTAAATATTCAAAGCGGAAAACACGTTCTCCACGATGTTCTTCAAGAAGCTTTTGCACATGGTCTTTAAGTGACGAAGTCATAATCTCTACTTAAATTTTTATTGTGTATTGAAAAGATAAGCGATACATTCTACAAAATTTTCATTCTTTTTCAATCAAGGAGAAAAATATGCATTTTTTGAAAAAAGTGCTTACCATACTGACCTTAGGTTTCTGTACGCTATCTGTACAAGCCTCTCCCTTCAGTATCAGCGAGCAACAAATTAACCAATATTTAAGTGAAAAAGGCACGATTAATGACAAACTCGGTATTCCAGGATTATTTTATGTGGATTACGCACTGAAAGATTTAGTAACTAAAATCGGGCAAACTGAAAGCAATCGTGTTGAAATGAGTGGCTTAGTTGATACGCTTATTCGTTTATCCGGTAAAACCTATCCGGCTAAATTGCATTTAACCTTTGATGCCGTTCCAGAGTATAACGCACAAGAAGGGGCGCTTTATTTAAAAAATCTACGAATTTTACGCTGGTCTGGCGAACCTAATAGTGTGATGGATCAACTCCAAGATGTTATGCCGCTATTAAGTGATGGTGTTGCAGCATTATTAAGTCGGATGCCTGTTTACACCTTGGATGAAAGTGACATGAAACAAATGCTGATTAAGAAATTCGCCAAAGAAATTAAAGTTGAGAAAGGTCGATTGGAATTAATTGGTGGAATGTTTTAACAAAAAGGGCGTATTAAACGCCCTTTTTTTATAACTCAATGATAGCTCGCAAACCTTGAATTTGCCCGTTAGCTTCAATATTGTCTAATCGGAAACGATAGTGATGCAATTCTGCTATTCTTGCCACAATAGACAATCCAAGCCCACTTCCCTTTTCATTTTGTCCTGCAGGACGATAAAAACGCTGCCCTAATTTTGCTAATTCTTCTGGCGTAACACCACCGCCATTATCTTCAATAAGAATTTTACGTGGCTGTAAAATCACACGAACCAGAGTGCCTTGAGGACAATATTTAATGGCATTATCCAACAAGTTTCTCAACATTTGGGCAAGTAATAATGGCTGCCCTTGCTTAACGGCAGGATCTCCCTGATGCTCAAACTGCAATTCGATTTGGCATTGCTGTGCACTAAAATACAAATCACCAATAAGCGAAGTGATAATTTCTGACCAATGAATCGGTTCCTGATGATTTAATTCTTTAAGATTATCTAAGCGGGAAAGCGTAAGAAGCTGTTCGATTAATTGAGTTGCCCGATCGATACCTTGGGTTAAATGCGCTAAGGCCATTTCACGAGTTTGAGCATCATCGCCAGCCAGCTGTGCGACTTCCGTTTGAATACGTAGTGCCGCCAATGGACTACGTAATTCATGTGCTGCATCAGAAACAAAACGGCGCTCCCGTTCCAACTGCTCACTGGTACGTGTGAAAAATTGATTTAAATTTTGGACTAATGGTAGAATCTCTGTTGGCACATCATCAGTTTCTAATAACGACACATCACCTGGTCGGCGAGCTTGTACGTTTCGACTCAATCTATTAATTGGTTTTAATGCACGATAAATCACAATAAAAGCGACCAATAATAGTATTGGTAATCCAGCAAACCAAATCCCTGTTTGGCTGAAGACCATTTTATTGACCAACTCTTCGCGGTATTCCAATTCTTGTCCCACCGCAATGACAAGTTCACCTTTACCGACAGGTTGCCAATAAATCAGCCATTCATCGTCATCATCTAAAATATGTTCTTTGCTAAAACCCGTCTTATTTTGAAAAATAAATTTGTCGCCATTATCACCATCGGTTAATAGTCTTTCGCCTTTGTTAGAAAATATAGCAAAGGCTAGAGCGTCATCATCGTAATGACGTTTCTGCGGTTTAAATCCACCACGTGGAAAGTTAGCATTTTCATCCAATAAGACATTTTTTAAATCAGAGGTTGCCAAACGCTCAGCAAAAAGCACTTGTTGTGCATTAAACACATCTTTAGCTTCTTTTTTGACGACCGTCCATGCAACGGCTGTGGTAATGCACCACACGCAAAGTGCAGTCACACTTAAACCGATTAAGAGACGAAAACTCAGTCGTTTATTTTTCATTAACTTGTCCTAAAGCATAGCCTACGCCATGTACAGTACGAATAAATTGTTTACCCAGCTTTTGACGCAAATTATAAATATGTACATCCAATGCACCGCTACTTAATTCTTCATCCCAATTTGATAGCTTTTCTTCAATGGTCGCACGTGAAAGCACTCGTTCTTTATTCAGCATAAAAAGCTCAAGCAATTTATATTCACGCCCGGTTAATGTAATTTCATCTTCATTCAACCAAGCCTTACGTTGAGCAGGATCGAGTTTTACATTGCCATGTTCAATCTGCGGTTTAACTTGCCCATAACGACGACGAATTAATGCCTGCAATCGCACCACCACTTCCGCCAAGGCAAAGGGTTTGCAAAGATAATCATCGGCACCTTGTTGAATGCCTTTAATGCGCTCATCCAATGTATCACGTGCAGTTAAAATCAATACAGGTACATCTTGATTATTTGAACGCCATTGTTTTAATACATCCAAACCATCCAGTTTAGGCAGGGTTAAATCCAATACCACCGCATCATAAGGCGCGCCGATTAGGGCATTTAATCCACTTTGCCCATCGGTAAACCAATCTACAATAAAGCCTGATTTTGTTAAACCAATTTGCAGACCATTGCCGATCAGAGCATCGTCTTCTACTAATAAAACTCGCATAATATTGACCGCACTTTTATCTTTCTCAAAACGAAAAAATGGCGGGCTTTGCCCACCACTTCAAATTATATGAATTATTGCGCTTTTTCAACGCTAATTACTTCAAGCTCTGGTTTTTCAAAAGGTTCATTATCCAATTTACCGTAAACGCGGATTTTATCCTGAGGTCCCACATTTAAACCATTCCAAACGCGCTTTTTAATTTCCAATTTGATTTGGTCTGTACCATCAGTGAAAACGTATTCATCACCGTCAATTTGTTGAGTGATGTTACCGACTAAGGTAATCATAGAATTATCTTTCGCAGATAATGCTTGTTTAACAGTCAATTGTTGACCTTGGTTACCACCTTGGAAGCCACCTTGTGCAGTGTTGCCATTAAAACCAGCAAATGCTGCTGAAGTCGATAAAGCTAAAAGGGTTGCTAAAGCAAATTTTTTCATCATGTTCTCCTAAATAAAATTAAGCATAAATTAATCATGTTTCAAAGCGAAGGATTATCCTCATTGCCGCCTTGTTGATGCTTATTAAACACAACAAATCTTAATGAAATCTTAAGCAACCTTAAGATTTTTAAATTTTTTTTGAATCACCAACAAAATCGCTCATTCACCAAGTTATCTTGGCGTTCTTTTTCCCATTTTGCTTTATTTTCAGGATTAGCAAAATAGCGGTCTTGCTCAACTAAACGCGCATCAAGTTTTGCTTCTGCTTCTTTTAACGCTTGTTTTCTATCTGGATGCTTGCTTGGTAATTGAGGTAAAAACACCGCCTGATACGGATGATTTTTAGCCCAGTCAATCGCATCTTGCGCCGCCTTGTGTTGCTTATTCAAATCACAGAACGCATACGGATTAACATGCTGTCCCACTAATTGCCCAAATGCTGTGTTATTCGATACTGTTAATTTATCTAAATCCAACACATATAACGCGGTGATTAAACGATTTTGCCCACGATAAAACCATTTTACCGCTTCATCTCGTAGGCCAAAATCATAAGCACGAGCAGAAAGTGCAAACATTGTCATCGGAGAAACAAAATCCACTTTTTTCTCAATAATATTGACCGCACTTTCAAAATCTTTTTGTGTATTTTTCAGTAATAACTCATCAATATCTTTGTTTACATTAATCTGCTCAAGTCGCCCATCTCTGGCATCGTAATAAGGCTTTACATACATATCAATATGCTTAACCGGCTCTTTTGAAATGGTGCTACAAGCCGTTAATAAAAGTGCGGTTGAAATCCACGTTAATTTTAAAAAGGTTCGCATGCTCTTCTCTTATGATGAATATTAGCTCGCTATATTACAACAAAAGAGCCGTGAGTTTTACTTCTCTTTCTTCTATAATGAGCAAAATTTTGTTTTATTTTGTTTCATGAAAATCCATCTTATTCAGCGACAAATCACCTTAGATTTCGATAACCAAACTTCTCTGCTTAACTTTTTAGAACAACATCAAATTCACCATGAATATCAATGTCGTTCAGGTTATTGTGGTTCTTGTCGCGTGAAGATCAAAAAAGGCAAGGTATCTTACGCTGAAGCGCCTCTTGCCTTTATTCAACCCAATGAGATTCTGCTGTGTTGTTGTCGGGTGGAAAGTGATATTGAATTGGAACTGTAATTCATTAAAACTTAACGAACTCTGCCCGTATGCAATTTTACTATTTTTTAGGTGCCATTAAATAACTAAAAAATATAATTACAAAAAATATAAATACTGAAGGTTTAAAAGTGTCTTCAAAGATAAACCTGTAGTTTATATTAGGTGCATCTAAAACAATTCCAGTAACTATAATCGCTATAGATATACCCAAATAAATAGCTAAAAAAGCAATAAGTAAGGAGAAAATACTCTTCATCTTTTTCCTGTTTAAGTCAAAGATTCATCATGTAAAAACATAACGATCCACACATAACATGTACGGTTCGTTATTTAATCAGTGAATTAAAAATCCTATCTACTCTTTATAAATTATTCAAATCCAACACATCTGTCATATCAAACAATCCGTGAGATTGTTTTTCTAACCATTTACCTGCACGCACTGCGCCATTGGCAAAAGTCATACGGCTTGATGCTTTATGAGCAATTTCAACGCGCTCACCGATATCGGCAAACCAGACACTATGTTCCCCCACTACATCAGAAGCACGAATGG
This sequence comes from uncultured bacterium, assembly GCA_905214375.1. Taxonomy (GTDB): domain Bacteria; phylum Pseudomonadota; class Gammaproteobacteria; order Enterobacterales; family Pasteurellaceae; genus Haemophilus_D. The sequence goes on along the minus strand of CAJMMG010000001.1, from coordinate 232,639 downwards.
TAGAGAAACCAATTTCATCGCGTTTGCGTTCGCCTGTAATGCCTTCACGACAAAATACGCCATGTGTTTTCAAATCACGCCCAAGAGTTTTCGCAATGTGTTCACCCATAGAAAGTGCGGTACCAGATGGTGCATCCACTTTGTGACGATGGTGTGCTTCAATGATTTCGATGTCGCAATAATCACCCATCACTTTGGCGGCTTTTTCTAATAGTTTAAACACCAAATTCACCCCTACGCTAAAGTTTGAGGCAAATACAATGGCAATTTTTTCTGATGCTGCTTGAATTGCAGCTTTACCTGCATCATCAAATCCCGTGGTACCAATTACCATTTTTTTGTTATGAGCGACACAAAATGCGATATGCTCAAGAGTGCCTTCTGGACGGGTGAAATCAATTAGCAAATCAAAGTTATCTTTTTCTGCATTTAAATCATCTGATACTTTTATACCTAATGCACCAATACCAGCAAGCTCACCAGCATCTGCACCAACCAAAGAGGAACCTTTACGTTCAAAAGCGGCACCTAATTCAGCCCCTTCTGCATTATGTACGGCTTGAATTAATTGACGCCCCATTCTTCCGCCAGCCCCGGCGATCGCAATTTTTAATGTCATATTTTGTCCTTTTTTTATCAAATTAAAGCGTGTTGAACGCCACTATAAATTAAATAGATTCCGAAGAAAATAAAAATCAGCCCTGCTACATTATCAATATAGCGGCTATATTGGCTATAAAACTGTTTTGCAACAGAACGTGAAAAAAGCACTGAAATGATGTAGAAATATAAAAAGGTTTCTACGGTAATCACGGCAAGCGCGATCAAAATTTGTGATGTTTCGGTAATATTCACTAAAACCAATGACATCACACTGCTGAAATAAATCACAACTTTAGCATTAGACAAATTGACTAATAAGCCTTTCATAATGCTCGTTAAGATTGATTGATTTGGCACATTTGTATTCTGCTTTTCATCAAAGACTGCATTGGTTCTTACTTTTGCCATTTTAATGCCGAGATAAACTAAATACGATCCACCAAGCATCATCACTATGCCTTGAATAATTGGCATGGTGGCAAAAATAATGGCGAGTCCTAAAACAGCAGCCGTTGCCCAGATTAATACACCAATGGTAATCCCAATCACGCCACCAATGGCTTCTCGGCGAGAACTCATGGCAGAAATTCGGCTGACATAGAAAAAATCTGGGCCAGGCGAAAGTAAACCAACAAGATGAATAATCATCAAATTTAGCATGGCAAGCCTACAATACGTAATATCGCAATCACGATAAGAGCATAGACTGCCGCTAAAACATCATCCACCATAATCCCAAAACCGCTTTCCAGTTTTTGATCAAAGTATCGGATTGGATAAGGTTTTAAAATATCGAAGAAACGAAACAATACAAAGGCAATCACAATCCAAGGTAATGACAAAGTTGGAATCGCGGCTAACACGATAAATACCCCAACAAATTCATCCCAAACAATGGAACCGTGATCATGAACGCCCATATCATCTGCGGTTTTTTGGCATAGATAACAACCAATCGCAAAGCAAAGTGCGGTCAAAATTAGGAAGGTTTTTAGACCAAGACAAGCTAATAATGCCGAACCTAAAATCGTTCCAACTAAACTTCCCCATGTACCCGGTGCTGGACGAATGAGCCCTGAACCGAAACCTAATGCCAGTAAATGAACTGGATTTTTTAAGCTAACTCTATCAAGTGGTGAACTATTCATTATTTATCCTTAAAATGATCGAAACCAGACGGCGCTTGATAATTGATGACACGTCCATCTTTTAAAAAAGTAATCTGATTGTTATTTTGCGGAACAATTTTTCCGATACAGGTACAAGGTACATTCAACGATTGAGATAACTTCTCAATCTCAGATTTTTTATTTGCGGGAACCGTAAAGCAAAGCTCATAATCTTCCCCTCCACTTAATGCAAACGCTTCCGCCTTTTCTAAACTATATATTTTTTTGAGTAATGTGGATAAAGGCAAGGAAGATAACTCAATCTCCGCAGAACATTGGCTTCTCGTTAAAATATGTCCTAAATCAGCGACAAGACCATCTGAAATATCAATGCATGAATGTGCTACATTCACTAATGCTTGGCCTAATTCAACGCGTGGTGTCGGGTGAAAATGGCGTTTTACTAAAAATTCAGTATCAAAATCGACCGCACTTTTACCCTGTAAGATCCAATTTAAACCCGCCGCGCTATCACCTAACGTGCCCGATACATAAATTAAATCTCCAACCTTCGCGTTATGTCGGAATAAAGCCTTTCCTTTTGGTACGAAACCTTGCGCCGTAATGGTTACAGAAAGTGGGCCTTTCGTTGTATCGCCACCAATTAACGTCACCTCATATTGATTTAATGTATCAAACAGACTTTGACTAAATTGGCTTAGCCAGTTTTCATCAACTTCAGGTAATGTCAGCGCAAGAGAAATCCAAGCAGGTTTCGCTCCCATGGCAGCTAAATCACTTAGATTTGTCGCGATAGCTTTATAGGCTAAATCTTGGGGAAAAATAGAAAATAAAAAATGCGTACCCTCGACCATTGTATCGGTGGTGATCGCAAGCTGATAGCCTTCTGGAATATGAGTGATCGCACAATCATCCCCAATACTGAAATCAACAAAGTGTTGATTGCCTTTTTGTATTGAGAAATATCGCCCTATAAGATCAAATTCACCCGAACTCATTTTATCTGCGCACCAAAAAAACAAAGGGCAGACATTTGTCTACCCTACATTTGAATAATTATTTGCGACCTAATGCAGGAGCGACTTTATCCAATACACCATTAATGTATTTATGGCTTTCATCTGCACCAAACACTTTCGCCACTTCAATTGCCTCATTAATCGCCACTTTATACGGTACATCTGGCTCAAATTGAAGTTCATAAACCGCTAAACGTAAAATCGCTTTTTCAATCGGATCTAATTCATCCAATGCGCGATCTAAATAATGGCTCATTGAAAAATCAACGGCTTGTACATTCGCAACAGTTTGACGGAAAAGGCGGCTAAAATAAGGTTTATCCACGCCTTTTAAATCTTGATCCACAACGAAAGTGAGTTCCACTTGTTCTGGTGCATTACCAGACAGCGCCCAAGAATATAACGCTTGAACCGCACATTCTCTCGCTCTACGACGTGGCGATACTTTTTTTACAGGTTCTTTTTTCTCTGTCATTGGAATTATGCCGCATCAATTTGTTGTAAAAGGTTCACCATTTCAAGTGCAGTTAATGCAGCTTCTGCACCTTTATTACCTGCTTTAGTACCTGCACGCTCGATAGCTTGTTCAATATTTTCAGTCGTTAAAACACCAAATGCCACAGGGATTTCAGCTTGCATTGCTACTTGACCTAAACCGCTGCTTGCTTCGCCAGCCACATATTCAAAGTGAGCTGTACCGCCACGGATTACTGTACCCAATGCTACAATCGCATCAAATTTTTTGCTTTCAGCTAAACGACGTGCTACTAATGGAAGTTCATACGCACCTGGTGCACGAACGATTGTGATATTCTCATCTTTCACTTGGCCGATACGTTTTAATGCATCTACCGCACCTTCTAATAAACTTTCATTAATAAAACTGTTAAAACGAGCAATCACCACTGCGATTTTAGCATTTGGTGCAGCTACCGCACCTTCTAAAACTTTCATACTTTTTCCTAATCTGAATGAACAATAAATTTGACGGTGGATTTTAGCATAAAAAGAAACCCTGTGGAAATAATCCGACAGGGTTTTCTATGAGTGGAAAAGAACTTACTTCTCGAGTTTTAACGGTTCAATTTTCCAGATGTTTTTCGCATATTCAAGAATCGTACGGTCTGATGAGAAGAAGCCCATATTCACCATATTTTGAATGGTACTTTCAATCCATACATCACGATCTTGATATTTTTTATCTACCGCTTTTTGCGCTTCCACATAACTGCGGAAATCAGCAAAGGATTGATAATAATCGTGGTATTGTAAACCTTGAATTAGAGAGTGATAACGGTTCGGTTCTTCCGGTGAGAAATCACCACGAATGATTTGATCAATGACTTCACGTAATTGCTCGTCATTTTGATAATAATCAAACGGACGATAACCTTCGAGACGTAATGCTTCAACTTGTTCAACCGTATTACCAAAGATAAAGATATGATCCTTACCAACGTTATCTAAAATCTCAACGTTCGCACCATCAAGTGTACCTAATGTTAACGCACCATTTAAGGCGAACTTCATGTTACTGGTACCTGATGCTTCTGTTCCTGCAAGAGAGATTTGCTCAGAAATATCTGCAGCAGGAATGATCAATTGTGCAAGACTTACGCTGTAGTTCGGGATAAATACAACTTTTAAACGACCTTTTAAGCGCTCATCGTTATTGATGACATTCGCGACATCGTTAATTAAACAAATGGTTTGTTTTGCCGCATAGTAAGCCGAAGCCGCTTTACCCGCTAAAATAAATACGCGTGGCTGCCAATCTTTTTCTGGGTGTGCCAACATTTCGTTGTAACGAGCGATAATGTGTAACACATTAAGCATTTGACGTTTGTATTCGTGAATACGTTTTACTTGAACGTCAAATAATGCGTGTGGATCTAAATCGATGTTAAGTGTTTTCTTCACATATTGTGCTAATTTCACTTTATTATCATATTTGATATCTGCGACAGCACGCTTAAATTCACCTTTATCTGCAAACGCTTTAAGTTTTTCAATTTGGCTTAAATCGCAACGCCATTCAGAACCGATATATTGATCAAATAAAGCCGCTAATTTCGGGTTCGCTACTGCAAGCCAACGACGTGGTGTAATACCGTTTGTCACATTGGTGAAACGTTCTGGATAGATACGCGCAAAATCAGCAAAGGTTGAAGAAACCATAAGATCTGAGTGGATTGCTGCTACACCGTTTACTTTATGAGAACCAACAACAGACAACCAGCCCATGCGAACTTTACGTTGATGTCCTTCTTCGATCAGTGAAACGCGACGGATAAAGTCCATATCAGTCGTGACATAAGTTTTCACATACTCTAGGAAATGATCATTAATTTCAAAAATCATTTGTAAATGACGCGGTAAGATTTTCGCCATCATTTCTACCGGCCAGGTTTCTAATGCTTCTGACATTAAAGTATGGCAAGTGTAAGAGAAAATACGACGAGTCACATCCCAAGCGTGTTGCCATGAGTAACCGTGTAAATCGATTAAAATACGCATCAACTCAGGAATGGCTAATGCCGGGTGGGTATCATTCAAGTGAATCGCCACTTTATCAGCAAGATTATCCAATGTACCGTGTGTTCTTAAATGGCGACGGAGAATATCTTGTAAAGAAGCAGATACTAAGAAGTACTCTTGACGTAAACGTAACTCACGACCATTCCAGGTAGAATCATCAGGATAAAGTACACGAGAAAGGTTTTGGTTAGCTGAACGCGTTGCTACCGCCGCTAAGTGATCACCACGGTTAAATTCAGCTAAATCAAATACCTCACCACCATGCGCAGACCATAAACGTAAGGTTGATGCCGAGTCATTTTTATAACCTGGAATCATTTGGTCGTATGCAAGTGCGGTCACTTTTTCAGCCGGATTCCAAATACATTTTTTGCCTTCAAAATAAATATGACCACCGAAATCAATGCTGAAACGTTTTGATGGGCGCATAAATTCCCAAGGTGCGCCTTTTTCTAACCAATCATCCGGACGTTCAACTTGTTGACCATTTTCAATTTTTTGGCGGAACATACCGTATTCATAACGAATACCGTAACCCATCGCTGGAATTGCTAATGTTGCTAGTGAGTCCATGAAGCAAGCTGCAAGGCGACCTAAACCACCGTTACCTAAACCTGGATCCACTTCTTTTTCAATAATCTCTTCCAAATCAACATTTAATTCAGCCAGGGCTTTTTCTGCCACGTCATAAACACCTTCTGCGATCATCGCATTAGAAAGTGTACGGCCGATTAAGAATTCCATAGAAAGGTAATAAACACGACGAGTTTCTTCTGCACGAGATTGACGAGCGGTGGTAATCCAGCCTTCAGTCACTAAATCACGTACCGCATGAAGGGTCGCATTTAGCCAGTCGCGTTGACTCGCCTCTTTTGGTGAACGACCAATTAAGAAAATTAATTTATAAACAATTGCTTTTTTCACGCCTTCAACATCAAGACTTGGTCGATTGTAGAGAAATGGCGAATCAAAATTGTCCATGATCATAGAAAATAAAACCTCAATAAAAAAATCGCGCAAATTTTAAGCTTTTTTACGAAAAAAACAACAAAAATCCCCCTTCAAAGGCGATTATTTTGAAGAGGGAGTCAATCCATTGAATTATTGGTTTAAAATGCTTAAATAAAGCTGCTCATATTGAGCCGCGGCATTTTTCCAACTAAAGTCCTGTGCCATGGCGTTATTACGAACCATTGCCCAAACACGTTGTTTTTGCCACAACGCAAAGGCATGTTGGATAGCACTTCGTAAATCATCTGCTTCAGCTTTTTGGAATACAAAGCCTGTTGCAGTACGCTCTTTAATGGTTTCGCTTGTACTGTTTGTCACTGTATCCGCTAATCCCCCAGTCGCTCGAACAAGCGGCAATGTGCCATATTGCAAGCCATATAATTGGGTTAATCCACAAGGTTCAAAACGGCTTGGAACTAAAATGACATCACCGCCCGCAACCATTAAATGTGAAAGTGCTTCATCATAGCCAATTTTTACTGCAATATGTCCTGGGTAACGTTGTGCTAATTGGCAAATTCCCTCTTCTAAATGTTTAGCACCGGAACCAAGAATCGCTAATTGACCACCTTGTTTAACAATTTCATCCGCTGTCGCAATCAGTAAATCCACGCCTTTTTGTTCTGTTAAGCGAGTCACCATCACAAATAAGAGTGCATCGGGCTGTTGTGGTAAATTGAAATAAGCTTGTAAATCGGCTTTATTTTTTTTCTTACCCGCGATAGATTTCAATTTATAGTGGTGCTGAATATATGCATCACAGCTTGGATGCCAAATTTCTTGATCCACGCCATTTAAAATCCCCACCAACTTACCGGCTTCACGTAAGCCTGTTAACAAGCCTTGCAAGCCATAAGCAAAGTCTGGTGTGGTAATTTCTTTTGCATAAGTAGGACTCACTGCTGTGACCATATCAGAATAATAGAGACCTGCTTTTAAATACGAAATTTGGCCAAATAATTCTAAACCATCAACATGGAACATGCCTTCTGGCAATCCAATTTCATGTAAATGGCGATGAGCAAATTGTCCTTGATAAGCCAAGTTATGAATCGTAAATACTGATTTTGCAGGGCGACCTTTATTGAAGAGATAAGCTGCCGCTAAACCTGCATGCCAATCATGAGCATGAACCACTTCTGCTCGCCACCAACTGTCTAAGCCTGTCGCAAGTTCTGCGCCCACCCAGCCTAATAAAGCAAAACGCTTATAGTTATCAGCATAATCATTGTAATCGGTATCATGATAAGGATTTCCTTCTCGCCAATAGAGATGTGGCGCATCAATCAGATAAATCCCCACGCCATTGTATTCGCCATAACGTAACACAACATGACCTGCAAAATTATCAAATTCTGTGACGACATGCGTGTTCTCAATGCCCGCAGAGATTTTTGGATAAGCCGGCAACAAAATACGTGTATCAATACCAATTTCTTTTTGTGCAAAAGGTAACGCCCCTAAAACATCGGCAAGTCCACCGGTTTTGAGTAAGGGATATAGCTCCGAGCAAACATGTAAAACTCTCATAATTTTCCTTTTATACTTAAAATTGTGCTGTCATTGATAACAGCACAATCTTTTTAGTTCATTAAAAATACTGTCAAAATTGACCGCACTTTAATCCAAATGTTCTTCATTAGTGACTTCTTCGCCTTGCAATTTTTTCAACATTGCTGATGTAACAAGTACAACCTTGCCGGTAGAACTTACACGGAAACGTTTACTATCTAGGGCTTTATCCACACCGATTTCCATACCATCTGGAATAATACAATGGCGATCAATAATACAGTCTTTCAATGTACAATTTTTACCAATTTGTACTTGTGGTAACACCACACAGTGATCAACAGAAGATCCTTCATCAATTTTGATTCTATCAAACAACACAGAATTACTAATAGATGCATCGGTAATCACACAGCCACCACCGATAAGCGAGTTATCTACCGGTTTGACATTCGCTTTTTTATAGAAGAATTTAGACGGATAAGCCTGTACTGGATTACCACGAATTGGCCAGCTTTGATCGTAAATATCTAATTGTGGATTTTCTGAAACCAAATCGATATTAGATTGCCAGAAGCTATCAAGCGTACCCACATCACGCCAGTAAATCTCACCTTCAGTATTTCTGCCCATGCAAGAACGGCTGAATGGATGTGCATAAAGCACGCCTTCTTCCAAGCATTTTGGCAAGACATCTTTACCAAAGTCATGAGATGTGCAAGGTGTATTCACTTCTCTATCAAGCATTTTATAGAGATACTCTGCATCAAAGACATAAATCCCCATTGATGCTAATGAAATGTCTGGTTTACCAACCATCGCTGGTGGATCTTTTGGTTTCTCAACGAAGGCTTTAACTTTAAGATTTTCGTTTACTGCCATCACACCAAATTCACTCGCTTCAGAACGTGGTACTTCAATACAACCGACTGTACATTTTGCTCCACTTCTCACGTGATCCATCAACATGACACTGTAATCTTGTTTATAAATATGGTCACCTGCAAGAATCAAAATGTATTTTGGACGATAGTGATTACGGATAATCGCCATATTTTGATACACCGCATCCGCTGTACCACGGTACCACGTAGAATCATCAATTTGTTGACGAGCAGGTAGCATATCAACGAATTCACCACGCTCTTGTGGTAAGAATGACCAACCTGTTTGTAAATGGCGTAATAAAGAGTGAGCAGCATACTGGGTTACGACGCCAATACGATTCAAGCCTGAGTTTATACAGTTGGAAAGCGCAAAATCAATAATGCGACGATTACCGCCAAAATATAACGCAGGCTTAGCACGTTTATCTGTTAATTCATGTAAACGGGAACCACGACCACCAGCCAAAATAAGCACTAAAGTATCTTTAACTAATTCATATTTATTAAGATCACTTTTCATAACAAACTCCATAGTTTTCATCATCCATATGTTCCAACACTTCAAATGCTATACCGCTCACATCACATTGTTGAATCATGCTATTTTCAGTTTCGGCAATCTTTTTCCATTTCCCTTTTGGCAAATAAAAAGATTGCGGTTCAGTTTTTGCATTAATTAAGAAAAGATATTTGCCGTCCAACATGACTTGTAGGGCTTTGCTTTCCCGATTATGCCAATCGTCTAGGGTCATAGGGTTTCCCCCTGTATTCAACCACTCGACATTTTCATCCGACCACCAAGCATCCTGTTGCAAACTTTGAATTTTTTTTCGTAATGCAATGATTTGCTTAGTAAAATCAAATAAGGTTTGGTTAAAATTCTCCCACTTTAACCACGTAATTTCGTTATCTTGGCAATAAGCATTGTTATTGCCATATTGGGTGTTACCAAACTCATCTCCAGCAAGTAGCATAGGTACACTATTTGATAATAGTAGCGAGCCTAACAAACCCTTTTCCGATAAAACACGGCGTTTTTCGACCGCACTTTGCCATTCATCGGCTAAATCTAGTTGAGAACCTTCAATCCCATGATTGTAGCTATAGTTTTCATTCCGTCCGTCACGGTTCTCTTCACCGTTAGCTTCATTATGTTTATGGTTATAGCTCACTAAATCTCGCAACGTAAAACCATCATGGGCAGTAATAAAACTCAAGCTACCATGCGGTAATCGCCCTTCTCGCTTAAAAATATCGCTAGAGCCAGCAAAACGCTCTGCAAAGGCGCCCACTTCACCACTTTGCCATAACCAAAAACGACACATATCATCACGGAAACGATCATTCCATTGAGAGAAATAAGCGGGGAAATACCCAACTTGGTAGCCGTAATGACCAATATCCCAAGGTTCTGCGATTAATTTAATTTTTTGTAGAACGTCATCCTGTTCCATTTCCGCAAACAATTGTGCATTTGGATTGAAATCAGGTGTTTCACGACCAAGCACTGTGGCTAAATCAAAACGGAAACCATCCACATGACATTCTGTTACCCAGTAACGTAAGCAATCTAATACCCATTTTCGAGTAACATCATTGGCCAGATTGAGCATATTGCCGCAACCCGTCCAGTTGAGGTAATCACCATGCTCGTTTTGCCAGTAGTAGGTTTTGTCATCAATACCACGCTGGCAAAATGTTGGAAATGATTTTTCGGATTCAGCCGTATGGTTAAATACCACATCTAAAATCACTTCGATACCCGCTTGATGCAGGGCTTTCACCATGCTTTTAAATTCGTTCAATGGTTGTTTTTGATCCGCCGAATAACTTGGTTCTAAAGCAAACATAGCTAATGGGTTATAGCCCCAATAATTACGCAATCCTTTTTCTTGCAAATGTGGTTCATCAATGAAGAAATTCACTGGGAGCAATTCAAGGCTGGTAATACCCAATGATTTAAAGTGCGTAATGTTTTCGGGATGAACCAATGCCGCATAAGTGCCTCGAATATTTTCTGGAATACGGGAATTTAATTGGCTAAATCCTTTAACATTTAATTCATACACAATGGTTTTAGCCCAAGGAATAGACGGTTTACAATCCCCTGACCAATCAAAATGCTCATCCACAATGCGACCTTTAGGTGCAACCTCTGCATTATCTCGTTCATCATTTAGCAAGAAAATCGAACGGGCTTCTGGTGAACTTAAATCTGGTTTATGAGTGACCGCTTTGGCATAAGGATCAAGCATTAACTTTTGCGGATTGGCTAAAGTGCGGTCATTTTTGCCTGTAATTCTGAAAGCATATTCATCATTCATCTCAACGCCTTCAATTGCCACATGCCAAATATCATTGGTTCTGCTCATGGCAAAACGGCTTTCTTCGCCATCACGGAATAAGCAAAGTTCAATAGCATCCGCCGCACTAGAAAACAGCGCAAAATTCGAAATTTTCAGGCCGTTTTCCAACGTTTGCGAATATCCCATAGGGGAAGGTTTGCCATTGTTATAGATACTAAACATCGTGTTATTCGCTATTGTTATGCTTTATATTTTAAATAGATCGTTGCGAGTGGCGGAATGGTCACGCTAATCGAATTATCACGTCCGTGACTTGCGATCGCTTCGCTTTCTACCAAGCCGAAATTACCTACATTTGAACCTTGATAATACATTGAGTCAGTATTCAAAATTTCTTCGTATTCCCCCGCTGCATTGACCCCGATACGGTAACCTTCGCGTGGCACAGGTGTGAAGTTACTGATCACGATAATGCGTTCGCCATTGCTACTTTTACGTTCAAAAGCAAAGACCGAATTTTCCGCATCATCTACGACTAACCAATCAAAACCTTCCGGCTCACCGTCTAGTTCAAAGAGCGGTGCATTTTTTTGATAAATTCCGTTCAAATCTTTGACTAATTGCAAGACACCTTTATGCCATAGGCCACCATGGTTTTCGTCAAGTAAGAACCAATCCAAACTTTCTTCATAATTCCATTCGCGACCTTGAGCAAATTCATTGCCCATGAATAATAATTTCTTGCCTGGATAGCCCCACATATAACCGTAGTAAGCACGCAAGTTAGCGAATTTTTGCCATGTATCACCCGGCATTTTACCGAGTAACGAACATTTGCCGTGTACCACCTCATCGTGAGAAAGTGGCAATACAAAGTTTTCGCTGTATTGATAAATCATCCCGAAGGTCATTTTGTCGTGATGATAACGACGATAAACGGGATCGAGTTTCATATAACTTAGGGTGTCATTCATCCAGCCCATGTTCCATTTAAAATTAAATCCAAGACCACCGTTTTCTGTCGGATGGGTTACGCCACCGAAAGAAGTGGATTCTTCCGCAATCGAAATAGCACCAGACACCTCAGAATGGATTTTCCAATTGGTATGTTTTAAGAATTCAATGGCTTCTAAATTTTCACGACCGCCATATTGATTCGGAATCCATTCCCCTTCAGCACGACTGTAATCACGGTAAATCATCGATGCAACCGCATCTACACGGATACCGTCTACAGCAAAGCGTTCAAGCCAATACAATGCATTACTGGATAAGAAGTTTCTCACTTCATTACGACCATAGTTATAAATTAAGGTATTCCAGTCTTGATGATAGCCTTCACGTGGATCAGCATGTTCATATAAGGCTGTACCATCAAATGCCACTAAGCCATGTGTATCACTTGGGAAATGTCCTGGCACCCAGTCTAAAATCACATTAATGCCTGCTTTGTGAGCTTTTTCGACTAAGCGTTTAAAGCCTTCTGGTGTACCAAAGCGACTAGTCGGAGAATACAAACCAATCGGCTGGTAGCCCCAAGATCCATCGAATGGAAATTCGGAGAGTGGCAAAAACTCAATATGAGTAAAGCCCATATGTTTGACATAAGGAATAAGCTCATCGGCAATTTGGTCGTAATCAAGCCAGAAATTATTTTCTAAATTACGGCGCCATGATCCCAAATGTACTTCGTAAATCGAAATAGGTTGATTACGTTGGTTTGCTTTACGACGTTGCTCAGTCATTTCGACCACATCCGGCAACATGCTGATTTCTGATGCTGTATCTGGACGTAATTGTGAGCTGAATGCATAAGGGTCAGCTTTTAAACGAAGGTTGCCGTTACAATCAATCAATTCAAATTTATAACGTTGACCAAGGCTAGCTTTGGGTAAGAATAATTCCCACACACCACTTGCGAGATGGAAACACATTGGATGACGGCGACCGTCCCAATAGTTAAAATCACCGACCAACGAAACGCGTTTAGCATTTGGCGCCCATACACGGAAATTTACACCCGGGACACTGTCACATTCAGTAAAATGTGCACCTAATATTTCATAAGGGCGCAATAACGAACCTTCCGCTAATAGCCATTGGTCCAGGTCATTAATCATCGGATGGAAACGGTACGGATCTTCAATAATTTGAGCTTCTGCGCCCCAGTACACTTTTAATTGGTAGGCAAAGAAATGATGAATATCCGGCACAATCGCAGTAAAAAATCCGCGGTCATCCACTTTTTCTAATTCGACAACGATAGATTGATTTTCTTTATCAATCACTTCGACTTTATCTGCATCGGGTAATAAAGCACGAATCTCAATACCATTGTGAGTTTCATGCATGCCTAATACTGCAAAAGGATCGGCATGTTTGCCATCAAAAAATGAATTAATTACTGATTGGGCGACTAATTTCGTCATTACATACTCCTTTATGCTTTCAAGCTTAATTAATTTACAAACGATAGTATTTTCTCGTTTGTTGAGCGACAAAAAGCATTAAACGATAATAGATAAAAGACAAAGCAGGCAATAAAAGTGCGGTTGAATATGGAGTTGTTTTTTCAAACTGAATTTGGTTTTGCTCGTCAAGTAATTGATAACGCAAAGAAGCATCAGGAGGAGAAGAAAACGCGATTAAATCATCATGAATAGGTTCATTTTCAAAGGCACATATGATATTTTGGAACGGCTCATTTTGTCCAATATTCGGCGGAAATTGCAACTGCTCGATAAAATAATCAATACTGGCTGGCGATGCATCAACCAAATGCCCATCAATATCATAATGGGAAAACGAAATGCCAAGTTTTTTAGCAGATTGTTTAAGTGATAAGGACATTTGCATACAACGAATGATACATCTATATAATACTTATTAAGTATTATAAGTAAGCACAATTGAAATACAATTGCCAATCTTGCAAATTGTGACCTAAATCAAAAAACAAAGTTTGAAGAGAATAAAAAAACAACGAAATTTAAATTATTCAGTTTCAATGACAAATTCAAACCAATCAATGACATCTTCTTCATGTACGCCATCTTGAATTAAAATGCCTGCTTTTTTAACTGAATTAGGATCGCCGCTGATTAAGGGATGCCATTCGGGTAAAGGTTTCCCCTCATACAATAAACGATATGCACAGGTATTCGGCAACCAACCAAAATCAGGTAAATTCTTTTTGGTTAATTTGGTACAATCACTTTCGATTTTAAAACGCTCAGGATAATTACGGCACCTGCCTGTTTCTACATCTAATAGATTGCAAGCAATGCGTGTGTAATAGAGTTTTTCACGCTTACCCCGCCCTTGAATGTATTTTCGATAACAGCATTTTCCGCAGCCATCACACAAGGCTTCCCATTCGGATTCCGTCATTTCAAGGAGCGATTTTTTTTGCCAAAAATGAGATTCAAATTGCATAGTGAAACCAATAAAAAAGTGCGGTCAAAATTTACGTGATTTTTGACCGCACTTTGTTGTTTAGAATTAGAAGCCTTCTTTTAAGCTTACGGTTAAGTTAAACACTAAGTGCTCTGGGCGGCTATCTTTGTTATCCGCACAGAAATAACCTTCGCGTTCAAATTGGTAACCTTTTTCTGGTTCTGCATTTGCGAGACTTTGTTCTACAAAACCGTGTTTCACCACTAAAGAGGTTGGATTTAACACGCTTTCGATTTCTTCTGCTGCACCTGGGTTTGGTACGGTGAAAAGACGCTCGTATAAACGGAACTCCGCTGGGTGATTATGCACTGCAGATACCCAGTGAATTACCCCTTTCACTTTACGACCATCCGCTGGATTTTTACCTAACGTTTCGGGATCGTAAGTACAAAAGATTGTAGTGATTTCACCATTTGCATCTTTTTCGACACGTTCTGCTTTAATCACATAAGCGTTACGCAAGCGCACTTCTTTACCTAGCACTAAGCGTTTGTATTGTTTGTTCGCTTCTTCACGGAAGTCTGCGCGATCAATATAAAGCTCTTTCGTAAACGGTAATTGACGCTCACCTAATTCTGGACGATTTGGGTGATTTGGTGCCGTTAAGGTTTCTTTGCCTTCAAAGTTTTCAATCACTACGCGAACAGGATCAATCACCGCCATTGCACGTGGTGCGTTTTCGTTTAAATCTTCACGAATACAAGCTTCAAGTGCAGAATACTCTACGACGTTATCTTGTTTAGTCACACCGATACGACGGCAGAATTCACGTAATGAAGCCGGTGTATAACCACGACGACGTAAACCTGAAATCGTCGGCATACGCGGATCGTTCCAACCATCCACAATACCTTCATTCACTAATTTTAATAATTTACGTTTAGATGTTAACGTGCCTTCTAAATTCAAACGTGAAAATTCATATTGATGCGGTAATGGACGTTCAATACTAATATTTTCCAACACCCAGTCGTATAAACGACGGTTGTCTTGGAATTCTAATGTACATAAAGAGTGTGTAATACGCTCAATCGCATCAGAGATACAGTGAGTGAAGTCGTACATTGGGTAAATGCACCATTTATCACCAGTTTGGTGATGGCTCGCAAATTTAATACGATAAAGCACAGGATCACGCATGACCATAAATGGCGATGCCATGTCGATTTTTGCACGAAGACTTAATGTACCTTCCGCAAACTCACCGTTTTTCATTCTTTCAAATAACGCGAGGTTTTCTTCGACACTACGATCACGATATGGGCTGTTTTTACCTGGCTCAGTTAATGTACCACGATATTCACGCATTTCATCTGGAGAAAGTTCATCCACATACGCTAAACCTTTTTCGATCAACTCAATCGCATAGCCATAAAGTGCATCGAAGTAATCAGATGCATAACGCGGTTCGCCTTCCCATTTAAAGCCTAACCATTCCACATCGGCTTTAATGGAATCCACATATTCCACATCTTCTTTCACCGGGTTGGTATCGTCAAAACGTAGGTTACATAAACCGTTATACTCTTTTGCTAAGCCGAAGTTTAAACAAATCGATTTTGCGTGACCGATATGCAAATAGCCGTTTGGCTCAGGCGGGAAACGAGTATGAACACTTTTGTGTTTACCCGAAGCTAAATCTTCATCAATAATTTGAGTAATGAAATTGTGTGTGCGGGTATTTTCCGCATTTTCTAGAGTGTGTTCTGTATTGCTCATAAATTTCTCAATAAATTGAAAATAATTTCCCCATTCTATACGAAAAGTCTGGCGTTGTGAATTTGATCCCAAAACTAACCGCACTTTCATTAAATTAATACTGAATTTTTTAGGATTTTTAGGTCTAACTTGAAGATTTTTCGTGCAAACTGAAAAGTTTACCTTTAGAATACACTTCCACTGAACAAACGTTCATTTTTTATTTGGGATGACAAAGTCTTTATGAAAAAACGCTTTTTTATTTTACTCGGATTACTCGTTGCAGCTGGCGCAGCTTATTATTTTTTCTCTAGCAATAGCAAACAAGAAACGACCTATCTGACTGAATCGGTTACTCGTGGCAATGTGGAAAAAACGGTTGTCGCGTCTGGTTCAGTTGAAAGCGTGAATGAAGTCGATGTCGGCGCCCAAGCTTCGGGTAAAATCACTAAACTCTATGTCAAATTAGGGCAAGAAATCAAAAAAGGCGAAATGATCGCTGATATTGATTCCACAACCCAAATTAATACCTTAAATACCAAAAAGGCGGCATTGGTGAGCTATCAAGCACAATTAAAAGCGAAGAAAACCGCTTATGATGTTGCCCTTTCAAGCTATAACCGCTTATCAAAACTTTATACGCAAAAAGCGACATCTTTGGATAGTGTGAATACCGCAAAAAGCACCCTTGATAATGCAAAAGCGGAAATGGAAGCCATTGAAGCCAATATCAAACAAGCTGAAATTGAAGTGAATACCGCTGAAACCAATGTGGGTTACACCAAAATCACCGCTCCAATGGACGGCACCGTTATTTCTGTGCCTGTTTCTGAAGGTCAAACTGTTAATGCTAATCAAACGACTCCAACAATTGTGACCATTGCTGATTTAAGCAAAATGAAAATTAAGCCTGAAATTTCAGAAGGCGACATTACCAAAGTCAAAGCAGGTCAAGAAGTCAGCTTTACTATTTTGTCGGATAGCCAAACCGTATATCACTCCGTCATTGATTCCGTTGATCCAGCCAATACCACGACAAGTGATAGCTCTTCAACATCAACTTCGACAAGTTCAAGCAGTAGTAGCTCCACAACCAGTGCGATTTACTATTACGCTAACGTATTAATTGATAACCCTGATCGCACTTTGCGCATTGGGATGACAACAGAAAACAACATCAAAATTGCCAACGCAAAAGACGTGTTATTGGTTTCCAATATGGCTATTCAAAAACGTGATGGCAAAAGCTTTGTCAATGTATTGAATGACAAAAATCAACCTGAACAGCGTGAAGTTGAAATTGGTGTTCAAAATGATTTCCAAACTGAAATCAAATCCGGTTTAAACGAAGGTGAAAAAGTCATTGTTTCGCAAGTCGCAAATGGTGAAAAAGTTGGCTCTATGCCTCGTGGTCCAAGAATGTTCTAAAAGTGCGGTAGAAAATTAATGAATATTATTGAAATTAAGGATCTCAACCGTTACTTCGGTGAAGGCGAAAATCGCGTTCATATTTTAAAGAATGTCTCTTTGAATATTGAAAAAGGCGATTTTGTGGCGATTATTGGGCAATCGGGTTCCGGTAAATCGACCTTGATGAATATCATCGGATGTTTGGATACGGCAACCAATGGCTCTTACAAAATTAATGGCAAGGAAACCATTGAATTAAGCAAAGATCAGCTGTCAGATTTACGTAGCCAAAAATTCGGCTTTATTTTCCAACGCTATAACTTATTGTCGAGCTTGACCGCAGCAGAAAACGTCGCCTTGCCTGCTATTTATGCAGGAATGTCGCAAGAAAAACGTCTTTCTCGTGCAAAACAACTTTTAGAAAAATTAGGCTTAGGCGATAAATGGCAAAATAAACCAAGCCAGCTTTCCGGTGGTCAGCAACAACGTGTGAGTATTGCACGTGCGTTGATGAATGGCGGTGAAATTATTTTAGCCGATGAACCCACTGGCGCATTAGATTCGCAAAGTGGTCAAAATGTAATGGAAATTCTGCGTCAATTACACGCAGAAGGCCACACCATTATTATGGTAACCCACGACCGAGAAATTGCTGCCAGTGCGAATCGCGTGATTGAAATTAAAGATGGCGAAATCATTGGCGATACACAAAAAGAAGCGGTAAAAAGTGCGGTCGAAAATCCAACCAAATCTAAACCGCACTTTGGGTTCAGCAAAGATCAATTTGTTGAAGCCTTTCGTATGTCTGTGAGTGCTATTATTGCCCACAAAATGCGTTCTCTTTTAACCATGCTCGGGATTATTATCGGGATTACCTCTGTAGTTTCTGTCGTGGCATTGGGAAATGGTTCACAGCAAAAAATCTTAGAGAATATCAAAGGTATTGGTACAAGTACCATGACCATCTTTAATGGTACAGGCTTTGGTGATCGTCGTGCTGAACAAATGCAGAATCTCACAATTAATGATGCAACTGCCTTAAATCAACAAAGCTATGTACAAAGTGTCACGCCGAATAGCTCATCAAGTGGCACATTAATTTATGGCAACCAAACTTTCTCCTCGACCAGTTTAAAAGGTGTAGGCGAACAATATTTTGATGTAGATGGCTTAAAACTAAAATCTGGTAATTTATTTTCTGCTCAAGATGTTGCTGATAACAACCAAGTAGCCTTAATCGATGAAAGTGCAAAAAAATCCATTTTCCCAGATGAAAACCCCATCGGCAAAATTGTGATGTTTAATAAACGTCCATTACGTATTATTGGCGTGGTATCTGATAAACAAATGGGCGGAGCAAGCAGTTCACTTAATCTGTATGCACCTTATACCACCGTGATGAATCGTATTTCAGGTAGCAAAAAAATTGGTTCAATTACCGTAAAAATAGATGATTCCGTGAATACGACTGTTGCCGAAAAAGGAATTACTGAATTGCTCACCATGCGTCATGGTAAAAAAGATTTCTTCATCATGAATAGCGATACCATTAAACAAACTATTGAAAGCACAACAGGCACGATGAAATTGCTCATTTCCTCTATCGCCTTTATTTCATTAATCGTTGGTGGTATTGGTGTAATGAATATTATGTTGGTTTCAGTGACAGAGCGAACTAAAGAGATTGGTGTGCGCATGGCTATTGGCGCGAGACAATTTAACATTCTGCAACAATTTTTGATTGAAGCCGTGTTGATTTGTTTAATTGGCGGTGTGACGGGCATTCTGCTTTCGGGTTTAATCGGTCTTCTCTTTAACGTATTTATGACTGACTTTACGATGGCATTCTCAACTGGCTCAATTGTTGCAGCGGTAGTCTTCTCTACCCTGATTGGTGTGATCTTCGGTTATATGCCGGCAAAACGCGCAGCACAATTAGATCCAATTACAGCCCTTGCGAGAGAATAAAGAAATTTTGTAAAACACAAAAGAGCGGTTAAAATTCTTACTAATTTTTGACCGCACTTTAATTGAAAAAGAAAGGAAAAATCCATGTTAAAAATGAAAAAATTAACCTTAGCAATCGCGATGGCAACTGCTCTAGCAGGTTGTGCTAACATCGGCGATTCTTATAAAGCGAGCCAGCAGGATTACCAAAATTATGCGGAAATCACCAAACAATTTAATGTAAAAGAAAACTGGTGGGCGCTTTACAATGATTCACAATTAAATCGTGTGGTAGAACAAGCATTAGTCAACAACAAAGATTTAGCTAAAGCGTCTATTGCCGTAAACCGTGCTTTATATAATGCAAACCTTGCAGGCGCGAATTTAATTCCGGCATTTAGCGGTTCAACCCAATCTTCTGCGGGTAAAAATCTTAAAACTGGTGGTAACTCAACCATCAGTCATAAAGGTGCATTAAATGTGAGTTATACGTTAGATCTATGGCAACGTTTAGCGGATACCGCAGATGCCGCAGAATGGTCACACAAAGCAACGGCTGAAGATTTAGAAGCAACGAAACTGTCACTCATCAACTCTGTTGTGACAACCTATTATCAAATTGCCTACTTGAATGATGCGATCAACACCACACAAGAAAGCATTAAATACTACAATGACATTAGCAGCATTATGCAACGTCGTTTATCACAAGGGGTTGCAGACAGTGCAAGCGTGGATCAAGCACAACAAGCGGTATTGAACGCACGTAACAATTTGATCAACTATCAAACACAACATAAAACAGCAGAACAAACTTTACGTAACTTACTGAACTTAAAACCGGAAGAAGCATTAAATATCAACTTCCCACACATTCTTAATGTAAAAAATGTGGGCGTAAATTTAAATGTGCCCGTCTCTGTGATTGCGAATCGTCCTGATGTGAAAGGCTATCAATATCGCTTAAGCAGTGCATTCAAAAATGCGAAAGCAACTGAAAAAGGCTGGTTCCCTGAAGTCACTTTAGGCGGAAGCTTAACATCAAGTGGTACTAAAGTCGGTAACGCATTGCACAATCCAGTTGGTACAGGTTTAATCGGCATTAGCCTACCATTCCTCAACTGGAATACCGTAAAATGGAACGTGAAAATCTCTGAAGCAGATTATGAAACCGCACGTTTAAACTATGAGCAAAGCATTACTAAAGCCTTGAATGATGTAGATACTAACTACTTCGCCTATACACAAGCACAAAGTGCTTTTGCTAACTTGCAAAAAACACACAGCTACAACCAACGTATCACCAAATACTACCGTGATCGTTACAATGCGGGTGTATCTGAATTACGGGAATGGCTTGCAGCGGCAAACACAGAGAAAAGCTCTCAACTTTCTATCTTGAATGCGAAATACAACATCATTCAAGCAGAAAATGCCGTATATAGTTCAATGGCCGGTTATTACTCTCGTTAAAATCATGATTAAGGAAGTTTCGGCTTCCTTAATCTTTTTTATGGACATGAAAAATGAAAAAACAACTGACTTTTTATTTCATTCGCCACGGTAAAACCGTTTGGAATACAGAAGGTTTAATGCAAGGTCATGGCGATTCCCCTTTAACAGAAGAAGGCGTTAATGGTGCGAAAAAAACAGGTGTTGCACTTAATCATATTCCTTTCATTGCCGCTTATTCTAGCGTATTAAACCGCACTATCGCGACCGCTTCTCATATTATTGGTGAACGTGATATTCCGCTTTTCCATCACCAAGGTTTAAACGAACAGTATTTTGGTACCTGGGAAGGTCAACTTGTCGATACCTTAAGAGAACATCCTGAATTCCAGCAGCTCATTAATGATCCCACCAATTACAAAGCTCAAGTAAATGGTGGAGAAACATTCGAGCAATTGGGCGAACGTGCCATGAAAGCCTTACAAGATATTATTAAGATCCACGATCAAGGTAATATTCTCATTGTGTCTCATGGCCATACCTTGCGTTTATTGCTTGCCTTGTTAAACGGCGCAACGTGGCAAAATCACCGTGATGAAGATAAATCGGTATCGCTCATTAATACCTCAATTAGTGTTGTACATTATGACGATGAGAACGGTTTTCGCGTTGAGAAAATGAATGATGTGGATCATTTAAAATAAGCAAATTTAGCAAAAAAAATAACCGCACTTTGGATGACCTAAAGTGCGGTTAATTTTTATGATGTTTTTGTGATTATTTCACTTCGCGGAATAAAATCTCGCTTGGAATCACAGAACCTTGCCAGTAAAGCTCAGTTGATACTTTCTCCGCTAAATCTAAGAAAGATTTCGCAATTTCACTGTCTGGTGCAGCAACCACTGTTGGTTTACCCGCATCCAAATCTTGACGAACTTGGATATTCAACGGTAACTGGCCTAATACTTTTACATTGTATTTTTGTGCCATTTTTTCTGCACCACCAGTACCGAAAATCGCTTCATGGTGTCCACAGTTGCTACAAATATGCATAGACATATTTTCCACAATACCTAACACTGGCACAGATACACGTTCAAACATCGATACACCTTTCACCGCATCTAATAACGCAATATCTTGTGGTGTTGTGACCACTACCGCACCCGTTACAGGGATTTGTTGTGAAAGCGTTAATTGGATATCGCCTGTACCCGGTGGCATATCGATCACTAAGTAATCTAAGCTATCCCATAAGGTTTCATTTAAAAGCTGACTTAATGCACTACTTGCCATTGGACCACGCCAAATGGTTGCATTATCTTCATCCATTAAGAAACCGATCGAGTTTGCAGATAACCCATGTGCTTTAATCGGGGTAATATGTTGGTTATCTGGTGAAGTTGGGCGTTGATGTGGTGCACCTAACATATGCGGAACAGATGGACCGTAAATATCCGCATCTAAAATACCCACGCGAGCACCTTGAGCTTGTAAAGCAAGGGCAAGGTTAACCGAAACAGAAGATTTCCCAACCCCGCCTTTACCTGAAGTCACCGCGATGATGTTTTTCACGCCTTTTACAGCCGGTTGATTATTCGCACGTTTTAAAGTAGCGATTTGATAATTCACCACCCATTTGATTTCTTTGCTATCCGTTGCTTTTAATAATGCATCTGAAAGCTGTTGTTTCACCTGCTCCACGCCAGTGTTCCATGCAAAAGGCAATTGTAATTCAATACGTAATACGTCACCGCCTTTTTCAACTTTCTTCAAAGTCTTTAATTCGATTAAGTCTTTCTGTAACGTTGGGTGTTGAAATTGTTGGAAAAGTTGCAGAACCTGAGATTGTTGTTCTGCCGTTAAATTTTCAGAAAAAGCAGTTGCCATAATATTCCTTCAATATTAGTAGGTAGTAGAGTAAATTTGTCAGGGATATTCTACCCCTTTTACACCTCAAATGTTAAGCTAAAAGTATAACTAAACTAGAAAAAATCACACTAATCGGGTAACATACTCGCAATTTTTGCAAAAGAATAAGAGAAAAATAATGACAACTCAACCTCGTAAAATTTTAGTCACTTGCGCATTACCTTATGCAAATGGGGCCATTCATTTAGGCCATATGTTAGAACACATTCAAGCAGATATTTGGGTGCGTTTCCAACGTATGCGTGGCAATAAAATTCATTTTGTTTGTGCAGATGATGCGCACGGCACACCAATTATGCTTAATGCCGATAAATTAGGCATTACACCAGAAGAATTAATCGCAAAAGCAAAAGCTGATCACATGCGTGATTTTGCAGGTTTTAATATCAGTTTTGATAACTATCACTCTACTCACAGTGAAGAAAATAAACAAATCACTGCTGACATTTATAATAAATTAAAAGCCAAAGGCTTCATTAAAACGAAAGTCATTTCTCAGTTATTCGATCCTGAAAAGAATATGTTCTTACCGGATCGTTTCGTCAAAGGGACTTGCCCAAAATGTAAAGCTGAAGATCAATACGGTGATAACTGTGAAGTTTGTGCTTCCACTTATAGCCCAATGGATTTAATTAATCCACGTTCTGCTGTGTCAGGTGCAACACCAATCATCAAAGAATCTGAACACTTCTTCTTTGACTTACCTGCTTTTGAAGGTATGTTAAAAGAATGGACTCGCTCTGGTTCACTTCAATCTGAAATTGCAAACAAAATGCAAGAATGGTTTGAAAGTGGTTTACAACAATGGGATATCTCTCGTGATGCACCTTATTTTGGTTTTGAAATTCCAGGTGCAAAAGATAAATTCTTCTATGTTTGGTTGGATGCGCCAATTGGCTATATGGCTTCTTTCAAAAATCTCTGCGATCGTGAAGGCATTGATTTTAATGAATTCTGGGGAGAAAACAGCGATGCAGAACTTTATCACTTTATCGGTAAAGATATCGTGTATTTCCACAGTCTATTTTGGCCAGCAATATTAGAAGGGAGCGAATATCGCAAACCAACCAATGTGTTTGCTCACGGTTATGTCACCGTAGATGGCGCCAAAATGTCAAAATCACGCGGTACATTTATCCAAGCCAGCACCTATTTAAATCACATTGATCCGGAATGTTTACGTTATTACTACGCAGCAAAATTAAACGATCGTATCGAAGATCTTGATTTCAATTTGGAAGATTTCGTTCAACGTGTCAATACGGATATCGTTAATAAATTAGTCAATTTAGCTTCTCGTAATGCAGGCTTTATCGCAAAACGTTTTGAAGGTAAATTAGCAGATAAATTAGAAGACAAAGTGCTTTTTGCTGAATTTACTGCACAAGCTGAACAAATCGCTGCTTATTATGAAAGCCGCGAATACAACAAAGCGATTCGTGAAATTATGACATTAACCGATAAAGCCAATAAATATATTGATGAAAAAGCTCCTTGGGTGATTGCGAAAGAAGAAGGTAAAGATGCCGAATTACAAGAGGTTTGCTCAATGGGTATCGAGCTTTTCCGTGTATTAATGTCTTACTTAAAACCGGTTCTTCCAAAATTGGCTGAACGTGCAGAAACGTTCTTACAAACAGAACTAACATGGGATAATATTGCACAGCCACTATTAGGTCATCAACTTACTCCATTTAAAGCGCTTTTCTCTCGTTTAGAGAAAAAACAAATTGATGCTGTTGTAGAAGAAACTAAAGCACTTTTCGCTGAAGCAAACAAAGCGACAGAAAAAACAGCGGAAAAAGCGACCGCACTTTCAAATGTCGAACCTATTGCTGACACCATTACCATTGATGATTTTGCTAAAATCGATATGCGTGTAGCAAAAGTGCTGAAATGCGAAGCGGTACCTGAATCTAATAAGCTCTTACGTTTTGAATTAGATTTAGGTGGCCATACTCGCCAAGTGTTCTCTGGCATTAAAGCGGCTTACAACAAACCTGAAGAATTGGAAGGTCGTTTTGTTATTGTGGTTGCAAACCTTGCACCACGTAAAATGAAATTTGGTGTATCGGAAGGGATGATTCTTTCTGCTGGTACTGGCGGAAGTGATTTATTCTTACTTTCAGCTGATAGCGGTGTTACTGCCGGTATGCAAGTAAAATAATTTAATATTTAGGCGACTTCGGTCGCCTTTTTTATTGCCAAATAGAATCAAATACCCTACCATATCAATCAGCTATTTATCACGCAAATTAAAAGGAATTCATTATGACAAACGAACTTATCTGCTATAAACAAATGCCGGTTTGGACAAAAGATAAATTACCTAAAATGTTCCAAGAAAAACACAATACTAAAGTGGGAACTTGGGGCAAACTCACTGTGTTGAAAGGTAAACTTAAGTTTTATGAGCTAACCGAAAATGGTGATGTCATTGCTGAGCATATTTTCACGCCTGAAAGTGATATTCCATTTGTTGAGCCACAAGCCTGGCACCGAGTTGAAGCACTTTCTGATGACTTAGAATGTACGCTTGGTTTCTATTGCACAAAAGAAGATTACTTCAGCAAAAAATATAATATGACGGCAACGCATGGTGATGTGGTTGATGCAGCTAAAATTATCAAACCTTGTAAAGTGCTAGATTTAGGCTGCGGACAAGGTCGTAACTCCCTTTATTTAAGTTTAAAAGGCTACGATGTGACCTCTTGGGATCACAACGAAAATAGCATCGCCTTCTTGAACGAAACTAAAGACAAAGAAAACTTGAATATTAAGACCGCTGTTTATGATATTAACACCGCCAATATTCAAGAAAACTACGACTTCATTTTATCTACTGTAGTATTTATGTTCTTAAATCGTGAGCGAATTCCAGCCATTATTAAGAATATGCAAGAACACACCAACCCAGGTGGTTATAACTTAATTGTAGCAGCCATGTCCACGCCTGAGGTTCCTTGCCCATTAGCCTTCTCATTCACGTTCTCGGAAGGTGAATTAAAAGAATACTACAAAGATTGGGAATTCTTAGAATACAACGAAAATATGGGCGAGTTACATAAAACTGATGAAAACGGCAATCGCATTAAATTAAAATTTGCGACAATGTTAGCAAGAAAAAAATAATTCGCTAATTTAGAAAAGAAAATGACCGCACTTTGTCATATAAAGTGCGGTCATTTTTTATGGTATTTTGATTACTCTTCAATAGAACGTAATAATTCGTTGATACCCACTTTACCTAAAGTTTTTGCATCAACTTTTTTCACGATCACTGCACAGTATAAGCTGTATTTACCACATTTTGATGGAAGACTACCTGATACCACTACAGAACCAGCAGGAACGCGACCATAGAATACTTCACCTGTTTCACGGTCGTAAATCTTTGTTGATTGACCAATGAATACGCCCATAGAGATAACACAACCATCTTCAACAATCACGCCTTCAACGACTTCAGAACGTGCACCGATAAAACAGTTATCACCGATAATGGTTGGGTTTGCTTGTAATGGCTCTAACACACCACCAATCCCTACACCACCAGATAAGTGTACGTTTTTACCAATTTGTGCACATGAACCAACAGTTGCCCATGTATCAACCATAGTACCTTCACCCACATATGCACCGATATTTACATAAGATGGCATTAATACACAGTTTTTAGAAATGTATGCGCCTTTACGTACTGTTGCAGAAGGTACGACACGGAAACCTTCTTGAGCAAAACGCTCTTCGGTATAGTCAGCAAATTTTAATGCTACTTTGTCATAGTATTTGGTTTCTGCACCATCAATGATTTGGTTATCATTGATACGGAAAGATAATAATACTGCTTTTTTCAACCATTGGTGAGTAACCCATTTACCATCAATTTTTTCTGCAACACGGTATTTACCGCTATCTAGTCCTTCGATCACTTCTTCGATTGCTGCACGAGTTTGTGCATCAACTGTTTTAGGGGTAATTTCCGCACGTTTTTCAAATGCAGCTTCAATAACTTGTTGTAAATTTGACATTTTACTTCCTATTGTTGATGTGAAATAACGGTTGATAGTTTTATCATATTTTTGACTTTCAAGCAAAAAACAACCGCACTTTCTTTTGATTTAAAACATAAAAAAAGCGAACCTAATTATGGCTCGCTTTTTTCTATTTCTTGTTTAAGTTAGTTGATAACAGAAACATTTAATGATGAACCACCAACGATTCTTACACGGCGACCCGCTTTGAAGCTAGGATCCGCTTTTTGAACCACGACGATCTCTTCTCTATTATCTTTTCTGATAACAAGTTCTGCACCATTAACTTGGCTCATTTTCTCTTCAATTTTGCTACCTGCAATGGCACCACCAATTGCACCAATAACACCTGCAATGGCTTGTCCTGTACCGCCACCTATTGCACTACCAGCGATACCACCTAAAGCACCACCACCAACTGAACCAATTACACCATTGTTATCAGCTTGGATTTTAACAGGGCGAACAGATACGATTGTACCATAACTAATTGAACGCGCTTCTTTTGCTTGATCTGCAGAGTATACATCACCACTAAAAACATCGGTGTTTGCACAACCCGTTAAACCAACAGACATCATAAGTGCTAATGCTACTGTTACTTTTTTCATAAAACTAACCTTCTAAAAATGAATTAGATTGGGTTTCTTGGAGACCAAGTAGAAACGTTTTTCACGCCTTGACCGTTGTCAGATACTTTCACACAAGCACCAGTTACTAAAGTTGAATCGTATTTGTGAACGATAACTTCGGTTTCACCTTCTTGTTTGTATGAGCAGTCGTTTTTACGAACGGTTAATTTTACATCATCACCTTGTAATTCGGTGAAGATAACTTGACCTTTATAAGCGCTTTCATCTTTTTGTGATTGAGATGAACAAGCTGATAAACCTAAACTTAATAAGACAGTTAATGCTAAGGTAATTTTTTTCATTACACTAAACCTCGAGTATTTTCTTTATTGTATAAGGATGAACCTTTATGCAAACGTGATTTTCTGTTTTATCAACAAAACTCACTGCAATTGATGGATTGGGCAATTGCTCCCCTTCCACCCTAGGTTCGCTCACCTTCATGGTTAATTGAGTTAGTTCCTTCCATAAAAATGTATTGCAAATCCGATTAACCCAATCCTCAACAGATTCATGAGATAAAAACGGCATTACAATTTCAATATGTTCCCAAGTTTCTTGGGGATATTGTTTATTTTTAGGAAACGGTAATTCAATAACATCGACAGGCTGACCAATGAAATCAACTGGCTCATCTAATTCAATCAAATAGATAGGACGCCCATTGACGATATTATCGCTTAAAATTCTACCGCACTTTAATAACTCTGTCAGCCAATTTTTTGCTTTTTCTTCACTATTTGCTCTTAAAGCTAAATGATCAATTTGGAAATCATTCAAATTCACTTTCATAACGGCGGCTAATTGCTGAATTTTTTCCTGAAATAAAGGCAATTCTTGATAAAGTGCGGTCAATTTTTCCATTAAATTTGACATTTTCTCCTGCTCTTACTTTGAGAAATCTATAAACAACGGTATCATAGCCGATTATTTTCATTATTCAATTTCAAGATTAGGAAAAACCGTGAATATTCAATCTATTTTATCCGATAAAATTAAACAAGCGATGATTGCCGCTGGTGCAGATGAACAATGTGATGCGCTTATTCGTCAATCTGGTAAACCCCAATTTGGTGACTACCAAGCAAACGGCATCATGGCTGCTGCTAAAAAGCTAGGTTTAAATCCACGTGAATTTGCACAAAAAGTATTAGAACATGCTGACCTTTCTGATGTTGCTGAAAAAACTGAAATTGCAGGTCCGGGTTTTATCAACATTTTCTTAAATCCTACTTGGTTAGCGAATAATGTTTCTGCTGCATTAAAAGATCAAAATCTTGGTGTAAGTGCAAATGAGAAACAAACTATCGTGATTGATTATTCTTCACCAAACGTTGCGAAAGAAATGCACGTAGGTCACTTACGTTCTACTATTATCGGTGATGCCGTTGTTCGTACCCTTGAATTTTTAGGTCACAACGTTATTCGTGCGAATCACGTGGGTGACTGGGGTACGCAATTTGGTATGCTCATTGCTTATCTTGAAAAAATGGAAAATGAACATGCGAGCGAAATGGAGCTTCAAGATCTGGAAGCGTTCTACCGCGAAGCGAAAAAACACTACGATGAAGATGAAGCGTTCGCTGAAAAAGCGCGTAATTATGTGGTGAAATTGCAAGGTGGAGATGAATATTGCCGCACGATGTGGAAAAAATTAGTCGATATCACTATGCAACAAAACCAACGAAACTATGATCGCTTAAATGTTACATTAACCGAAAAAGATGTGATGGGTGAAAGCCTTTATAACCCGATGTTACCTGCTATCGTTGAAGATCTGAAAAAACAAGGTTTAGCCGTTGAAGATGAAGGTGCATTGGTCGTTTATCTTGATGAATTCAAAAATAAAGAAGGCGAACCGATGGGGGTAATCGTTCAAAAGAAAGATGGCGGTTTCCTTTATACCACTACCGATATTGCGGCAGCGAAATATCGTTATGAAACCTTAAAAGCAGATCGTGCATTGGTGTTCTCTGATACACGCCAAAGCCAACACATGCAACAAGCTTGGTTAATTACGCGTAAAGCAGGTTATGTACCAGATAGCTTCTCACTCGAACATAAAAACTTCGGTATGATGTTAGGGAAAGATGGTAAACCATTCAAAACTCGTACTGGCGGTACCGTAAAATTAGCGGATTTATTAGATGAAGCGATTGAGCGTGCAACGGTATTAATCAACGAGAAAAATACCAATTTATCTAATGAAGAAAAAACTGCGGTTATTGAAGCAGTGGGTGTTGGCTCGGTGAAATATGCGGATCTTTCTAAAAACCGCACGACTGACTATGTATTCGATTGGGACAATATGCTTAGCTTTGAAGGTAATACTGCGCCTTATATGCAATATGCTTACACGCGTATTCGTTCTATCTTCAATAAAGCAGATGTGAATCCAACCGCACTTGCAGAAGCTAAGATTCAGCTTTCTGATGAAAAAGAACGTGCATTAGCGATCAAATTGCTTCAATTTGAAGAAGCGGTTCAAACGGTGGGCAAAGAAGGCACACCGCATGTCCTCTGTGCTTATTTATATGAATTAGCAGGTGTGTTCTCCTCATTCTATGAACACTGCCCAATCTTAAATGCAGAAGATGAAAACGTAAAATTAAGCCGTTTAAAACTTGCTTCTCTTACAGAGAAAACTTTAAAACAAGGTTTAGAGTTATTAGGCATTAAGACAATCGAAAAAATGTAAAAAAAGTGCGGTCAATTTCGACCGCACTTCTCATTTATACATCCACTAAAATAAGTATCGCCGCTTCTCCACCCCATTCTTTAGGAGCTTGGTGTAACGCTCGCACCTTAGGATGCTGAACTAACCAGCGTGGAATTTGTTTTTTCAACGTGAACGTACCATAGCCAGTCATGATGCTCGCGCAATAAACATGCTCATCTTCACAAGCTAACAACAGTGCTGCCAATTCCATTTTGGCTTGCTCACGGGTTAAACCATGTAAATCCAAAAATAATTCGGGTGAAAAATCGCCACGACGAAGTTGTTTCAATAAATGGCTATCTTCCCCTTCGCGTAAATATTTGATAACACCATCATGTTCATTTAGCAAAGGTTCATATTCATCGGAAAAATAGAAAAGCGTATCCTCTTTTTCTCGAATATCACGTAAATGAGATTTTTTTTGACCGCTCTTTTGACGAGGTGTCACAAAGGTATCTTGCTTGATGGGTTTGATTCCTTTTGTTTCCGCCCGAAAAAGATCGAAATCATCTTGTTCTGTCATTATTTTTCTCAATTTGTTATTTTGCTTAATGATAGCACATCTATTCTATGGTATAACTAGCCAAAATTTTTATTGAGGCACAAAATGGAAACCTTACACAATCAAGAACTTGTTGCGACAATTTTAGAAGATAATGTGGCAAGTGAATTAACGACTATTCAAGATTTTTTACGCTGGACATACAGCACATTTAACCGTTCTGATATTTACTACGGGCAAGGCCATGACAATGCGTGGGATGAAAGCCTTCAATTAGTCCTTGCGGGACTTCAATTACCGCTCGATTTACCGCAAGATTTATTCAGCAGCAAACTCACTCCTTCAGAAAAAGAAACCTTAGTACAGTTAGTCTTAAGCCGAATTGAGCAACGTGTCCCTGTTGCTTATTTAACGAATAGTGCGTGGTTCTGCGGATTAGAATTTTATGTGGATGAACGCACTATTATTCCTCGCTCACCAATTAGTGCATTAATTCAAGATAAATTTGCTCCGCTTTTAAAATCTGAACCAAAACGTATTTTAGATCTTTGTACTGGCAGTGGTTGTATCGCGATTGCCACGGCAGAAGCCTTTTCTGAGGCTGAAGTGGATGCGGTCGATCTTTCTGTGGATGCGTTAAATGTGGCAGAAATCAATATTGCGCGTCACCAATTAGAACATCGTGTTTTCCCGATTCAATCAGATTTATTCCAAAATCTCTTCGGTCAACAATATGATTTAATCGTCACCAATCCACCTTATGTGGATGAAGAAGATTTGGCAGATATGCCGGAAGAATTCCACTATGAACCTGAGTTAGCTTTAGGTTCCGGTGTTGATGGTTTAGAAATTACAAAACAAATTTTAAAACAAGCGCCGGATTATTTAACGCCCAATGGCATGCTCGTTTGCGAAGTGGGCAACAGCATGGTAAGTCTCATTGAACAATATCCAGATGTGCCATTCGAATGGGTTGAACTAAAAAATGGTGGTCTGGGTGTATTTGCTATTAGCCGCGAAGATTTAGTGAAATATCACGATTCTTTTTAAACTAAAAGTGCGGTTAAAAATCGTCGTGAATTTTGACCGCACTTAACCAATTACTGGCGCGCGTTCTTAACGCGTGCTTTTCTTTTTTAAATAAAACAATGAATTTACAAAAACTTTTACTGACTCGTCGTTTCTTTTCTACCCTTGCATTCTTTTCCATGCAAACGGTATTTTTCATCTATTTACAAGGAAAAGGATTAAACAACAGTGAAATTGCCTTTTCGCTCTCGTTGCTTTTCTTCTACAACCAAGCATTAGCGATTTTAGCCGGTATCTTAGGTGATCGTTTTGGGCTTGCCAAAATGATGTTACTTGGATGTTTTTTAGATGTGATCGCCTATATTTTCTTTCTCTCTGCAGATAATTATATTCTGCTTTTAATTGCCACTACCTGTTTTGGCTTAGGTAGCTGTTTGTTTGGTACCAATGCGAAAGCCTGTCTACTTGTACTCGCGGGTGAAGAATACAAAGAGAAAACTCGATTACAGGGAAAATATTTAAAAGTCACCTCCATGTCGTCTATGTTTGCGCCCTTATTGGTGATTCCATTTATCAAATATAATCATATTGAATGGTTGATTTGGGTCTGCTTTGCGATGGAAGCGATTCTCTTTGCCTTAATGGTTAAACCGTTTTATCAAATCCAAACCTTGCAAACCTTAGTGAAATTTCGCTTTGCCCAAATAAAAGAAATCATCACCAAAGAATTTTTATTGGTACATTTGATGTTGTTTATTCCTCTTTCCATTGCAACCTCATTCTTTGTAATCTTCCCGTTTCTTTTTGATAACAAATTAGGTATGCCGGAACACTCTCCCATTGCACTTTTTGTAAATGGTTTACTGACCATGTCATTACAAAGTTATTTTTCTCGAAAAATTAATTTAACGATTAAACAAACCTTATGGGTGGCACCAATCTTGGCTGTTGGCATTATCCTGCCTTGGTTTATTACGTTGAAATATATTTCTTTGGTTTCTGCTTATATTTACTTGGTCATTTTCACAGTGATTGAAGTCTATGCTTTAACCGCGATGGCAAATTTATTAGTAAAATTTGATAATGGCACCAACCGAGGATTTATCTTTGGTTCATCACGATTATTGCTTTCTATCGCAACAGTCATCGTCATGAACTTAGTGCCACATTTGTTTTTATTGTAAAAAAAGAAACGGTCAGAATTCACATTAAATTCTGACCGCGCTTTTATATTTTTTTATTCTTATTTCACTTCTAATTCAACATTATCAAACAATTTCTTCACCGCGCTGTTATCACGCAATTTCTCAGCCTTTTCAACCATTGGTCGGGTTAAGTGTGGAGAGAAAAATTCAATAAAGTCATACATATAGTTGCGTAAGAAAGTGCTGTGTTTAAACGCAATTTGCGTCATACTCGCACGGAACAAATGCCCAGCATCAATCGCCACTAAATCCTTATCTGCTGGTGTATGTGCCATAGATGCCATAATGCCCACACCTAATCCTAAACGCACGTAGGTCTTTATCACATCAGCATCCGTTGCAGTGAACACAATATTCGGCAAAATACCGGCTCGGTTAAACGCATAATCCAAATCAGACACACCGGTAAAGCCGAAGGTATAAGTGACTAACGGATATTTGCCTAATTCTTCAACAGTAAGCTCTTTCACTTTTGCTAGAGGATGGTCAGGTTTAACAATCACCGAACGATTCCACAAATAGCAAGGCAGTTGGATTAAATCATCAAAAAGATACGGTGCTTCTGTTGTGATCGCTAAATCCACTTCACCTGAAATCAATGCATCATGGATTTGCGTCGGTGAACCTTGATGAATATGTAAACTCACATCCGGATATTGTTTAGAGAAACGCTCCACCACAGCCGGCAACATATAACGTGCTTGCGTATTAGTTGTCGCAATACGTAACACGCCATGATTTGGGCAAGTATATTCATTGGCAACCGATTTAATGCTTTGCGCTTTCACCAAAAGCTCACGAGCAATAGCCACGATCTTTTTACCCGCAGGCGTAATGGATTTAATATGCTTACCATTACGCTCAAAAATCTCTAAACCCAATTCATCTTCTAGCAAACGAACTTGTTTACTGATACCTGGCTGAGAGGTATAAAGTGCGTTAGCCGCTTCTGTCACGTTTAAATTTTGGTTTACAATCTCAACAATGTAGCGGAGTTGCTGCATTTTCATCGCGAATACCACCTATTTTTTATAGCGTTTACTTAACTCAGTATAACGTTTTACTGCTTTACGAATTTGACCTGATTTTGGTCGACGACGAGGTTTCGTCACGTCTAATTTAGTTTCGGTTTCTGGTGGTAAGC
Organism: uncultured bacterium; assembly: GCA_905214375.1. GTDB lineage: Bacteria > Pseudomonadota > Gammaproteobacteria > Enterobacterales > Pasteurellaceae > Haemophilus_D. The sequence continues at coordinate 198,473 of CAJMMG010000001.1, read as the reverse complement.
CCACTAACTCACGTAGATAGTTGACGTTTTCCAGATCCATTTCTTCCCAACCACCACGTGGTAAACCTTTCATCAGCTTAATATTGCCGTAACGAATACGAATTAAGCGACTCACTTGAATACCTTGAGATTCCCATAATCGACGTACTTCACGGTTACGACCTTCCATTAAAGTCACATCGTACCATTGGTTAATTCCAACGCCACCCGCAAATTTGATTTCTTTGAAATTAGCAGGCCCATCTTCTAACTGCACGCCTTTACGCAAACGCGCTAACATAGCATCGTCCACTTGGCCAAATACGCGCACAGAATACTCACGTTCAACTTCACGGCTAGGGTGCATTAAACGATTCGCTAATTCGCCATCTGTTGTGAAAAGCAATAAGCCTGAAGTATTAATATCCAAACGGCCTACCGCAATCCATCTTGCGCCATTTAAGCGTGGTAAACGATCGAATACGGTCGGACGGCCTTCAGGATCACTACGAGTACAAAGTTCGCCTTCTGGTTTGTAATACATTAATACACGGCATACTTCTTTTTGTGCTTGTTGAAGATTAATAATGCGACCATCAATACGCACTTTCACTCCAGAATGTACATCGATACGATCGCCAAGGGTCGCCATTTTGCCATCAACACTCACACGGTTTTCAGCAATCATCGCTTCAATTTCACGACGAGAGCCTTGTCCTGCACGAGCAAGCACTTTCTGTAATTTTTCACCTTCTACAGTAGATTGACGAGAGGGCTTAGCTACCTTAGCTTTAGGGCTTGATTTGATGTCAGAATTGACCACACTTTTACGATCTTTACGCTCAAAGTGCGGTTGTTTTCCCGGTTGTTTTTCACGTTCTTGTCTGACTGGTTTTTGAATAGGTTTCATCTGTTTTCCTTTGTCGCTTTCCCAAGCGTCTAAAATAAGTTAAATGAAAGGATCGGTACTACCACTTCCTTCACGTAAAATGACTGGCGATTCTTCTGTTAAATCTACCACCGTTGTTGGCTCTTGACCTAAATAGCCACCATGAATAATTAAATCCACTTGACGTTCTAAACATTCACGAATCTCTTCTGGATCGGAATAAGTCATATGTTCATTATCAGGCAACATCAGTGAGCAAGATAGAATCGGCTCACCTAATGCATTCAATAAATCCAAAGCGATTTGGTTATCCGGCACACGCAATCCAATGGTCTTGCGTTTTGAGGTCATTAATCGGCGTGGAAGCTCTTTCGTTGCCGTCAAAATAAAGGTATAACGCCCCGGTGTATTGTTTTTAATTAAGCGATAAGCCACATTACTGACCGTTGCATAGGTTGAAAGCTCGGATAAATCGCTACATACCAACGTAAAATTATGCCCTTCTGGCAATTTACGAATCGCCACAATACGATCCATCGCATGTTTATCACCGATCATACAGCCTAAGGCATAGCCCGAATCTGTCGGGTACACAATGACGCCACCTTGACGCAAAATTTCTACCGCTTGATTAATCAAACGCGCTTGCGGATTTTCAGGGTGGATATAGAAAAATTGGCTCATAATTTTGTCCTTAAAAAACTGACGAGATTATACACCGATTTAGAGGCAGGTTATAAGAATTTGTTATAAAAAACGACCGCACTTTGAAAACTAATTCAAAGTGCGGTCAATTTTTTAAGTAGTTTATTTCAACAATTCACGGAGAGCTGAACCGATTTCAGCAAGACTTCTCACTGTCTTCACGCCAGCTGCTTCAAGTGCAGAAATTTTATCTTCTGCCGTTCCTTTTCCACCACTGATAATCGCTCCAGCGTGTCCCATTCGCTTACCTTTTGGTGCCGTCACGCCTGCGATATAAGCCACCACAGGTTTTGTCACATGAGATTTAATAAACGCTGCCGCTTCTTCTTCTGCAGAGCCACCGATTTCACCAATCATCACAATGGCTTCAGTTTCAGGATCTTCTTGGAATCGTTTAAGAATATCAATGAAGTTAGATCCTGGAATAGGATCGCCACCGATCCCGACACAAGTGGATTGACCGAAACCTTCATCTGTCGTTTGTTTTACGGCTTCATAAGTCAAGGTACCTGAACGAGAAACAATGCCCACTCTGCCTTTTTTATGGATATTGCCCGGCATAATACCAATCTTACATTCATCTGGTGTAATCACGCCTGGACAATTTGGGCCGATCATCACGACACCCGTTTCATTTAATTTTTGTTTTACCAACAACATATCCAATGTTGGAATGCCTTCTGTAATACAGACTACTAGCTGAATGCCTGCATCAATGGCTTCTAAAATAGCATCTTTGCAAAATGGTGCGGGCACATAAATCATGGTTGCCGTAGCCCCTGTAGCTTGCACTGCTTCACACACTGTATTAAATACCGGTAAACCTAAATGAGTTGTTCCGCCTTTATTCGGTGAAACGCCACCCACTAACTTGGTTCCATAAGCCAATGCCTGTTCGCTGTGAAATGTCCCTTGCGCACCAGTGAAACCTTGGCAAATTACTTTTGTCTCTTTATTAATTAAAATCGCCATGATTATTCTCCTTTTGCCGCTTTCACTGCTGCTTGTGCAGCTTCTTGTAAACTATGTGCTGCAATTAAATTCACACCACTTTCGGCTAAAATTGCTCTGCCTTGTGGGGCATTGGTTCCTTCTAATCTAACTACAACTGGCACTTTCACCCCCACTTCTTGAATCGCCGCTACGACACCTTTAGCAATCAGATCACAGCGTACAATTCCACCAAAAATATTCACTAATACAGACTTCACATTTTTATCGGTAAGAATAATCTTAAAGGCTTCAGCCACGCGCTCTTTCGTTGCACCGCCACCAACATCAAGGAAGTTTGCAGGGTTACCGCCATATAATTTCACAATATCCATTGTTCCCATAGCAAGTCCTGCGCCATTGACCATACAGCCAATATCACCATCCAAGGCAACATAGTTTAGCTGATATTTTTCTGCTTCGGCTTCACGTGCATCACTTTGACTTAAATCGCGTAAAGCTAATAAATCAGGATGTCGATAAAGTGAATTATCATCAATCCCAACTTTCGCATCCACACAGACTAAATTACCTTCTTTCGTCACTACGAGCGGATTGACTTCAACTAAAGAAAAATCTTTTTCGATAAAAAGCTGGGCAAGTTTTACAAAAATCTCGGCAAATTGTTTATTTTGTTCGCCACTTAAACCGAGCTTAAAGGCTAATTCACGACCTTGATATGGCATTCCTCCCACGAGAAGATCAATGGTCACTTTATGAATTAATTCAGGCGTTTCTCTTGCCACATCCTCAATGCTCATCCCCCCTGCTGAAGAAGCCATAAAAACCACTTTCTGCGAAGCACGATCAATCACTGCACCAAGGTAAAGTTCTTTCTCAATCTGGCAGGTTTCTTCAATATAAATGCTATTAACGGGTTGGCCTTTTTTATCAGTTTGGAAGGTGACTAAATGTTGGCCAAGCCATTTATCTGCAAAAGCACTCGCTTCTTCTGCATTATGCACGAGCTTCACACCACCGGCTTTTCCGCGTCCACCTGCGTGAACTTGACATTTCGCTATCCAAACATCGCCATTCAGCTGAAACAACGCCATTTCAGCTTCATCTGCCGTTTTGCACACGACACCTTCACTCACCGGCAGAGCATATTGCTTAAAAAGCTGCTTAGCTTGGTACTCATGTAAATTCATATTTCCTTCCTATTTTTGATGTTGTTTAGCGAAACAAACAAAAATTTGACCGCACTTTGTTTTAGCTCAAATTCAGGGCTTGTTCTTTAAATATTGAGTTATATACTGGAACTGAATAACCACAATTTATGTTAAGGATAACAACATGCAAACGAAAAAATCAAGCAATCTTGCGATTGCACTCATTTGGTTTACCGCTGCTATTTCAATGGCAGAAATTCTCACGGGTACTTGGTTTGCACCACTAGGATGGAAACAAGGTCTAATCGCCATCGTCGTTGGGCACTTTATTGGTGGTTCGATGTTTTTCTGTGCAGGTTACATCGGTGCTAAAACCCAAAAAAGTGCTATGCAAACGGTACAAATTTCATTTGGTGAAAAAGGCTCTGCGCTTTTCTCTTTACTCAATGCCATGCAATTAATGGGGTGGACTGCAGTCATGATTTATATGGGCGCTGACGTCATTTCCATCTTAAATCAAACACCTGATGCTTCACTCTTCCCATTTCTTACACTTGGTTTAGGCATACTCATCATACTTTGGCTACTACTCGGCTTTACTAAATTAGGTATATTTAAAAGCATTTCACTTGTCACCATGTTTTTACTGATGTTGTGGCTTAGTATTCAAGTCGCCAATAAACCATTCATTGCCATGGATGTAGCACAAAATATTAAATTTGGTACGGCAGTTGAAATTGCTGCCGTCATGCCACTTTCTTGGTTACCAGTAGTATCTGACCACACGAAGAACAGCGAAACACCATTTAAAACGACCGCACTTTCAACGCTAACGTATACCGCGACCAGCTGTTGGATGTATGCTCTCGGCTTAGGTGCAGCATTAGTGACCGGTAAATCTGAAATCTCACAAATTCTTTCTCTTGCGGGTGTAAGTGTTATTGGTGTATTAATTGTCATCGCCTCTACCATGATTAACACGGCACTTCCCGCCTATTCTACCGGTATGAGTTTAAACAATATCTTCCCTCAATTAAAAGTCACGCCAATCTCCGTACTTACCGTGATTGTGGGCATTATATTAGCCTCAACCTTACCAGTGACAGAATACGAACATTTCTTGTTCTTTATTGGTTCAGTATTCGCGCCAATGATCGCTGTGCTTATCGCTGATTTCTTTGTACTTAAACAGCATGATGTTAAAAAATCAGTTGATAGTGTTGGACTCGGCGTTTGGTTTGTCGGCTTCGTACTCTATCGTTTCCTTATGGAAAAAGGTTGGGAAACCGATTTAGGTTTGACTTTCCCTGTTATCATCATTACCTTTATCTTAGCAATCTTAGTACGCAAAATAGCTAAATAAAGATTAGATTTTAATGATAGAAAGGCGGGCATTGTTCCCGCTCTTTTAGTTACTTCGATATAAAAAAGGCTTTTTCCCTGAAAAGAGAAAAAGCCTATATATTTAAATTTCTAATAATAAACGAGTTGGATCTTCTAATAAGTCTCTAATCGCTACTAAGAAGCCGACGGATTCACGACCATCAATTAAACGGTGGTCATAAGATAGGGCTAAATACATCATTGGGCGAATCACCACTTGGCCATCTACCGCAACTGGGCGTTCTTTGATGGCGTGCATACCTAAAATTGCACTTTGTGGTGGATTGATGATTGGTGTAGACATTAAAGAACCAAACACGCCACCATTAGTAATGGTGAAGTTACCGCCTGTTAAATCTTCAACCGTTAATTTACCATCACGGCCTTTTTCTGCGAGTGATTTAATTTGTTTCTCAATATCTACCATGCTGAGTTTGTCACAATTGCGTAATACTGGTGTCACTAAACCACGTGGCGTTGAAACAGCAATGCTAATATCAAAATAGTTGTGATACACAATATCATCACCGTCAATTGAAGCATTCACTTCAGGGTAACGTTTTAACGCTTCAACCACAGCTTTAATGTAGAAAGACATAAAGCCTAAACGTACACCATGTTGTTTTTCAAATTTCTCGCCGTATGTTTTACGTAATTTCATAATCGGCTGCATATCCACTTCATTAAATGTGGTGAGCATTGCGGTGGTATTTTTTGCTTCCAATAAACGCTCAGCAATACGTTTACGTAAACGGGTCATTGGTACACGTTTTTCTGAACGAGAGCTATATGCCACAGTGCTAATCGTATTTTGCTCTGTCGCCACATCTTGTTTCGCTTTCTGTGCATCACGTTTTGCCACTTCACGTGCAATATCTTCACGGGTAATACGACCACCCACACCAGAACCTTGAATTTTCTCAGCATCTAAATCGTGTTCAGCTAATAAACGACGAATAGCAGGACCTTGATCCGCTGAATTATTGTGGCTATTTTCAATGGCTGCTCTTTGACGATCCGCAGGCGTTGGTTCATTATCTTTCACTGTTTCAGATGAAATATCGCCCGCTTGTTGGGTAGAAAGTTTACCCAAAAGCTGTTTGCTTACTACGGTTGCACCTTCTTCTTGAAGAATTTCAGTCACTACGCCATCGCTTAAGGCTGGTACTTCAAGTACCACTTTATCTGTTTCGATTTCCACTAAAACTTCGTCACGTTTTACAGTCTCACCGACTTTTTTATGCCATGTTGCAACAGTTGCATCCGCAACGGATTCCGGTAAATCTGGAACAAGAATTTCGATTGTCATTTTATTTTCCTTTAAATTATTCTTTCTTTAAAAATTACTGAAATTTTGACCGCACTTTTACAGTGTCAGTGCATCTTCTACCAATTGTTTTTGCTGTTTGGTGTGTAAAGACATATAACCTACAGCTGGTGAAGCAGAGGCTGGACGACCTGCATATTTTAACTTCACATGCTCAGGAATTGAGCTGTCAAAGTTATGTTTACTACAATACCAAGCCCCTTGGTTTAATGGCTCTTCTTGACACCACACAAAATCCGTCACATGAGCATAAGGCTCTAACGCTTTCTTCACATCTTCATGTGGATACGGATAAAGCTGTTCAATACGAATAATCGCCACATCTGTTTGGTTATTCGCACGACGTTGTTCCAAGAGATCGTAATACACTTTACCAGAGCATAGGACTACGCGTTTAACTTGTTTCGGATCGATATTATCAATTTCACCAATGACTGTTTGGAATGTACCATTTACTAATTCATCTAAACTTGACACGGCAAGTGGATGGCGTAATAAAGATTTTGGTGAAATACCAATTAATGGACGACGCATTTTACGGATCGATTGACGACGTAACATGTGGTAAACCTGTGCTGGTGTAGATGGGATACACACTTGCATATTCTGTTCTGCACAAAGTTGTAAATAACGTTCTAAACGAGCGGATGAGTGCTCTGGACCTTGGCCTTCATAACCATGTGGTAATAACATCACCAAGCCACACATTCTGCCCCATTTTTGTTCGCCAGAACTAATAAATTGGTCAATCACGATTTGTGCGCCGTTTGCGAAGTCACCAAACTGTGCTTCCCAAATAGTTAATGTTTTTGGATCAGTCGTCGCATAACCATATTCAAAAGCCAGTACGGCTTCTTCGGATAATACTGAATCCCACACCTCAAAACGACCTTGGTTGGCGTGTAAATGCGTTAATGGCACATAGCCTGTGCCGTCATTTTGATTGTGCACAACCGCATGGCGATGAAAGAACGTACCGCGTCCCGCATCTTCACCCGATAAACGAACATTAGCGCCTTCATCTAATAAGGTTGCGTATGCCATAGTCTCTGCCATACCCCAATCGAACAATTTCTCGCCTTTTGCCATTTCACGGCGATCAGCATAGATTTTTTCGACACGAGGATGTGCACGCAAGGTTTCTGGATATTCACTGACACGCTCCGCTAAAGTTTGGAAACGTTCTTGTGGGAATTTACTTTCGTAAGGGGATGTCCAATCATAGTTGAGATATTGCAACCAGTCCATTTGGGCGATATCCATTTCTCGCCATTCTTTCACTACGCGATCACCGTTATCTAAGGCATCACGATAGAGATTCATCATTTCAATGGCTTCTTCCTCGGTAATCACCCCTTCAGCAATTAAACGATCTGCATAGACTTTACGTGGCGTTGGATGTTTTTTGATGATGCTATACATCATTGGTTGAGTGGCTAATGGTTCATCAGCCTCATTATGACCATGACGACGATAAGAAATCAGATCAATGAAAATATCGCGTTTGAATAAATTACGATATTCCACCGCCATTCTCGCGGCAAACGCGACCGCTTCAGGATCATCACCGTTTACATGAATAATCGGTGCCTGAATCATTTTCGCAATATCAGTACAATATTCTGTTGAACGCGTGTCATTCGGATTCGAGGTAGTAAAACCAATTTGGTTATTGATCACGATACGGATTGTGCCACCAACGGTATAACCACGTGCATTAGACATATTCAAGGTTTCTTGTACAACTCCTTGTCCTGCTACCGCTGAATCCCCATGAACAGTAACGGCTAATACTTGATTACGTTCTGTATCATTCTTTTTGGTTTGACGAGAACGTACCGCACCAATCACTACTGGGCTGACAATTTCTAAATGGGATGGGTTAAATGCAAGGGTTAAATGCACGCGACGATCACCGACTGCGAAGTCAGAAGAGAAACCTTGGTGGTATTTTACGTCACCTGTACGCTCGCCTGAATGTTTACCCGCAAACTCATCGAAAAGATCTTCGGGTTTCTTACCGAGCACATTCACTAACATATTTAAACGGCCACGGTGTGCCATACCAAACATGACATCTTGTACACCTTGTTTGCTCGCATGACGAATAATTTCTTTCATCAATGGAATAAAGGCATCACTTCCCTCTAAAGAGAAACGTTTCGCCCCTGGGAATTTCGCACCAAGATAACGTTCTAAGCCATCTGCAGCGGTCAATTCACTTAATAAATTAATTTTTTCTTCTTTAGTGAAGAGCGGTTTATTTAATTGGCTTTCTAATTTGCTTTGTAGCCAACTTTTTTGCTCCATATCTTGAACATGCATAAACTCAAGACCAATTGAGCCACAATAGGTCTCTTTCAGCATTTTAGCTAAATCACCTAATTTGATGTTATCGCGATGATAAACGTAGTGATTAATATTGAAGGTTTCATTGAGATCCTGCTCGGTAAAACCGTGATAACGGTAATCCAATTCAGGTACGGTGGAGACTTTCCAACGATAATAATTGATTGGGTCAAGTTTCGCTTCTAAATGACCACGGAAGCGATAAGCATTGATAAATTGGAGGACTTTGACTAATTTTGCACTGGCTTCTGGATCGATAACCGTCACGGCTTCTGTTGTATTTTCTCTTGCTAAACGACGGAAATAATCACGGACTGGTGAATGTGGTTGCTCTGCGGCGGTTGTTTTTGGCAATGCATCAAATGTGGCTCGCCAGCTTTCATCAACTGAAGATGGATTTTCTAAATAACTTTCGTATAACTCTTCAATATACGATTGATTCGCCCCACCTAAAGCGGTTGAAGCCAACCATTCATCAAAGGCATTATAATGCTGCATATCTACCCCTTGTATTACATGATGTTGTCCGCACATTATACATAGGATACAAAAAGAAATAATCCTCCAAATCATACTTTGTTACAATTTTGTGATCTACTTCAATAAAAAAACCGCACATAAAGTGCGGTCTGTTTTATCTCTATTTTCTTAGAAACTTAAGAATGGTGTGATTTTCTCAATTGTGGCTTCACCGATACCATCAATATTTGAAAGCTCGGCAGCACTTTTGATTTTGCCCACTTTGTTACGGTAATCAATGATCGCTTGTGCTTTTTTCTCACCGATACCAGAAAGTTTTTGTAAGGTTTCAGCATCCGCTTTATTGACGTTCACTTTTGCAGAAGAAGCGACTTTCTCTTTGGCTGCATCTTTTGTAGAAGCCACTTTTTCTTTCACTTCTTTTACTTTATCTGCTGCTTTTGTTTTTGCATCAGACGCTTTCTCTTTTGCACTCTCTTTGACTGAATTTAATTTTTCAGTAGCTTTATCTTTAATTGAGGGTTGATTATTTTCAGTCGCTTTTTCTTTTAACGCTGATGCTTTCTCTTTTACCGCATCTTTTGCAGAAGTTGCTTTATCTTTCATTGCATCTTTTGCAGAAGTTGCTTTATCTTTCATTGCATCTTTTGCCGATGTCGCTTTTTCTTTAGCCTCTTTTACTTTATCTAATGCAGTTGATTTTGTTGAACTTGCACTATCTGTCATTGATTTAAGCTTATCATTTGCTACATTTTTCATATCAGCTTTTGTGCTTTCAACCATTGATTTTGAATTGGTTACAACATCTTCTTTTGTTGGCAATACGGAAGTATTCGTTGCTAATGCAGAACCTGATACCGCTAATGCAAGTGATGTTAATGTTAAAAGTGATTTTAAAGATTTCATAAAAACTCCTGTTTTATTATCAATAGGTTCAACTAGCGAACCTGTATGCTAAGACTTCTCTTCAGAAAATTAGTTCAAAACAAAAAACGCCCCTAATAAGGAGCGTCTTTAAATTTAATACTGACTAGTCATCGCTTGAGAAGATAGAGAGTAATCTTAATAAACTAATGAATAAGTTATAAATTGACACATAAATATTCACTGTTGCACGAATATAGTTTGTTTCGCCACCGTGAATAATATTGCTGGTTTCATAAAGGATTGTCATTGTTGAGAACACCACAAACAATGCACTGATCCCTACCGCTAATGCTGGAATTTGGAAGAAGAAGCTTGCCACAATTCCTAACAATAACACGATAAATAATGAGAAAATCGCGGTAGAAAGGAAAGACATATCTTTCTTCGTTGTTAGCACGTAAGCTGAACAAGCAAAGAAAACGATAGCGGTACCTGCGAAAGCAAGCATAATCAAATCTTCCATTCCTCTCGCCACATACATATTTAAAATTGGCCCGATGGTATAACCCATAAACCCGGTAAACGCGAATGCAGCTAAGATTCCCCATGCACTATTTGCTAAACGGTTTGTGACAAAAAGTAAACCGTAAAAACCTACAAGTAACACGATAAGATTTGGATAAGGCAAGTTCAAACTCATGGAAATATAAGCAACAACCGCCGAAAATGCCATCGTTAATCCCAATAAGAAATAGGTATTACGTAGCACTTTATGTGTGCTAAGTAGTGATTCTTCCTGTGAATTAACCACAATGCGAGATTGCATAAAAGCTCCTTATTTTACAAAGAATAAAGTTGATGAAACATCAATCCGTAAAGTAAGGGCTACTGGTCAAAAAGTCAATGGTAAATCAAGAATTTGTTTTAATTTTTAAATTTAAGAAGGTAAAAGTGCAGTCAACTTTTAAAGTTATTTTTTATATGCGTTATAGTGAATAAATTAACTTACTCAACAAGCTGAATTACATTATAATGAGCATTCTATTTATTCTACATCATGGACATTATATGAACAGCAAAAAATCTTATCTCGCTATTTTTGGCATCATTCTTGCAGTTGGATTGATGGCATCAGCGTTTATCTTAGGTAATCAATTTAAAAATTTACGCCAGACCGGCTCTATTTCAGTTAAAGGCCTGGCAGAAAGTCATTACACCTCAACACAAGGAACATGGGTTATTCGTGTAAACGGTTGGGGGCCAACTTATAATGATGCAATGGCAGCGAATCAGAAAAACTTGAATGAAGCCGTTCGTTTTCTTAAAGCGCAAGGTTTCGCTGATGAAAATCGAGAAATCACAGAATTAGATGTTTCTACTCATACTGACTATTATGAAAATGAAAAAGGTGAAACCAAAAGTAGAGATAATGGCTTTGATGCTTCAAGAGCAATCCGCATTTCGACTAAAGAACTAACTAAGTTACAAAAAGCACTCACCAATATTCACCAATTGGTTGCCAACAACCAAGACATTAGTTTTGGTGATCCAAATTATTACTTAGAAAATCTTGAACAAATTAAGCGTGAATTAATTTCAAAAGCCACACAAGATGCACATGTTCGTGCTGAAGAGTTTGCGAAAACCAGTAATGTAAAAGTTGGCGTATTAAAATCCGCTTCACAAGGGCCATTCTACATCCAAGCACCAAATCCTGATGCGGATGACTCTAGTGATTACACTGGTAGCTACGACACAAGCACGATTGAGAAAAAAGCACGCTTAGTCGTGACCATTGAATATGCAATTGAATAATTGTTTAATATTTACTAAATGCTAATAAAAGCAAGTACGGCAGTTTATAACATAAAGTTATACTAATAACTGCCGTTAACTATGAAATATCTAATATTTATTAGCCAGCATAATCAAACTTAAATTCTTATTTATTTTTTTATAAAAACCACACTACTCATCAATCTATTACATGATAACCAATATCATATTTTAATAAATCATTAAAAATAGAAATAACTTAATATGTAAAAAATAGGAGCTTATAATGAGAGAAATTTTACCTTTTATCATAATAGGTTTAATCATAGTATTCTCTTTTTTTATGATATTTTTAAACCTACATAATGAGGAGAAAAAATTTAGAGAAAAAATTAAACTGAATTCTTTTTTTAATTATAAAGAAAACAATCCAACTCTAGTAAAAGACGGCTATGTAAAATGTAATGTATGTGGTGGTAGTGCTATTGTCATAGTTTATAAATATGCTCCATATGATTCCGATAAACCATATGCTTTGGCTCATGTATGTAGAACATGTGGTACAACACTATATTACACAGAAAATGATTGATATTGTAAAAAATAGATTATCATTAAAAAGAAATAACATAAAACAAAAACTTGTCTTAAGGCACACATGCAACTCCCTACCCTACAATCTGCAAAATTAATTCGCCGCTATAAGCGTTTTTTGACTGATATTGAATTACCAAATGGCGAAGTGATCACGATTCATTGTGCAAACACTGGTGCAATGACTGGCTGTGGTGAAAAAGGTGATACCGTTTGGTACTCTCATTCTGATAGCCAAACTCGCAAATATCCACACAGTTGGGAATTAACTCAATTAGCAAATGGCCAACTTGTTTGCATTAATACGCACAGATCCAACCAGTTAGTCTTTGAAGCCTTGCAAAATAAACAAATCAAAGAACTCGCTATGTATGATGAAATTTATCCTGAAGTGAAATATGGTGAAGAAAATAGCCGTATCGACTTCTTACTTAAAGGTGAGGACTTACCAGATTGTTATGTTGAAGTAAAATCCATCACCTTCGTAAAAGGCACATTAGGGATGTTTCCCGATGCGGTGACTACTCGTGGACAAAAACATGTTCGTGAGCTTTTAGCCATGAAAAAACAAGGACATCGCGCTGTTGTTCTCTTTGCCGGATTACATAATGGATTCGATCGTTTTAAAATCGCTGAATTTGTAGATCCTGAATATGATCGTCTTTTAAAAGACGCCAAATCTCAGGGCGTTGAAGCTTATGCTTATGCGGGAAAATTTGACATTTTAGATGGAATTCCGACCGCACTTTCTCTCACAGAAAGTGTACCTTACATCGATTAAAAAAATAATTGAGAATTATTTGCATTTTGTTGTTGACAAGGTATTTGATAATAGTTATCATCTACTCATTCCAAAAACAAACAGATAATCACTCCAACTTCACGCCTATTTCCCCACAAATAGGCGTTTTTTTTCATCTCAATCTTTTCATTTCAGCCATATTCTCTATAATGTAGCCTTTAATATTAAAATAACATTAGGAAATAGAATGACTGATATTAATACCGTTCTCGCAGAACTAAAACGCGGTACTGATGAGATTCTTTCTGAAGTAGATTTAATCGAAAAACTGAAAGAAAATCGCCCACTTAAAATTAAACTTGGTGCAGACCCTACTGCTCCGGATATTCACTTAGGGCATACCGTGGTATTAAACAAACTTCGTCAATTCCAACAATTAGGCCACGAAGTCTATTTCTTAATCGGTGATTTCACCGGTATGGTCGGCGACCCATCTGGTAAAAATACCACTCGCCCACCGCTTAGCCGCGAAGATGTGCTTCGCAATGCGGAAACCTATAAAGAACAGATCTACAAAATTCTAGACCCACAAAAAACGAAAATCGTATTCAACTCTGAATGGTTGGGTAAATTGGGTACTGAAGGGATGATCCGTTTAGCGAGCAACTACACCGTAGCGCGTATGCTAGAACGTGATGACTTCAAAAAACGTTTTGGTAACAATCAACCTATCGCCATTCACGAATTTATTTATCCTTTATTACAAGGCCATGACTCTGTTGCTTTAGAAGCAGACGTTGAACTTGGTGGTACAGACCAAAAATTCAACTTACTTGTTGGTCGCGAGTTACAAAAATCAGCTGGTCAGAAACCACAGGTAGCGATTACGCTTCCATTACTTGTTGGTTTAGACGGTGAGAAGAAAATGTCTAAATCATTAGGCAACTACATTGGCGTGACAGATGCACCAAGCGATATGTTCGGTAAAATCATGTCGATCTCTGATGAATTAATGTGGGATTGGTATAACTTACTTTCTTTCCGTCCACTCACTGAGATTGCTGAATTAAAAGCAGAAGTGGAAAATGGTAAAAACCCACGTGATGTGAAGATTTTGTTAGCCAAAGAAATCATTGCACGTTTCCATGATGAAGCAGCGGCAGAGGCGGCTGAGCAAGAATTTATTAACCGTTTCCAAAAAGGTGCGATGCCGGATGAAATGCCTGAATTCACCTTTGAGGGCGAAATTGGTTTAGCAACCTTATTAAAAGAAGCAGGACTGGTTCCTTCTACTTCTGAAGCGATTCGTTCAGCAAAACAAGGTGGTGTGAAAATCAATGGCGAAAAAGTCGAAGACATGAAAGCGAATGCGCCAAAAGGCACAAATGTTTACCAAGTCGGTAAACGTAAGTTTGCACGCGTAACCATCGCATAAAACACCTATGAAAATGACCGCTCTTTTTAAGTGCGGTTATTTTTTAACTGATATCCACAATAGAAGGAAAATAATATGAGCCAAAAAATCTGGGTAACTGGCGATGCGGTTGTCGATCTTATTCCTGACGGTGAAAATCATTATTTACGTTGTGCCGGTGGTGCCCCTGCAAATGTGGCTGTTGGTGTGGCTCGATTAGGCAGCCCGAGTGCCTTTATTGGTCGCGTAGGTAACGATCCCCTTGGCCAATTTATGCAAGACACCTTAAATGCGGAAAATGTGAATACACAGCATATGATTTTAGATCCGCAACATCGAACCTCTACGGTTGTGGTCGGCTTAGATAATGGCGAACGCAGCTTTACTTTTATGGTAAATCCAAGTGCGGACCAGTTCTTACAAGCCAGCGATTTACCGCCTTTCCAACAAGGTGAATGGCTACATTGCTGCTCTATTGCGCTGATTAATAATCCATCTCGCGAAGCGACTTTCGAAGCCATTCGTCGTATCAAAGCCGCTGGCGGTTTCTTCTCTTTTGACCCTAATTTACGCGAGTCACTTTGGTCTAGCCTAGAAGAAATGAAAACTGTGGTCATGGAAGCCGTTGCATTAGCGGATGTTCTGAAATTCTCTGAAGAAGAATTAACCCTTCTGACTAATACCGATAGTCTTGAAAAAGCCTTTGAAAAAGTGACCGCACTTTATCCTGAAAAATTGATTATCGTGACTTTAGGTAAAGATGGTGCACTCTATCACTTAGAAGGTAAGAAAGACGTGATTTCTGGAAAACCCTTACAGCCTGTTGATACAACTGGTGCTGGCGATGCCTTCGTTGGTGGCCTACTTGCTGGACTTTCACAGCATCCAAACTGGAAAGAAAATGATGTGCTTGTACAAATTATCCGTCAAGCTAATGCTTGTGGTGCCCTTGCTACGACAGCAAAAGGGGCGATGTCTGCGCTACCCAATAAAGCACAATTAGCAGCCTTCCTAGACAACTAAGGAGCAAAGGTGCAAATTATTGCACCTTTTATTTATGAAGATAATTTAGGAGATATTTATGAAACTTTGGTATTCCAACTCTAGCCCTTATGCAAGAAAAGCCCGTGCCGTAGTACAATATCATCAATTACAAGATCATGTTGAATTACTTCTCACGACAAGTGGTTTAGATAAGAATTCACCACATAATTTAGACAATCCTCTTGGTCGTTTACCTGCATTACAACGAGAAAATGGTGAGTGGCTTTATAATAGTTCTCTGATTGCAGAATATCTTGATAACATCGGTACTCAACCTTCACTTTATGGGAACAAAGAGGCACGTTGGGAAATTCTCCGTTTACATTATTTAGCCGATGGTATTTTAGAGAATGAAATATCCGTAGCACCTGAAAAATGCCTTCGTCCACAAAAACAATGGTGGCTTGAACGTCATCAACAAATTTTTGACCGTACAGAACGAAGCTTAATAGAGCTCCAAAAAGCCATTGATATCTTTGGTGAAGAATTAAATATCGGTACATTGAATGCCGTATGTGCAATTGATTTCCTACTATTCCGCGATGCTTGGACACATGCTTCACAACATGCAACCATCAAATCATTAAAAACATGGGCTGAAGCAATGAATCAACGCTATGATTGCTTAAAAAATACCTTACCAAAATAAGATTGAATTATGATTATTTTCAATAATGGCAAATACAAAAGCATTCTAGCCGCAGAAAAAGGCGAGCTCGCAGAAATTGCTGAAACCGTGCAAAAAGACAAAGATTTTCGACCGCACTATCATATTGCCCCACCAACTGGTTTAATGAATGATCCGAATGGTTTGATCTTTGATGGTGAAAAGTATCACCTGTTCTACCAATGGTTTCCATTCGATGCAATTCACGGGATGAAACATTGGAAGCATTTAATCACGAAAGATTTCCAACATTATCAATCAGCAGATGATCTGATTCCCTGCGAGCTTTTTGAGTCTCACGGCTGTTATTCTGGTGGCGCTTTAAAAGTTGGTGACAAATTGGCCATGTTCTATACCGGCAATACTCGTCGACCAAGTGATAATCAACGCGTGCCTTATCAAAATTTAGCCATTTTCGATCTTGATGGAAAATTGCTTAGCAAACGTCCGTTAATTGAAAATGCGCCTGAAGGTTATACAGAGCATGTTCGTGATCCTAAACCGTATTTTACTGAAGACGGAAAAATCCGTTTTATCTGTGGTGCACAGCGAGAAAACCTCACAGGGACAGCCATTATTTTTGAAATGGACAATCTTGAAGATACGCCTCGTTTATTAGGCGAGCTTTCCTTACCTGCTTTTGACAATAAAAACGTGTTTATGTGGGAATGCCCGGATCTATTGAAACTCGGTGATAAAGATGTGTTTATTTGGTCGCCACAAGGTAAAGATCGAGAAGCACATCAATTCCAAAATAATTATCATGCGACTTATGCTGTGGGTAAATTAACGGATTTAACCTTTGAAGCAGAATATATCGGCGAATTAGATCAGGGCTTTGATTTCTACGCACCACAAACATTTGCAGGCTTAGATAATCAAACTCATGCCGTGCTTTTCGGTTGGATTGGTTTACCAGATTTAACTTACCCAACAGACAAATTTAAATGGCATTCGGCTTTAACCTTGCCTAGAGAATTGCGCTTAGAAGGCACAAGAATTTATCAACGTCCGATTGCTAAAATAGACGAAAATCTGACCGCACTTTCAGCGCTTCATCTCGATGAAAAAGCGGATATTGCGAATTTAGATCGTGCGTATATTAAATTTGAGGCAAAAAACCAAGCCTTTGACTTAACCTTCTTCCAAAATGAAAAAGGACAATCATTACGACTTTCTTATGAAAATGGCTTGGTTTGCTTAGATCGCAGTCAAAGCAAACAAACCGAATTAATGGAAAAATTCGATACCAAACGCTTCTGCGAAGTTGAAAATCTGCAAACTGTCGAAATTTTCTTTGATCGTTCAATTATTGAAATTTTCTTTAATCAGGGTGAAAAAGTGATGACATCAAGATTTTTCATTGAAAACAGAGAAAATACAATAAGCTGTAGCCGTCCATTGGATTTAATGATTGGTTATTTACCAGCAATTCAATATGACAAATAATCAACTCAAGTGCAGTTAAAATTAACCGCACTTTTTTTCCAACCATGTTCTCTTATTAAGTAATGACTATGTTTGTTCAACAACAAAACGCAACACCATCTAATCTTGTGGCGTTCAATTTTCTATTGATTGCCTTTTTAACGGGGATTGCCTCTGCGTTTCAGACGCCGACCTTGAGTTTATATCTGTCACAAGAGATTCAGGTTTCACCTTTTTTTGTGGGCTTGTTCTATTCCGTCAATGCCATTATTGGCATTATCTTGAGCCAAATTCTGGCGAAATATTCTGATAAGCAAGATGATCGTCGCAAAGTGATGATTGTTTGCTGTTTGATTGCTGTGCTTGGATGCCTGATTTTTGCTTATAGCCGAAATTATTATGTGTTGATTATTATCGGTACAACATTGTTAGGATTAGGCTCATCCGCTAATCCGCAATCTTTTGCTTTAGCAAGAGAATATGCTGAAAGCAGCCATCGTGAAGCGGTGATGTTCACCACAATTATGCGAACTCAAATCTCATTGGCTTGGATTGTTGGGCCACCACTTTCTTTTTTCATTGCGTTAAACTGGGGCTTTGATTACATGTATTTGGTGGCAGGTTCAGCCTTTTTACTTTGTGCAGGCGTCAGCAAATTATTGCCGAAAATTCCTCGTCAAAGTGCGGTTAAAAATCAAGAGATTTTAGACAATACGCCACCAAGAAAAAGTGTGATTTACTTGTTCATCGCTAACCTATTGCTTTGGACCTGTAACAGCATGTATCTCATCAATATGCCATTATTTGTGATTAATGAGTTACATTTAGGCAAAGAATTAGCAGGAACATTAATGGGAACTGCTGCGGGATTGGAAATCCCCGTGATGATATTAGCGGGTTACCTCACCAAATACTTCAGTAAAAAACGCTTGATGATGATTGCTTTAGTTTCAGGTCTCGCCTTCTATTCAAGCTTATTATTTGCTGAGCAAACTTGGCAGCTTATCGGATTACAAATGCTTAATGCGATTTTTATTGGTATTACCGCTACGATTGGCATGGTGTATTTCCAAGATTTAATGCCGACTAAAATGGGCACGGCTACAACTCTATTCAGTAATGCAGCAAAAAGTAGTTGGATTATTGGTGGACCGATTGCAGGTATTATTGCGGAAATCTGGCATTACAATTCTGTTTTTTATGTCGCTGTGGCATTAATTATTATCAGCGTAGCCTGTATGTGGAAAGTCAAATCTGTTTAATGCGAAATAAAAAAGTGCGGTCAATTTTAACCGCACTTTTACTTTACATTATCTTAGCGCCACGCTTTAAATTGATTAATCAATCCATTGGTTGAGCTATCATGGCTTGAAACATTCTCTTTGTCTGCCAATTCAGGAAGAATTCGGTTCGCTAATTGTTTACCTAATTCCACGCCCCATTGGTCGAAACTGAAGATATTGAAAATCACACCTTGTGTAAAAATTTTGTGTTCATACATCGCAATTAATGCGCCAAGAACAAATGGTGTAATTTTTTGCACTAAAATAGAGTTGGTCGGTTTGTTACCCGTAAAGACTTTGAATGGCACAATGTCTTTTACCTCATCCAACGATTTACCCGCTTTCACAAATTCTGCTTCGACTTCTTCTTTGGTTTTACCAAAAGCAAGTGCCTCAGTTTGCGCAAAGAAGTTTGATAATAATTTGCTGTGGTGATCACCTAATGGATTATGACTTTGTGCTGGCGCGATAAAGTCACAAGGGATTAACATCGTACCTTGGTGAATTAATTGATAGAATGCATGCTGGCCGTTTGTACCTGGTTCGCCCCAAATAATTGGGCCGGTTTGATAATCACGGATAACATTGCCATTACGATCAACATATTTACCGTTTGATTCCATATTACCTTGTTGGAAATAAGCGGCAAAACGGTGTAAATATTGGTCATAAGGTAAAATCGCTTCAGTTTGTGCACCAAGGAAGTTGGTATTCCATAAACCGACTAATGCTAATGTTGCAGGGATATTTTTTTCTAATGGCGCGGTACGGAAATGTTTATCCATTTCATGCGCACCACTTAATAACGCTTCAAAATTATCAAAGCCGATTGAAAGTGCGATAGAAAGACCGATTGCAGACCATAAAGAATAACGGCCACCAACCCAATCCCAGAACTCAAACATATTATTAGTATCAATACCGAATTCTGCTACCGCTTTACCATTGGTAGAAAGTGCGGCGAAGTGTTTTGCCACCGCGCTGTTATCTTTCGCTGCCGCTAATAACCAATCGCGTGCAGAATTCGCATTGGTCATAGTTTCTTGGGTGGTGAAGGTTTTAGAAGCCACTAAGAAAAGTGTCGTTTCAGGATTCACTTTTTTCAACGTTTCAGCGATATGGGTTCCATCCACGTTTGAAACGAAGTGCATATTCAAGTGATTTTTATAAGGACGAAGTGCTTCAGTCACCATGTAAGGACCTAAGTCCGAACCACCGATACCGATATTCACCACATCAGTAATTGCTTTTCCGGTATAACCTTTCCACTCACCTGAAATCACACGATCACAGAACGCGCTCATTTTCGCTAATACTGCATTCACTTCTGGCATCACATCTTTGCCATCTACATATACAGGTGTATTTGAACGGTTACGAAGTGCGGTATGTAATACGGCACGATTTTCTGTGCGATTAATCTTTTCGCCCGTAAACATGGCATTAATCGCTTCATCTAATGCCGATTCTTTGGCTAATTGATGAAGTAATTTAAGGGTTTCTTGATTAATTTTATTTTTTGAAAAATCTACTAAGATTTGATTTCCAAAAGTTAAAGAATAATCGTTAAAACGATTTTGTTCTTGTTTGAACAAATCAGCAATCGTGGTATGAGCCAGTTGAGATTGGTGAGCTTCAAGTGCTTTCCAAGCTTGTGTATTGGTTGGGTTAATGTTTTTCATGAATATTTCCTTTTAAAAATTGAATTCTTTACATTTTAGCTTTCTTGCAAAAACAATTAATCGACATATTCTGTTATAACACGAGGAGTTAATTTTGTAATCAATTCATAGCTTAAAATACCACTGTATTTAGCTACTGTTTCAATTGGTAATTCCTTACCCCATAAAATTACTTCATCACCTACTTTATCCTGGCTATCTGGACCTAAATCTACCGTCAGCATATCCATTGAAACACGACCAACAATAGGAACAATACGACCGTTTAGATAAACTGGCGTACCTTCTGGCACATCACGTGGATATCCATCACCATAACCAATAGCAACCACGCCAATTTTAGTATCTTTCGGACTCGTCCAAATACCGCCATAGCCAACAGGCTCCCCTTTTTTATGCTCACGTACAGCAAGCAAAGATGACGTTAAATTCATCACAGGAGTTAAACCAAATTCAGCACCGACAGTATCTGTTGGTGAAATGCCGTACATAATAATCCCTGGGCGAATACAATCTAAATGCGCTTCAGGCCAGAATAGAATCCCACCTGATGCGGCAATGGTTCGCTCTCCCTCCTTATTTTTTGTGGCTTGAAGGAAACGATCTAACTGAACTTGCGTGTAATCGGAATCTAACTCATCAGCTCGGCTAAAATGGCTCACAAAACCTAAGTGCGGTTGAATTTGAGGGAGTTTTTTCAGCTCTTGATAAAAATAATCCACCTCATCAAGTGACACACCTAAACGGTGCATACCGGTATCAATTTTTAACCAGACTTTAATTGGACTTGGTACTACAGCTCGTTTTAATGCTTCAAGCTGTTCACGGTTATGAACCACCGTTTCAATGTTATTTACCGCAATAATCGGTAAGTCTTTTTCATCAAAAAAGCCTTCTAGCAATAAGATCGGTTTAATAATACCGTTAGAGCGTAAAGATAATGCTTCTTCTAAACGCGCCACAGCAAAGCAGTCCACCATGCTTTCTAAAGCGGATGAGACAAATACCACACCGTGACCATATGCGTTTGCTTTTACCACAGCAATAATTTTACTGTGGGGCGCTTTTTCTTTAATAACTTGTAAATTATGTTTTAAGGCAAGCGAACTGATTTTCGCTGTTGCCGGTTTTACGTTCATTTTTCTAATCCGTTATCTCTTGCCTAATAATCATCTCTATATTCACGCTGTTCGGCAAGGTTATCAAAGCGTGAGAATTGACCGTTAAAGGCTAAACGTACACGACCAATCGGACCGTTACGTTGTTTACCAATAATGATTTCAGCAACCCCTTTATCCTCAGAATTCTCGTTATACACTTCGTCACGATAAATGAACATAATTAAGTCAGCATCCTGCTCAATAGAGCCTGATTCACGTAAGTCTGAGTTTACCGGACGTTTATCCGCACGTTGTTCCAACGTACGATTAAGCTGGGAAAGTGCAATAACCGGGACTTCTAATTCTTTCGCTAATGCTTTTAACGAACGGGAAATCTCCGCAATTTCTAAGGTACGGTTATCTGAAAATGCAGATGCGCGCATTAATTGAAGGTAATCCACCATAATCATGCTCAAGCCCCCATTTTCGCGATACACACGACGCGCACGAGAACGCAATTCTGTTGGAGTTAAACCAGATGAATCATCGATATAAAGATTGTTTTTTTGCTTAAACATCCCAAACACGCTGGCAATTTTGCTCCATTCCGTTTCATCCAAGTTTTGGCCTGTACGAATTTTGGTTTGGTCCACGCGAGCTAGAGAGGCAATCATACGCATCATGATTTGTTCCGCAGGCATCTCTAAACTGAATACCAACACAGGCTTATCACTTGCCATGGCGGCATTTTCACAAAGGTTCATTGCAAACGTGGTTTTACCCATAGAAGGACGTGCAGCGACAATGATGAGGTCAGAAGGTTGTAACCCTGCTGTTTTCTTATCTAAGTCAACAAAGCCCGTTGTGACCCCTGTCACACCGCTATGATTTTCAAGCTTACTTAAGGTATCAATTCGAGCAATAGTACTTTCCAACACGCTGAGCACGTTTTGAGGACCTTCTGTTGAAGAGCTCCGTTTTTCAGCAATAGCAAACACTTCTCTCTCGGCTTCATCCAGCACCATTTTGATGTCTTTGCCTTTCGGAGAATAGCTATTTTCTGCGATACGATTTCCCACAGCAATAAGCTCACGCAAAATCGCTTTTTCACGTACGATTTCCGCATAAGCCAAAATATTAATGGCATTTGGCGTGTTATTAGAAAGATCCGCTAAATAAGCAAAACCGCCTACTGAATCGCTAATGCCTTTTGCTTTAAGAGCTTGATCAAGGGTGATTAAATCAATCGGCGTTTGGTTACGCATTAATTCTTCCATGGTTTGGAAGATTGCTTTATGCGCAAAAGTATAAAAATCCTCAGCGATCACTCTTTCTGCAATACCATCCCAATGCTGATTACTCAACATTATACCGCCAAGAACGGCTTGTTCAGCTTCAGTGGAATGAGGCGGGATACTAACTTGTTCAGTTTTCTGATCGGAAGATTGGATTTGTCGTTGTGATGCCATAAGGATTTCAATTTAAACTAAAAAACTGTGCTTATGATACCGCAAATACGAGGTGGTTTTAAGAAAAAAGTGCGGTCAATATTTTCAATATTTTAGACATAAAAAAACGGTGGAAAAATCCACCGCTCTTTTTCATTCAGGCATGTTGATTATTCAACCGTTAAAGTACGACAAACGTTAGTTGTACCTTCTGATTCATCACCTTGTGTTAATAAAACAAGATCACCTGAAACTAAATAACCTTTTTCTTTTAATAGGTTAATCGCGGCTTTTGCACCTGCAGAGCTACGAGATTCACCATCAAAATGAACTGGTGTTACACCACGGTATAATGCGCAACGGTTTAATGTTTCTTGAACACGAGAAAGTGCAAAGATTGGTAAACCTGAGCTAATACGTGACATTAATAATGGTGTACGACCAGAGTGGCTTAATGTAATGATTGCTGCAATACCGCTTAAGTGGTTCGCTGCATACATCGCAGACATTGCTACAGATTCTTCAATATCTCTGAACTCACGATCTAAACGGTGATGAGAAACATTGATGCTAGGCATTTTTTCTGCACCTAAACATACGCGAGCCATTGTCGCTACAGTTTCAGCTGGATATTGACCTGCAGCAGTTTCTGCTGAAAGCATTACCGCGTCAGTACCATCTAATACCGCATTTGCCACGTCCATCACTTCTGCACGAGTTGGCATTGGGTTGCTGATCATTGACTCCATCATTTGAGTTGCAGTAATAACCGCACGATTTAATTGACGTGAACGACGAATTAATTTTTTCTGTACGCCAACCAATTCTGGGTCACCAATTTCAACACCTAAGTCACCACGCGCAACCATAATTACATCAGAAGCGAGGATGATATCATCCATTGCTGCTTCATCAACGACTGTTTCAGCACGTTCAACTTTAGCAACGATTTTCGCGTCTAAACCTGCTTGTTTTGCTAATTCACGCGCATAGTTTAAATCTGCACTTGAACGTGGGAAAGATACCGCTAAGTAATCTACACCGATACGAGCCGCAGTGATGATATCTGCTTTATCTTTTTCAGTTAATGCATCTGCAGATAAGCCACCACCTAATTTGTTGATCCCTTTATTGTTTGATAATGGACCACCAACAGTCACTTCAGTAAATACTTTTGCACCTTCTGTAGAAAGTACTTTTAATTGAACACGGCCGTCATCTAATAAAAGAATATCGCCTGGTACAACATCTTGTGGAAGTGTTTTATAGTCTAAACCAACGGCTTCTTGATTACCTTCACCTTTTGGTAATTCCGCATCAAGAATAAATTTATCACCAACATTTAAGAAAATTTTGCCGTCTTTAAAAGTAGAAACACGAATTTTAGGACCTTGTAAGTCACCTAAAATTGCCACGGTTTTACCTAATTTCTTCGCGATCGCACGAACACGCTCAGCACGCTCAATATGATCATCTGGTGTACCGTGAGAAAAGTTCATACGTACAACATTAGCGCCTGCTGCGATAATTTTTTCAAGATTGTTATCGCGGTCTGTTGCAGGACCCATTGTACATACAATCTTTGTTCTTCTTAATTTTCTAGACATTATCTAAACTCCACAAATGGTTACAATTTACTAAAGCTTTTTTAAATTTCGGCTCATCCGAGATAAAAAACGCTGGGCATTATACGCTTAAACCTGCATAAAATCAAAATAACTACTGAGACTTTTTAAATCAATTTTTGGTTATTTTTTTAGCAGCTAAATTTAACTTAAAACAAATTCTCTTGTTTTCATTCTTAAAACTGTTTATCATCTGCCACATCTTTTACGCGACTATAGCTCAGTTGGTTAGAGCACCACCTTGACATGGTGGGGGTCACTGGTTCGAGTCCAGCTAGTCGCACCATATTACAATCCCAAGCTTTTTAGCTTGGGATTTTTTCTTTTTATCCCTACTTAATTTAAATGAATATTTTCTGAACAAATTGCATAAGCAAATGAAAATAATTTGCATTGATCAACGTAAACGTTTTCGCTATACTTGCGGCTCTTTTATTATCTATCGGGTTATATATCGGAAAACAATTATGAAATTTAAATTAAGTCTTATTTCAACCGCACTTTTGGCGAGTTTCTCCGCTTCTACTTTTGCGGAAACTGAACAAGCCGCAAATACAAATACCGAAGTACTTGAGCAAATCAATGTTCAAGATACAGGTATCAAACAAAATGGTTATCAAACAACCGGGACATCCGTTGTATCGAAAGCTGAAGTGCCTGTATTCGACACACCAAACACAGTAAATATTCTTTCAACCAAACTATTGGAAGATCGCAAGCCTGAATCACTCATTGATGCACTTTATAACGTTAGTGGTGTCAGCCAAGCCAACACCTTAGGTGGGATGTTTGACTCTATTCAGAAACGTGGTTTTGGTGGAAACCGTGACAACTCGATTATGCGTAACGGTTTACAAGCTGGCCCAGCTAAAAACTTTAGCGCGACAACTGAAACCGTTGAAGTTTTAAAAGGGCCTGCATCTGTGCTTTATGGTATTCAAGATCCAGGTGGCGTGGTCAATATCATTACTAAAAAACCACAACAAACACCTCGCTATGTCATTGGTGGAACTTTAGGTAATCATAGCCTATGGGGAACACAATTAGATTTCACTGGTGGCTTAGGAAATGGTTTTGCTTACCGCTTTATCTATGACAAACAAGAAAAAGACTACTGGCGTAATTTTGGCAAATTAAAAAACACGACTTACGCACCATCACTTTCTTGGGAAAATGATAAAACTAAAGTACTTCTTTCTTATGAGCACAAAGATATTCTTGAGCCATTTGATCGTGGTACAAATCTTTTAACGGCAACTAATGCATTACCGGATATCCCTGTATCACGTCGTTTAGATGAACCAAATAATGAAACTACGGCAAAAACCGATAATATCGATTTCAAAATTGAACATAAATTAAGTGATGGTTGGAAATTAAATGCGGGTTATAGCTATGCGCGTTACAAATATTTCTACGATCAAGCTCGCATCACTAATATTAACGTTAAAACTCGTACAGCCCGTCGTGCGATTGAACAGCAACAAGGCGATCAACGTGTTCATAGTGGTACATTAAATATCGTTGGTGAATTTGGTATTGGTGATATTGCTAACCGTTTTGTAGCTGGTGTAGATGTCATGAGTAATATCCGCGATATTGGACCTATTTATAACCAAGGCATTACAAAGTCAGATATCAATATTGATAATCCAGTCTATACTAATCCTGTTGCAGAACATAAAAACGGTAACGGCAACGCTTACCAATATAACCATCTCAAAACCGTTGGTGTTTATATTCAAGATACCGCTTACTTTACAGATAACTTTATCATGACAGGTGGTTTACGTTATGAGTACTTTGATCAATTTGCGGGACGTCATTGTTTAAATGCTGCAAACTGTAAAAAAGGCCAAAATCTAACAAGAACCGGAAATACTGATCAGCACGATGGTAAATTATTGTATCAATTAGGTGCCGTATATAAATTTACGCCACATATTGCGACCTTTGCAAACTATTCGGAGTCTTTCCGTCCACAAATGAGTGTGGCAACACCTGTTAGCGGAGATTTAAAACCAGAACAAGGTAAATCTTTTGAAATTGGTGCAAAATACGAAAACTCTGGCTTCAACGCGACACTTGCATTATTCAATATCACCAAACGTAATGTGGCTGAAGCCGTTGGTTCGGGTTCAAATGCACAATTAAATATCGTCGGCAAACAACGTTCTCGCGGTGTGGAATTCGATCTAAATGGTCAAATTACTGATAATCTAAGCGTGGCGGCTAACTATACCTACACCAAGGTAAAATCACTTGAAAATGAACTTTATCCTGATGCGGTAAATCAACAACTTTCAGGTGTACCAAAACATCAAGCTTCTCTATTCTTAGCTTATAACGTTGGTGAATTTGATTTTGGTAACATCCGTGTTGGTGGTGGTGCTCGTTATTTAGGTTCTTGGCATGCTTATAACAGTGATTACACAAAAGCATACAAATTACCTCATGCCGTGGTATATGATGCCTTTATTGCTTACGATACCAAAATCTCTGGCAAGAAAGTATCCTTCCAACTTAACGGTAAAAACTTAACAGATAAAACTTACTATCCATCCACCTCTGGTAACGCAACAAACACGTTAATCCCTGTTGCATTAGGTTATGGACGTGAATTTATCTTCAACACGAAAGTTGAGTTTTAATTGAGCGCACAATACGAGGGCGAATCATTTCGCCCTTTTTTCGTTTTTTACTTTATGGATAATCAATGAATTGGCAAACTGAACTTAACTCAAGTTTAAGCTGGATTTTGACCGCACTTTTCTGGGTGATTGTGTGCTTTAGCGTGACGACACTGGCACTCAAACAAACCACATTTGGTCAAAAGTTTTGGCATATTGCATCCCCTTCGATTAATCGCCGTAACAGCATCAAAATCATCGTTATGCTACTGGTGTTGTTTACCATGATTTTATTAGAAGTGCGCTTCAGCGTACTCAACTCTTTTTTCTATAATGGGCTTTATAGCTCCATGCAGGAATTAGATGCGGATAAGTTTTGGTTCTTTGCAAAACTGAATGCCCTCTTAGTATTGGTACAAGTTATCCACTCCATCGCCGATTATTTCTTGCAACAAGTATTTGAAATCCGTTGGTTGGAAAGCTTAAATAAAGTCCTTGTTAAACGATGGTTAGAAAATAAAAAATACTATCGTCTTAAATACGAAAAAGAGCTACCCGATAATATTGACCAACGTATTGAACAAGATGCTCGTGAATTCATCAGTAGCACTGTCACTATTGTACGTGGCATGATTAATTCTGTTCTGACCACCATTGAATTTACTATCATCCTTTGGTCTCTCTCAGGCGTATTAAGTCTTTTTGGATTAAATATCGAAAAAGGTGTTGTCTTCTTTATTTACGCCTTTATTATCCTGGCAACATTAATGTCTGTATGGATTGGTCACCCTTTGATCAAGTTGAACTTTAACAAAGAAAAACTTAATGGTGACTATCGTTATTCTTTGATTCGAGTACGAGATAATGCGGAAAGTATCGCTTTCTATCAAGGTGAACAACAAGAACAACATTTATTGAAAAACAAATTTGCTCAAATCATTCATAACCGTTGGGCAATTGTATTGAGAATGTTGGGATTAGACGGCTTTAATGGAAGTGTCACGCGTGTTGCTAAACTCTTACCGTTAATGCTGCAAGCACCTCGTTTTTTTACCGGACAAATTAAACTGGGCGATATGCACCAAACTGTGCAAGCATTTAACCGATTAATGACCGCACTTTCTTTCTTCCGTTTGTTCTATGAAGAATTTACGCTCTACCAAGCGCGCTTAAATCGTCTTTATGGTTTTATGACTAAATTGGATGAATTAGATCATTTAGAAGTTCATCAACCCATGAAATGTTCTAACCGAGTAGCGTTATCAAATTTTGGTATTAAAGATGACCAAGGTAGATTGTTGCTTAATAACTTAAATATTGAATTAAGAAATGGTGATGCGTTATTAATTCAAGGACCTTCTGGCACAGGGAAAACATCGCTATTAAAAGCAATGGCTGGGATTTATCCTTTTGAGACAGTGGGTCTGGTGGAACATCCTTGTGTGACTAGTTTATTCTTACCACAGCGTCCTTATATGCCACAAGGTACGCTACGTGAAGCGATTTGCTATCCGGATATCGATCCTTATCATCCTGAATTAGAAAAAACACTGGCTGATTGTTGTTTGGATAAATATCTTCATAGTCTTGATATAGATAACGATTGGCAAGCAATTTTGTCACCAGGTGAATTACAGCGTGTGGCATTTATTCGTATTTTATTGACTAAGCCTGAAGTGGTCTTTTTAGATGAAACAACCTCAGCCGTAGATGAACCTACCGAGTACCTGCTTTATAAAACAATTAAAGAGCGTTTACCGAATATGATCATTCTTAGCGTGGGACATCGCGGCACATTACATCAATTCCATAATAAACAATTGGATTTGGCTGTCTGCATCGTCTAAATAACAAAAGGCTAAATTTATATTTAGCCTTTTCTTTTTTTACTAAATACAATTGAATTTATAAGAAGTCTCTCAAGGCTTGCTACACATCCCAATCCCCCCTATAATTCCTCCAATTTTTCTAATTTCATTCTCACAATGTCAAATAAAACCATTGCCAAAAATACGCTATTTCTTTACATCCGAATGCTCTTCAACATGGGAGCGATGCTGTATATCTCTCGAGTGGTATTACAGGTTTTGGGAGTAGAAGATTTTGGTATCTACAACATTGTGATGGGTGTGGTAGTCTTGTTTTCTTTTTTCAATGGCACGATGACCGCCACCACTCAGCGTTTTATTAACGTAGAAAAAGCCTCCAATGACATTCAACGTGTCAATAAAGTCTTTAATATTAGTATCTTAAATCACCTACTCATTATTTTTATCGTATTCGTGTTAGCTGAAACCGTCGGTTTATGGTTTTTAAATCACAAATTGGTGATTCCCGCTGAACGCTTGCAAGCTGCGAATATCGTTTACCAATTAGCATTAATTATTGCCCTTGTTGAAATCATCAAGGTGCCATTCAATGCCATGATTGTTGCACACGAGAAAATGGGATTCTATGCTTGGTTGGGATTAGGTGAAACCATTTTAAAACTGACTTCTGTTTTTATCTTAAGCCACATTACGCATTACGATAAGCTGATTACTTATGGTTGCTTATTGCTTTCAGTCAGTTTAATCGTGCTCTCTCTTTATGTGTTATTCACTAAATATTATTTCAAAGAGGCTGCGCGTTTCCGTTTATATAAAGATTTAAGCAAAACCAAAGAAATGGTGAGTTTTTCCGGTTGGATGCTCATGGGACAGGTTGCCTATGTAGGTTCAACACAAGGCTTAAACATGGTATCTAACTTATTCTTTGGTGTAGCAGTCAATGCAGCTGTCGCTATTGCAACTCAGGTAGAAGGTGCTGTTTACAGCTTTGTTAATAATTTCCAAATGGCGGCTAATCCGCAGTTGGTGCAGTCTTATGCGGCAAAAGATTATGATCGCAATCGCCAATTAATTCTTGGTATTTCAAAATATTCACTTTATTTAATGGCGATTCTCTCGGCACCTGTATTGTATTTCACCCATACCTTACTGACATTTTGGCTAGGCGATCATCTTCCGCAATATACTGAACAACTTGTACAAGCTATTATTGCTTGCTTATTAATCAGTGCGATGGCTGGGGCATTTTGGATGAGTGCATTAGCCATTGGCACATCCACCGTAAAACAATACAATATCATCGTGGCGTTAATCGATCTCTGCACAGTGCCTTTGGCTTATTATTTGTTCACACTAGGTTATAATCCAGTATTTGCCTTTGTGGGTAAATTTAGTACGATGGTCATCTCACAAATCTATCGATTATATTTTATTAATAAAAAAATTAAATTTAACCACAAAGAATTTGTCTCATATTTAGTGAATGTCGGCGTGGTGTTTGGCCTGCTATTAGGTATCATCTATATATCCGATACTACTCGCAGTTATTCTTTATTGGAATTTATTGGACAATCCATCATTTTAGAAATGGTATTAATCTGTGTTATTTTAATCTTCGGATTAAACACAGCAGAAAAAAATTTCTTGTTTAGCTATTTAAAGAAAAGAGTAAAAAATGAATCAACTCCTTATTGATTTAAAAAACAAACTGAATCCTATTGTCGAACTGATCAAAGATAAAAACGACGTATTTTATTTCGACTACCCACTTCATTTGAACGTGGGCGATTTGCTGATTTATCACGGAACCGAGCAATTTTTTAAAGATCACCATATTAATGTGACCTTAAAACGTTGCGAATATGATTTAGATCTTGAAGAAGTTAAAGCGAAAATTACACCAAACACCACCATCCTTTTACATGGTGGCGGTAACTTTGGCGATCTTTATCCGCAGCACCAAAAGATCCGTGAAGAAATGGTGACGCATTTCCCGAATAATCGCATTATTGTGCTTCCACAAACCGCTTATTTTAAACAAGAAAAAAATCTGCAAAAATCAGCCGCACTTTTCCGTAGCCACAGTGATTGCCATCTATTGGCTCGTGACGAAAGAACGGCGAATCTATTTGCACAATTTTCAAATCATGTTTATTTGTCACCGGACATGGCGCATCAGCTTTATGGCACCATGGAAACGAAACAAGGCAAAACTGGTGAGCAGCTTTACTTCCTACGTAAAGATATTGAAGCGAGTGATATCGAGAAAAATATCCTTGCTCAACTGCCTGCTAACAGCAATGTAAAAGACTGGGAAGATATTCTTTCAACAGAAGACGATGTTGTTTTAGCAGTAAGCTGGCGAATGAGTAAAATGGCCAATAAATTTGGTCTGGGTTGGCTGAAAGATCTTTGCCATCAATTCTGGTATGCCTATACTCAACGCATTGTAAAACGTGTTGCACAAGTATTCTTAGCGAATGATAAAGTCACCACAACTCGCTTACATGGTCATATTTTCTCTTGCTTATTAGAAATTCCAAATCGTGTTTGCGATAACTCTTATGGCAAAAATAGTAGCTATGCCAAATTATGGACCAAAGAACTAGATTTTGTTGAATTGGATAAATAATGTTTGAATTGAAAAAACTGATTACAGCCATGATTCTTCCCCCATTTAATATTTTAATTTTATGGGGACTTTCACTTATTCTAGCTAAATTCAATTTCAAAAAATTAAGCCGAATTTCGACCGCACTTGGTTTCTCACTACTCTATCTTTTAAGTATCCCTTACACTGCACAAGTACTTAAAGATAGTCTCATTACTGAAGATCATTTAACACTGCAAGATTATCAACAAGCTCAAGCGATAGTTTTACTGGGTGGTGGTTTACGTGATAGCAAAGAGCTTTATGCACCATTAGCTTCAACAGGTATTCAGCTTGAACGCTTACGCTATGCCGCATTCTTGCAAAAAGAAACGCACTTGCCACTATTAATTACAGGAGCGAGTCCAACTGGCGCCATTGAAGCAAAAATCGCTGCGGAAGAACTCCAAAACTTCTTTAATGTGCCAACTAAATGGATTGAACCTAAAGCACTTACTACCAAAGAAAATGCACTTTTCACCAAACAAATGTTGGAAAAAGAAGGTATTCACAAAATTATTTTAGTCACCAATGAATGGCATATGCAACGAGCAAAATTATTATTCCAACAACAAGGCTTTGATGTGTTACCTGCAAGTGTAGGTGAAGGCATTACGCCTGACAGTTATGGACTCAATATGATGCATTTTATTCCACAAGGTGGCGCGATTACGAAAAATATGCAATTACTCAAAGAGTGGATTGGATATTGGAAAGAGCGCTAAAGTGCGGTCAAAAGATCACAAATTAGATAATGTTAAGAGGAAGAAAACATGAGTCAAATTACACGCGAACAAATGCTTCAGGTATTCGAAAATCGCTGTTCCACGCGTTATTACGATCCGAATAAAAAAATTAGCCAAGAAGATTTCGCGGCAATTTTAGAATTTGCTCGTTTATCACCAAGCTCTGTCGGCTCTGAGCCATGGAAGTTCTTAGTTATTCAAAATAAAGCATTACGCGATAAACTCAAACCTTTTAGCTGAGGCATGCAATATCAATTAGATGATTGTAGCCATTTAGTGATTATTCTTGCGAAGAAAAATGCGCGATATGATACACCTTTCTTCCGTGATGTCGCGGTGCGTAGAGGTTTACAAGGTGAGCAATTAGAAAAAGCCTTGGAAAAATATAAGGGCTTACAAGAAGTTGAAATGAAAACCGCAGAAAGCGAGCGTGCATTATTTGACTGGACAAGCAAACAAACCTACATTGCATTAGCCAATATGCTAACTGGTGCCGCCGCTATCGGTGTTGATTCTTGCCCGATTGAAGGCTTTAACTACGATAAAATGAATGAAACTTTAGCCGCTGAAGGTCTCTTTGATCCAAATGAATGGGGCGTATCCGTGGCAGCAACATTTGGTTATCGAGCGAGAGACATTACCAAAAAATCTCGTAGACCAATTGAAGAAATCGTTACTTGGGTTGAATAATCTATTTTCAAATAAATGGGCAGCAAACGCTGCCCTTTTCTTTACCCACCAAACAAGGCTGCGCCACCTGTTACAGCCCCCATCGAGCCATATAACAAGCTTAGTGCAAAAAAGATCATAATTGCGCCCGCAATGCATTTAATCATGGCCTCACCTTTTTGATTAGAACCAGTTAAACCGTACCAATGGCCTAATCGCGTTGCGACATTTCTCGCATAGCGCACTAACGCAGCAAAAAGTGAAAGCATTAATCCTGTGCCCAGAGACATGGCAAACGTAGCTACAATTCCCCACCAATAAAGATCCAGCATATAAGCGAGAAAGAGCACAAAAATAGCGCCACTACACGGTCGCATACCAATAGTCAAAATCACTAAGAGCTGAGATTTTAAATCACCTGATTGCTTAAGCTGTTGATTATTCGGTAGATGTTGATGCCCACAGCTACACTGTGTTTGGCTTACTTTTCCTTGCCCATATCGAAAAGGCGAAGCTGTTCCAATCTGTTTTGGTAATGATTGAATCGATGTGATACGAAAAGATTGCTTTTTCTTTAAGCCTTTCAGACCTTGAGCGATCCAATAAAGCCCTAACAGCACTAATAAAATTAAAGCACTACGTTCCAGCCATAACTGACTAAGTTTAAAATATTTTGAGGAAAGATTAAGTATCACCACCACAATGGAGGTTGCAGCAACTGCGACAAAACCTTGCATGAGAGAGGAAAGCAAGCTTAAGCGTACGCTGGTCTTAAGTTGGCTTTCGTGCGTAGAAAGATAACTAGCGATAATAAATTTGCCATGCCCAGGCCCTAATGCATGTAATACACCATAAGAAAAGGCGGCAAAAATCAACCACAATCCTGCCGTTGATGAATGTGCTTGAATCTGGTGTAGATTTTCAGAAATCAACTGATTAAAGGCTTTTTGCCAATCAGCAACTTGCACAAACAGCCAAGGTAATAATGCGAAGATAATCGTTAATAAACCAATAAAAAGTGCGGTTAGTTTTAACTTCATTTTTATTCACACTTAATTTTTACTTTCTGCGCAAACAATACACCAAGAGAATCATCTTCATTTTTTTGCGATTTATCCAATGATGATGCGTAAGATTGAATTTTTTCATCGACATTAGGTTCCAGCACCTCGCCTTTGCAATTTGCAGGAAGTGATGAAAAATCAACCGCTCTTTTGCCTGGTTCTGCATACCGCATAGCCACATAATAAGTGCGATCATAAGTCATCAGCGTAAATTCATTATTTTGTAAGGCCTGTGGCTGTACCAAAAGAAAATCAAAATAATATTCCACCTCGTTCCCTTTCACACGCATACCGTAATTTTCAGGGTGTTTTGTGTATTTAATCTTATGATTTTCTTTGTCAAAGACATAACTAAAGTAATGTTCATTCACAACGTTCGCCATGACTTCATCAATTAACTTCTGTTGGGCGGCCTTATCCCCTTTCGCCTGTTTCACATCATACAGGACGGCTGAAGAACTGGCCTCATCAAGTAACCACTGCGTCGAGAAACCAATTAATTGATTATCTTTCACTAAGGGTTTCGTTTGCATATCGATGAATGCGTGGGGATGCGCTAGCGCTGAAAAAGGTGAAATCAGCAATAATCCAAGAAGTAATTTTTTAAACATAAATAAGAAAAAAGAGTGGCTAAATGATTGAATAGACAGATTTTATCACAAGCAGTTCCCAATCAAAATCGAATAAAAATCAGTCTAAAAGTAAAAAATCCTATGATTTTATTGATTTTTATCAAAAAATGATTCATTCGCATTTCCCTTATAACTGAAATTTATGTACTATTTGTTTCGTCAAGTGATTGCTTGATATTCATAAAGTTCCTAAATAAAATAATCATAAATATAGCTAAACTACTTTCCTACCACCCTGTATGGGTGGTTTTTTTTGCCTTTCAAATAGCTTATTCCATAAACATCAAGTAAAATAACCGCACTTTTATTCATAACATCGAGAGAATTATGTCAACGCAATTTGTATATACGATGCACCGTGTCGGCAAAGTGGTGCCACCGAAGCGCCATATTTTGAAAGATATTTCTTTAAGCTTCTTCCCTGGTGCCAAAATCGGGGTGCTCGGCTTAAATGGTGCGGGTAAATCAACCCTTTTACGCATTATGGCGGGTGTGGATAAAGAGTTCGAAGGTGAAGCTCGTCCACAACCAGGTATTAAGATCGGTTATCTCCCACAGGAACCAAAACTTGATCCGCAACAAACTGTGCGTGAAGCGGTAGAAGAAGCGGTTTCTGAAGTAAAAACGGCGCTTACCCGTTTAGATGAAATCTATGCGCTTTATGCTGATCCTGATGCGGATTTCGATAAACTCGCGGCTGAACAAGCTAACCTTGAAGCCATTATTCAAGCACACGATGGTCACAATTTAGATAACCAATTAGAACGTGCAGCAGATGCATTACGTTTACCGGATTGGGATGCAAAAATTGAGCATTTATCAGGGGGTGAACGTCGTCGTGTCGCACTTTGTCGCTTATTACTCGAAAAACCAGACATGCTCTTATTAGACGAACCAACCAACCACTTAGATGCAGAATCTGTAGCATGGTTAGAGCGTTTCTTACATGACTACGAAGGTACCGTTGTGGCAATTACCCACGACCGTTACTTCTTAGATAACGTAGCCGGTTGGATCTTAGAGCTTGACCGTGGTGAAGGTATTCCTTGGGAAGGTAACTACTCTTCTTGGTTAGAGCAAAAAGAGAAACGTTTAGAGCAAGAACAAGCCACTGAAAACGCACGTCAAAAATCAATTGCGAAAGAATTAGAATGGGTACGCCAAAATCCTAAAGGTCGTCAAGCGAAAAGTAAAGCTCGTATGGCACGTTTCGATGAGTTGAACTCTGGCGAATACCAAAAACGCAACGAGACCAATGAACTCTTTATTCCACCTGGTCCACGTTTAGGTGATAAAGTGATTGAAGTTCAGAACTTAACCAAATCTTATGGCGACCGCACTTTAATTGATAATTTATCATTTAGCATTCCAAAAGGGGCTATCGTGGGTATTATTGGGCCAAATGGTGCGGGTAAATCGACCCTATTCCGTATGCTTTCAGGCCAAGAACAACCCGATAGCGGCTCAATTACGATGGGTGAAACCGTTGTACTTGCTTCTGTGGATCAATTCCGTGATTCAATGGATGATAAGAAAACTGTTTGGGAAGAAGTGTCTAACGGACAAGATATTCTCACTATTGGTAACTTTGAAATTCCAAGCCGTGCCTATGTTGGGCGTTTCAACTTCAAAGGCGTAGATCAACAAAAACGTGTGGGCGAATTATCAGGTGGTGAACGTGGTCGTTTACACTTAGCGAAACTTCTACAACGTGGTGGTAACGTACTGTTATTGGACGAACCGACCAATGACTTAGACGTTGAAACTTTACGTGCGTTAGAAAATGCGATCTTAGAATTCCCAGGCTGTGCCATGGTGATATCCCATGACCGTTGGTTCTTAGACCGTATTGCGACTCATATCTTAGATTACGGTGATGAAGGTAAAGTGACTTTCTATGAAGGTAACTTCTCTGACTACGAAGAGTGGAAAAAGAAAACCTTAGGTGAAGCCGCAACACAACCACATCGTATTAAATATAAGCGTATTGCAAAATAAGAAATTAAAGTGCGGTCGCTTTTGACCGCACTTTCCTTTTACATCTGGAGTGATTATGTTAATTTATTTGCACATTGTTTGTGCATTTTTAAGTTTAGGATTATTAATTATCCGTGGGGGAATGCAATTAAGTGGGAAAAATTGGCGCGCGATTAAACTGCTAAAAATTTTACCGCACTTAGTAGATACACTTTTAATTGCAAGCGGCTTAACGATTTTCTTCTTGGTCGGTTATCAGCTACAAAGCTGGCTGGTCATGAAAATCATCATGCTTGTGCTTTATATCTTCTTCTCGGCTAAATATTTTAGTCGTAAAGCGGTCAACCCAAACAGTGCATTTCTGGCATTTGCCTTGTTAAGTTTCTTAGGTGCAATGTTCTTTGCTTACCAACCAAACTTTATGGAAGGTTAAACATAAAAAAATCCATCTTCAATTGAAGATGGATTTTTTGTCTTATCTTAACCACCGGCTAATTTTACTTTAAACCCTTTTTGTTCTAAAAGTTGTTTAAGTAAATCGCGTTTTTCACCTTGAATCTCAATGTTGCCGTCTTTAACCGAACCACCGCAACCACAACGCTTTTTAAGTTCAGCGGCTAACTTTTTCAATTCATCATCAGCTAAATCTAGCCCAGTAATCACTGAAACGCCTGCACCTTTTCGACCACTGGTTTGTTTTTGGATGCGAACCACACCATCACCTTTAGGGCGTTGTACCGGCTCTTTCTGCGCTTTAATTTGACCAACTTCGGTAGAATATACTAAAGTACTCTCTGTCATATTATGAAAGTGATGCATTAATTGAACGAAGCACTTCTGCTGGATTTTCAGCTTGAGTAATTGGGCGGCCAATCACCAAATAATCAGAACCAGAACGAATAGCCGCAGCAGGAGTCATAACGCGACGTTGATCGCCAAAATCACTTCCAATTGGACGAATCCCCGGTGTGACTAATTTAAAATCAGGACCACAAGTATTACGTAAAATCTCCACTTCTTGTGGCGAACAAACAACTCCATCTAATCCCGCACGCTGTGTTAAATTCGCAAGACGTAATACATGCTCAAGTGGTGAAGAGTTAATACCAATTTGCAACAAATCTAAATCTTCCATGCTTGTTAATACAGTTACCGCGATTAATAACGGTGCATCTTTTCCATAAGGCTCGAGAATTTTCTTCGCCTCTTCCATCATTTTTAAACCACCGCTAGCATGGACATCCACCATCCATACACCTAAATCCGCCGCAGAACGCACGGCTCTTGCTACAGTATTCGGAATATCATGAAATTTTAGATCGAGGAAAACATCAAATTGACGCTCGTGTAATTGTTTAACGAAACTAGTTCCCAATGTGGTAAACATTTCTTTACCCACTTTTAAACGGCATAAGCTTGGATCAATTTGATCCACGAGGGATAGCGCTTGTGCTTCCGTTTCGTAATCCAATGCAACAATTACTTTGCTATTCATAATTTTACCTCACTGTGTCAATTAATTATGTTCTGGTTTGATGGTTTCCCACTGTTTGCAAGAAGGACAATTCCACATTAATTTATGGGTTTGATAACCGCAATTTGAGCAACGATAACCAAAGCCTTGCTTAATTCTCTCACCGACCATTTTATGTAGCAAAATTAAGCTTTCTTTACCTCGCCCTTCCTCAGCATCATCAATTTGGAATTGAATAAAACGATGGAAAATAGATGTACTTGGATGTTTTGTGAGTTGGTGATAAAGCTTTGATTGAGCGGCACTCTTGCCATCTTTCTCTTCAATCACGCTTGCTAACATTAAATCGACTTTAGTATTGTTAATCTGCTGGCTGGCTCGAATCAAGAATAACTCAAAGTTATCTCTCTCTCCTAATTCATCATAACAATATTTGAGTGTTTTCAACACTTCTCCAATGTAAATTGGATTTTGATTAAGAATATTCTCCAAAAAATGAATGGCTTGACGGTAGTTTTTATCTGCCATTTCTAAATCCGCAAGAAGCATTGATGCTCTCACACTTGTTGGAGATACATTCAGCGCTTTTTGTAAAATACTGCGTTTTTCGACTGCACTTTCAAGCTCACCACTTAAGGCATATTCACAATAACATTGTGCTAATTCCACATCATTTTCTTTAGGGGAAATTTTGGCTAGTTTTTCTGCAATATTAACCGCTTTTTTCCATTCTTTTGTTTTTTGGTAAATCACTAAAAGCTGTTGTAGCGCATTTTCAGCGAACTCAGGTTCATCCACCATAATGATGTAAAGGGCTTCCGCACGGTCATAAAAACCCACCGCCATGAAATCCTTAGCAAGTTGCTGTTTAGCTAATAATTTTTGTTCGAAAGAATAATTTGGACTACGATCGAGGGCTTGATGGATTCTTAAAGCACGATCCACTTCGCCTCGAGAACGGAAAAGGTTACCGAGCGTTAGCTCAGCTTCAAATTGAGAGTTGCTTTCAATTTCATTTTCTGTTTCTTGTTTTTGCAACATATCAAGAAACAAATCAACGGCTTTATCCGTTTGATTAGAAAGCAAAAAATTGACCCCCGTGACATAATCACGGGAGAGTTTATTACTAATATCTTCCTGATCTTTCTTGGCACTCCGATGCCCCATATACCAACCATAAGCGGCGGCTATTGGCAGAAGCAGAAAGAGTAATTCAAGCATTATACTGCCTTATCGCGAGTAGTCGTTAATTCGTTAATTTGTAATGTTTGACGTTTAACTTGACGCGCTAACGACATATTTTTGAATTTTAATTTTAAGTAGAAAAATCCTGTAATTAACCAACCTAAAATTAATCCAAAACCAAATAAAATGGCAACTAATGTTGAAAGTTGGAATTGGCTTTCAGCAACAATGTAGTTAAAGGTGATTACTTGATCATTATTTGCCCCTATAGTTACCGCAACAAGTACGATAGCCAATACAATAATGAGCCCAAGAATATATTTAATCATCACAATCTCCTTTGTTAAGAATAGGTTCATTATGCCAAAATTTGTAATAAAAAACGACACCTAAGTGTCGTTTTATTGATATCTATTGAATGTTTAAGCAAAAACATTTACGCGATCTTTTAATTCTTTACCCGCTTTAAAGTGCGGTACAGATTTAGCATCTAATTTTACAGAATCACCGGTTTTAGGATTACGGCCCACTCGCGGTTGACGATGGTGTAAAGAGAAGCTAC
Organism: uncultured bacterium; assembly: GCA_905214375.1. Lineage (GTDB taxonomy): Bacteria > Pseudomonadota > Gammaproteobacteria > Enterobacterales > Pasteurellaceae > Haemophilus_D. The sequence continues at coordinate 158,171 of CAJMMG010000001.1, read as the reverse complement.
CAAAACCACGAACTTCGATACGATTACCCTCTTCTAAAGATTGTGCAATGAGTTCAAGAATATCCTTTACAATACCTTCTACTTCTTTTGCGGATAAAGTTGGGTGCTTTGTTGATAGATTTTCAATTAGTTCAGATTTAGTCATCGTCAACTCTCCTTTAAATTTATACTTAAACTTGTTATTAAGACTTACAGGTAATGCATTAGTTCATAATAAATTACCGCTAAATCCTTGTTAATTATAGCTGGTAGTAATAAGGCTGAGTCAATGACCCAGCCTTATTTATGTGAATTAATTATTCACCTTTAGCCGCTTTGAAAGCTTCAGCCATTGCGTTTGGAATAGCAACATCTTCTTGTTTGTTATTCACGTTTGCAACTGCAGCTGCTTCTTCAGCTTGATCTTTCGCTTTTACAGATAAGTGAACGATACGTGCTTTACGATCAACACCTGTGTATTTCGCTTCAACTACATCACCTGCTGCAACTTCATTTGTTAAGTCTGCTACACGGATATAACCTTCAACGCCACCTGCTAATTCAACTTTAGCACCTTTAGCATCAGCTTCAACAACAGTTGCAGAAACTACTGCACCTTTCTTGTTAACTGCTACGAAGTTGTTGAATGGATCATCTTCAAGTTGTTTGATACCTAAAGAAATACGTTCTTTCACTGCATCAACTGCTAATACTACTGCAGAAACTTCGTCACCTTTTTTGTAGTTACGAACTGCTTCTTCACCTGCAACATTCCAAGAAATGTCAGATAAGTGAACTAAACCGTCGATACCACCTTCAAGACCGATGAAGATACCGAAATCAGTGATTGATTTGATTTTACCAGTAACTTTGTCGCCTTTGTTGTGAGTTTCAGCGAATTGAGTCCATGGGTTAGGTTTGCATTGTTTTAAACCTAAAGAAATACGACGACGTTCTTCGTCAACTTCTAACACCATTACTTCAACTGTATCGCCTAAGCTTACAACTTTAGATGGGTGGATGTTTTTGTTAGTCCAATCCATTTCAGAAACGTGAACTAAACCTTCAACACCATCTAAGATTTCAACGAAACAGCCGTAGTCTGTTAAGTTAGTTACTTTACCAGTTAATTTGCTGTTTACTGGGTGGTTTTCAGCGATAGCAACCCAAGGATCTTGACCTAATTGTTTTAAGCCTAAAGATACGCGAGTACGATCTTTGTCAAATTTTAATACTTTAACAGTTACTTCGTCGCCTACATTCACGATTTCGCTTGGATGTTTAACACGTTTCCAAGCCATATCAGTGATGTGTAATAAACCGTCAACGCCACCTAAATCTACGAATGCACCGTAGTCAGTTAAGTTTTTAACGATACCTTTAACTTCTGAACCTTCAGCTAGGTTCTCAAGGATTTGTTCACGTTCTTGGCTGTTTTCAGATTCGATCACTGCACGACGAGAAACAACAACGTTGTTACGTTTTTGATCTAATTTGATTACTTTGAATTCTAATTCTTTACCAAGTAGGTGATCAGCTTCACGTGCTGGACGTGTATCAACTAATGAACCTGGTAAGAATGCACGAACACCGTTTAACTCAACTGTGAAACCGCCTTTCACTTTGCCGTTGATTAAACCGATAACGGTCGCTTTTTCTTCGTAAGCTTTTTCTAATTCAATCCAAGATTCGTGACGAACTGCTTTCTCACGAGAAAGTTTAGTTTCTCCGTAACCATCTTCAACTGCATCTAAAGCTACGTTTACTGTGTCGCCAACTTTAACTTCAAGTTCACCTTGAGCGTTTTGGAATTCAGCAACAGGAATTGCAGATTCAGATTTTAAGCCTGCATCAACAAGTACAAAGCCTTTTTGAATAGCAACAACAGTACCGCTAACGATTGAACCTTGACGGGTTTCAAGGCCTTTTAATGATTCTTCAAAGAGTTGAGCAAAAGATTCTGACATATAAATAATCTTCTTAATTTAAGTTAATAACATCCACATTAAGATCCATAAAATGCGGGGTTGAGGATAAATGTCTATTCTTCCTTGAATAAACAGTTAAATCGAAATTGACGCTTTTTCTTGAATATAAGCTAACGCTTGAGCAATGACTTCATCAATACTCAATGTTGTGCTATCTAACAATAAAGCATCATCAGCCGGTTTCAATGGCGCAACCTCACGATTTCTATCACGAAAATCGCGTTCTTGTATCTCGGCTAAAATCTGTGCAAAGTTACCATTAATTCCCTTATTTTGCAACTGTTTATAGCGTCTTTTTGCACGTTCTTCCGCACTTGCATCTAAAAATAGTTTAACTTGTGCATTTGGGAAAACCACAGTTCCCATATCTCGCCCATCAGCAATCAGTCCATCATTTTTGCTAAAATCCTGCTGAAGTTGCAGTAAAGCTGACCGCACTTTAGGGAACACTGCCACTTTTGATGCAGCTTCCGCCACTTCTTGCGTACGGATTAAATGACTCACATCCATCCCACCAAGAAGCACATTGACTTCTCCATTTTTTGGAATGAACTGAATATCTAAATGACGGGCTAACTCTGCTAATCCTTCTTCATCGGTTAAGTTTGCATGACGTTTCAGCGCAGCCAATGCCGTCACGCGATAAATGGCGCCACTATCTAATAAGGTAAAACCTAACTTTTCTGCCAATGCGTAACAAAGTGTTCCTTTCCCTGCCCCACTTGGGCCATCAACGGTGATAATTATCCCCATAATCTTCATCCTTTTACTTTCAAAACCAATACATTATAGACATAAATACCTTATTTCTCTAAAGATTCTTTTGCTAAATGCTAAAAAATAATTGGCTATTATAATTCTAAATTAATATTAATAATTCATACAAAATTTAAAGAAAACATACAACATCAGATCTTAGCCCCTCCTTATAAGGTAAAAACAAACTCTACCAATAAAAGATAAGCATCAATAATCGTTGCAATACTTTCCAGCCAATGAATAAAAGAAATTGAGAATTTCACAATATATAACATGAAAATGATTCTTTAGATATTATATTAATTTCATGATCTCATCCCTTGAATTTCACTCCTCAGAAGAAGATAATACGAATCTTTCTCATAAAGACAGGAGGTAATTAATGAAAAAACAAATGAGATTAAACTTAGTTACATTTTGCATAATAAATGCAATAAACATTAATATTGCTGAAGCTCAAACAGAAGAAATACTCGATCAAATAAATGTGGTCGAAAAAAACGTAACTAATGATAAGAAACCATTTACAGAAGCAAAAGCTAAAAGCACAAGAGAACATATATTTAAAGATACACAAACTATAGATCAAGTGATTCGTAGCATTCCGGGAGCCTTTACTCAACAAGATAAAGGATCAGGAGTGGTTTCAGTTAATATTCGTGGCGAAAATGGGTTAGGTCGAGTCAATACTATGGTCGATGGAGTCACACAAACTTTTTACTCTACAGCCATGGACTCAGGTCAATCAGGTGGTAATTCTCAATTCGGTGCATCGCTTGATCCTAACTTTATTGCTGGTGTTGATATCAATAAAAGCAATTTCTCCGGTTCCAACGGCATAAACACATTGTCTGGTAGTGCTAATTTTAGAACATTAGGCGTTAATGATGTTATCACTGATGACAAACCTTTTGGGCTCATCGTAAAAGGAATGACGGGGAGCAATGCAACTAAATCGAATTTTATGACAATGGCTGCAGGCAGAAAATGGCTTGATAATGGTGGTTATGTTGGTGTGGTATATGGTTACAGTCAACGTGAGGTATCTCAAGATTATCGTATCGGAGGGGGAGAACGCTTGTCTTCGCTTGGACAAGATATTCTTGCTAAAGAAAAAGAAGCCTATTTCCATAATGCAGGTTATGTTTTAAATTCATCTGGACAGTGGACACCTGATCTAAACAAAAATCATTGGTCTTGCAACGCACCCAATCCAACATTTAATGGAAATACAGACCCAATTACAACAACCGATGAGCTAACTGGAGCGACCGAAACAAGAACACCAGGTTGTATTACTCGGATTGAAAGAAAAGAAGAAAATTATGATTATGTTAGTGAAGAAGATACGCCTAATGAGCCTCGTTACAATACATCTAGCTATCAACTTAATACTTATAAAAATGAAACCAGAAGGAAAATTCTGAAAGAATTGGAAAATGGTATACAACCTAAAAATATCCCTGAATTACAAAATGATGTAGATTCCACAAATAACTCATTTGAACGTAATAAAGATCAATATAGTGTTGCTCCTATTGAACCAGGCAGTTTGCAATCTCGTTCTCGTAGCCATTTATTAAAATTTGAATATGGCGATGATAACCATACCTTAGGTGCACAAATACGTACCCTTGATAATAAAATTGGTTCTCGAAAAATCGAAAATCGTAATTATCAATTAAATTATAGTTTTAATAATAATCGCTATCTTGATCTAAATCTAATGGTAGCACATAACTTAGGTAAAACCATTTATCCTAAAGGTGCATTCTTTTCTGGTTGGCAAGTAGAAGATAAATTAATTACGAAAAATGTAGCAAATATTATTGATATAAACAATAGCTATACTTTTTTATTGCCAAAAGAAATCGATTTAAAAACCACATTGGGCTTTAACTACTTTATTAATGAGTATAATAAAAACCGTTTTCCTGAAGAATTAAGTTTGTTTTACAACAATGAATCGCACTCCCAAGGAAACTATAGTTATTTAGGTCGCTTCCAAGGAAGCAAAAGCGGATTACCACAACGTTCAGTGATCTTACAACCTTCTGGTAAACAAAAATTTAAAACTGCTTATTTCGATACCGCACTTTCTAAAGGAATTTACCATTTAGACTATAGTGTCAATTTTACGCATTATGCATTTAACGGTGAGTATGTAGGTTACGAAAATACACCGACACAAATTAATGAACCGATTTTGCATAAATCAGGACATAAAACAGCGATAAATCACTCAGCAACACTTAGTGCAGATATCAATGATTATTTTATGCCGTTTTTCACCTATTCGCGCACACATAGAATGCCAAATATTCAAGAAATGTTCTTCTCTCAAGTCTCTGATGTCGGCGTAAATACGGCATTAAAACCTGAGCGAGCTGAAACTTATCAACTTGGGTTTAATACCTATAAAAAAGCTGTTTTTACAGAAGAAGATGTTCTAGGTTTAAAACTAGTGGGATATCGTAGTTTCATCAAAAATTATATTCATAATGTATATGGTGTATGGTGGAGAGATGGCGTTGTTCCTGACTGGGCAGCTAATAATGGATTTAGATTTACCATTGCTCATCAAAATTATAAGCCTATTGTGAAAAAAAGCGGTGTTGAGTTAGAAATTAACTATGACATGGGACGTTTCTTTGCAAATCTGTCTTATGCATATCAACGAACAAATCAACCAACCAATTATGCAGATGCAAGTCCACGTCCTAACAACGCATCAAAAGATGACATTCTAAAACAAGGCTATGGTCTATCCCGTATCTCAATGTTACCTAAAGATTATGGAAGATTAGAACTTGGCTCTCGCTGGTTTGATCAAAAATTAACTGTTGGTATCGCTGCTCGTTACTATGGAAAAAGTAAACGGGCAACCATTCAAGAAGACTATATTAACGGTTCTGAATTTGAATTAAATACTAGTCATGAAAGAACTTATTATGCAATTAAAAAAACAGAGGAAATTAATAAACAACCGATTATTTTAGATTTGCATATAAGTTACGAACCTATCAAAGATTTGATTATCAAAGCCGAAGTACAGAACCTGTTAGATAAACGTTATGTTGATCCTTTAGACTCAGGCAATGATGCGGCATCTCAACGATATTATTCAAGCTTAAATGATTCCATTTGTAGCAAAAATGATACTTGCGAAAACGGAATAAAAGATAAATCTGTGCTTTACAATTTTGCACGAGGAAGAACTTATATTCTCAGTTTAAACTATAAATTCTAATGGGGTTTATATAAAAAGGCATAGTTAATTAACTATGCCTTTTTAAATAATGTTCATTATTCAATTTTAGAATTTATTATCTTATTAAAAGATTATCTACAGTCTATCTATCATCCCTAATACTAATGCCGAGGATTGTTTTGCTGCAAGTGGGAGAAACTCTTCAAATGACATACTCGCTTCGCCATCGCCTGCATCTGAAATGGCTCGAACGACCACAAAAGGTACATTAAAGACATGACAAACTTGCGCAATCGCTGTTGCTTCCATTTCTACGGCTGTCACATTGGGGAAATCCGCTTTAATTTGAGCAATTTTTTCTTCGTTATTAATAAAACTATCACCCGAACAAATTAAACCACGTTTCACATTTTGCCCTTGTGATTGGCCTATTTCGTCTGCTAAATCCGCTAATTTTTTATCTGAAAGAAAAGCCGCAGGATTCGCAGGTAATTGACCTTTTTCATAGCCAAATGCTGTCACATCGGCATCGTGATAGCGGGTTTCATCTGAAATAACGATATCCCCCACTTTTAAACCTTTTGCGACACCGCCTGCTGAGCCTGTATTTAAGACCACATCCGGTTTAGCCAATTGCAATAAAGCGGTAGTACCAATAGCCGCAGCGACCTTACCTATCCCTGATTGCAATAGTGCGACTTCTTTACCGTTAATTTTGCCTTCAAAAATGACTGCACTTGCCACTTTTGTTTCTTTTTTATCTGTCATTAATTGGGATAAAATTTCCACTTCTTGTGCCATTGCACCAACAATCCCGATTTTCATTATTTTTTCCTTTCTTGTTCGAGTTTATTCACTAAAAAATCTAATACCGCAACGCCATAATCATCGTTATACAATGTACTCGCGGTGAGCACATATTTTCCGCCCACAACCACATAAGGGAACGTAAATACGCCATATTCTTCTGTTAAATTAATGGCATTATTCACATCTTCTTTTACTTCAGCAGAATGCACGATTTTATTAAATTCAGCTTTACTGATCCCTTGCGAGACTATCCATTCACGCATCTTATCTAATGACGATAATTCGGTATAACGTGCCTTTTCAGAGGTTTCAAATAACAGCGTATCTGACAACTCACCTACTTTTAAACGTTGTAAGGTATAAAATATTGTCGCTGAAAATTTTGCTTCATTCGTAGCAACCGGGTATTCATCTAATGCCACTTTATTTGGGCGAATTTGGCTATAAAGCTGCAAAATGTCTTGGGCTGAAGAACAAACTCGACAATCATAATCAAAGAAAAACTGGATCGGAATTTTACGATCGCTTCTTTTGGCTTGTTCAATCGGTTCTTGATATGAAAAATAATCTCGACCATCTTCAAACTGAGCCACATTCGCTGGTGGTAAGTGCGGTGGATTTTTGGCAGAAAAATCCTTTGCACTGACTTCACCAAATGCGACATTCGTCACACTCAGCAATATCATTGCAAAGGATCCTTTTAATAATTTATTCTGCCAAACTTTTTTCATAAATTAACCAATTGGTTCAATATAATCGACTAATAATTGGAGGTTTCGATTTCCTCGAAACTCATTAATTTCTAACTTATAAGCAAATTTTGCCTGCTTAATCGACAAATCGGGATAATACCGAGTATCGATATTAAACGCAATGGCATCTAATAATGGACCACCATTTTTAGGCTCAACGAGCATTTTTAAATGATTTTGATTTTGCCCGATCGCGCGTTGCTCAAAAATTTTAAATTCACCATCAAAAACAGGCTCAGGAAAAGCTTGTCCCCAAGGTCCGCCAGATTTTATCACTTCTGCTGTTTCAATACTAAATTCATTTGCTTGAAGTTCGCCATCCGTCCAAATTACACCTTGTAATTGATCTTCATTTAACCAATCTTGCACCGTTTGATTAAAAATCTTTTGAAAATCAGGGAAAAAGCTTTCTTTAATGCTTAATCCTGCTGCCATGGCATGACCGCCAAATTTTAAAATCATATCAGGATGTTGGGAATGAATACGCTCTAATACATCGCGCATATGCAAGCCTTCAATTGAACGTGCAGAACCTTTTAAAATGCCTTCTTGATCTTGCGCAAACGCAATGACTGGTCGATGGTATTGATCTTTTATACGAGAAGCCACAATGCCTAATACGCCTTGATGCCAATCTGGCTGGAATAAGGCTATCCCCATCGGTAATTCATCAGAAAGCGCGGTGAGATTTCGGCAAATTTCTAAGGCTTCTAACTTCATGCCTTGCTCAATTTCTTTTCTAGCTTGATTTAAACTATCCAAATCTAAGGCTTGCGCTCTTGCCTCTTGCATACTTTCTGCAAGTAATAACTCCACACCAACAGACATATTGTCTAATCGGCCCGCAGCATTTAAACGCGGTGCAATCGCAAAGCCCAAATCAGCTGAGCAAAGTTTTTCAACTTCTCGATTAGCCACTTCAGCGAGAGCAATAATTCCTGGTCGACAACGCTTCGCACGAATTCGCATCAACCCTTGATGGGCTAAAATACGGTTATTTTGATCAAGGGGAACAACATCCGCAATTGTGCCGAGCGCGACTAAATCCAGTAACTCAGTAAAATTAGGCTGTGTTTCAGCCGTAAAAATGCCCAACTCGCGAAATTTGGCACGCAAAGCGAGCATTAAATAAAACGCTACGCCTACACCAGCTAGACATTTTGAAGGGAAATCACATTGTTGCAAATTTGGATTAACAATGGCATCAGCATTCGGCAATATTTCTGGTGGCAAGTGATGATCGGTAATCAACACCTTTACACCTTGCTCTTTTAAATACGCCACGCCCTCAAAGGAGGATACCCCGTTATCCACCGTCATTAATAACTGTACGCTTTTTTCCATTGCCATCTCAGCAACAGGCACACTCAAGCCATACCCTTGCTCAAAACGATTTGGCACTAGATATTCCACATCAGTAAAGCCAAGCATACGCAAAGCTAATACTGAAAGTGCCGTACTGGTTGCTCCATCTGCATCGAAATCGCCGACGATAACAATCTTTTGTTGCTGTTGATAAGCTTCAACCAATAAATCTACGGCTTGTTGAATACCGTGTAATTGATTGGGGTTAAGCATTGATTGCAAAGTGCGGTCTAATTCTTGGCTATTTTTAATATGGCGAGAACGATAGAGACGATCGAGTAATGCATTATCTGAAACAGGATTTCCGGCAGGAATTTCACGACGTTTGATGAGTTTTTTCACGGTGTTTTGTTATTTAAAATTATCATCCAAAGAAACTACAATATGCGCTTTGATGATATGAATATTTTAAGGGCGTATATCATACGCCCTCACTACTAACAATTATTGTGCTGATTCTTGTAACACTGCTAATAAATCTTGAGGTTTTAAATATCCCCCAAGCATTTCACCTGTTGAAGTCACAATACTTGGCGTACCTTTCACACCAAGTTGTACACCTAAATCATACTGTTTTTTCACAATGTTAGGTGTTTTCAATTCTTTTGGTAAGTTACCTTTTTCTGCTTCATTCAATGCAAATACAGGATCTTTCGCTGTCCAAATGGCTTCCATTTGGCGAGCGGTTTCATTCATTCCAGCACGTGGGAATGCAAGATAACGAACGGTAATACCTAAATCATTATATTCTTTCACTTGTTGATGAAGGATATGGCAATAATGGCAAGTAATATCCATGAATACTGTCACAACATATTTTTCATTTTTTGCCGGATAAATGATCATTTCGTTTTTTAACGCATTCACTTTATCCGCTAAGAGTTTACCTGCCACATCAACTGGGCCTTTATTTGTTAATTCATACATTTTGCCTTGCAAAACATATTGACCATTTTCACTCACATATAAAATGCCTTGATCAGTCACAGCTGTTTTAAGGCCTTTTACGGGTGAATCTTTCACTTCAATATTTTTCGCACCTAATGCCTGTAGTTTCGATTTAATCTCAGCATCACTCGCCATTGCTGTGGCAGAAGCAGTGATTAAAAGTGCGGTCAGTAATTTTTTCATTTTTATTCCTAAATATCTAAACAACAAAGGTTAGAATTATAAATGGATCGATGATTTGTGCAAGCCAAACTACCCAAAAAACTGAAAATGACTTATACTTCCGCCGTTTATAGAGGTTTATTTATTATGTTTGAAATCAATCCAATCAAAAACAAAATCACCGACCTTTCCGAGCGCACCTCTGTGCTTCGGGGGTATCTTTGACTTCGACACAAAAGTTGAGCGTTTAGAAGAAGTTAATGCAGAATTAGAACAACCCGACGTGTGGAACGAACCTGAAAAAGCCCAAGCTCTAGGGAAAGAACGCGTTTCACTTGAACAAGTGGTTGATACCATCAAGAATTTAGAACAAGGTTTAGAAGATGTTGAAGGGCTGCTTGAATTAGCAGTTGAAGCGGAAGATGAAGAGACCTTCAATGAGGCTGTTGCTGAATTAGATGAGCTTGAACAACAACTTGCAAAACTCGAATTCCGACGCATGTTTAGTGGTGAGCACGATGCGTGTGATTGTTATGTCGATTTACAAGCAGGTTCCGGTGGTACAGAAGCGCAAGACTGGACGGAAATGTTACTTCGCATGTACCTCCGTTGGGCGGAAAGCAAAGGCTTTAAAACAGAATTAATGGAAGTCTCTGATGGCGATGTCGCAGGTTTAAAATCAGCGACGATTCGTGTTAGTGGTGAATATGCTTTCGGTTGGTTACGTACGGAAACCGGTATCCATCGTTTGGTGCGTAAAAGTCCATTCGACTCCAATAACCGTCGACATACATCATTTGCAGCGGCTTTCGTTTATCCTGAAATTGATGACGATATTGATATTGAAATCAATCCGGCTGATTTACGTATTGACGTTTATCGTGCATCCGGTGCGGGTGGTCAGCACGTCAATAAAACTGAAAGTGCGGTGCGTATTACTCACATGCCAAGTGGAATTGTCGTACAATGTCAAAACGATCGTTCTCAACACAAAAATAAAGATCAAGCCATGAAGCAGTTAAAAGCGAAATTGTATGAGCTTGAGTTACAAAAGAAAAATGCGGACAAACAAGCGATGGAAGATAATAAATCTGATATCGGTTGGGGCAGCCAAATTCGTTCTTATGTGTTAGATGATGCGCGTATTAAGGATCTCCGCACAGGCGTTGAAAATCGTAATACACAAGCTGTACTGGATGGCGATCTAGACCGCTTTATTGAAGCAAGCTTGAAAGCAGGACTTTAATCATCTCTTATACAAAAAAGTGCGGTCAATTTTAACCGCACTTTTTTATTACACTTCTTCTTTTTCTTTCACTTTCGTCTTGCCAAGTACCGTATCTTTCATCACCGTGAACAATTCTTTTTGCACATGAGAAAGTTTTGGTTTTTCGGCTTTCTCAAATGCCAATGGGCGACAAAACTCCATAGCCTTAATGCCCAATCGAGCTGTTAATAATCCCACGCCAATCCCCTGCGCTGCTCGCGCAGAAAGTTTCGCGGTAATATCTTGCGAAAGCCAATCCATGCCTAAATCTTGCACGATTTCAGTCGCACCGGCAAAAGCAAGATTCACCAATACCATTCTGAGCAAACGAAGACGGGTAAAATACCCAAGCTCAATCCCATAAATCGCTGCAATTTTATTGATTAAACGAATATTTCGCCACGCAATAAAAAACATATCAATAATGGCTAAAGGACTGATTGCCACAATCACAGCGGATTCTGCTGCCATTTTCGTAATCAGTTTTTTCGCTTTTCGATCAAAAGATTGCAACACCGTTTGACTAAATAAATGGGTAACTTCGCGAGCAGAATAACTTTCATTCAGCTGTTTTTCCCATTGGACAATTGAGGGATGTTGCGAATCCAATTTTAAGGTATCGGCAATCGATAAACACAAGGCTCTTCCTTTCTCGCTATCCTGTTCAGAAAAAACTTGATGATTTTTAACCGCACTTTCACCTATTAATCGCTGACTTTGTTCTTGTAAATTCAAACGCTTTTTGAGTTTCATCAAACGTCGCCATTCTACGATAATTTCAGATAAACCAAACAGCACAATGACAAAACTCACTAACGCAAAAGCGAGATAAATCCATTGTTGATTTTGATAACTATCCCAAATCCATTGAACAGATTGCGCAACCGTCGCCCCTAAAAATAAAAGTGCGGTCAATTTCAAAGCCGTTTTCCAACCACTCGATTTAGGCTTCACAATTTGCTCAAATTGCTCGTCCAACAACTCCCCTTCTAAAGGTTCATTATCGATGGTTGTTTCAACATTATAAAATTCCTGCTTAGGCAGAATTTCTTCCTCTTCTGGTTGTTGAGATTGTGTGAAAATTTGTTTTGTCATTATTCTTTCCAATAAAAATAGAAACGGTATTTTACTTCGAATTTCTTTAGCAAATCTTAAATGGCTGAAATAAAAAAGCAATATTGACTAGAAAATAAAATGAGCTACTATAGCCATTGTCCACAATTAGTTTATCTAATGTGTTAAGTTTTAACTGTTAACTAACTAGAAGGATCTTTTCATGAAGAAACTTATCGCCACTGCGGTGCTCTCCGCATGTTCCATGGCTTACGCCAATACCAACATTCCAAACTACAATACCGATTCTCATCTGTATGAATTCACTCAAACCTATGACTTAGTTGCGCCAAAAGGTTCACAAGGTCAAGCGAATCTGTGGGTGCCTTTACCGTTTAATGGTGAGTATCAACAGGTAAAATCTATCCATTTTGAAGGTAACTATTTGGATGCCTATATAACAGAAAACAACAAATATGGTGCGAAAACGCTCTTTGCGACTTGGGATAAAGATGCACAAAAACGCGATTTAAAAATCACAATGGTGATTGAAACCAAAGATCGCGAACCAATGGTTAAAGGTGCATTAACGAATTACAAGCCACCAAAAGATGTTCACTATTCTGTTGATGTACAAGAATATTTAAAACCCACTCAACATATTAAAACTGATGGTATCGTGAAACAGTTCGCCGATAAGATTGTAGGCACTGAAACCAATCCATTGAAAAAAGCTGAGTTGATTCACCAATGGATCGTCAACAATATGGAACGTGATAATTCTGTTTTAGGCTGTGGTGATGGTGATGTAGAAAAAATTCTAACTACTGGTGTGTTAAAAGGTAAATGTACTGATATTAACTCTGTTTTCGTTGCACTGGCTCGTGCCAGCGGTATTCCTGCTCGTGAAATTTTTGGTATTCGTTTAGGCGCCGCGGATAAAATGGGCAAATATTCCAAAGGTGCATTCGGTAGTGCGGACGAACATGGCGTAGCAAACGTAAGCGGTGGTCAGCATTGTCGTGCTGAATTCTATCTTGCAGGATTCGGCTGGGTACCTGTTGATTCTGCAGACGTAGCAAAAATGCGTTTAGCAGAGAAAAAATCTGTTGACGATAAGGATACACAAGCCGTTGCCAAATACTTATTCGGTAACTGGGAAGCAAACTGGGTTGGCTTTAACCATGCTCGTGACTTCGATTTATATCCGCAACCAGAACTTGCTCCACTCAATAACTTTGGCTATCCGTATGCCGAAATCGGTGGTGACCCGTTAAATTCATTTGATCCAAAAGAATTTAAATATGACTACGTCTCTAAAAAGCTCTAATAAATCTTTTTGGGTTGCGATTGCCACCGCGCTAAGTGCTGCGGTGGCATCAACCTTGTGCTGTATTGCGCCTTTAATCTATTTAGTATTTGGCGTGTCATCCACATGGTTAATTGGCTTAGGCGAATATGATTATTTACGCATTCCTATGCTTATCGTTTCATTATGCGCCTTTGCCTACGGCTTTTGGTTGCTAATGTTTTCCAAAAAAATCATTTGCAGCAAATACATTTCCCGTAAAAAGCTCATTGTTTTGTATTGGATTGTATTTATCGTCATGCTCTTTTTCTTAACTTATCCAACCATTTTACCGTGGATTTTAGAGATTTCTAATTAGGAACAAAAAATGAAGAAATTAACAACCGCACTTTTGCTTTCATTATTCACTTTCTCTATCGCTCAGGCGGAAGAAACAAAGCAAGTTGTGTTAAAAGTGAATGAAATGAACTGCCAGCTTTGTGCTTATTTGGTGAATAAAGAATTACGTAATATTGATGGCGTGATTTCCACTAAAGCCTCCATTAAAGATAGAACGGTGACTGTTGTAGAAGATCCAAAAGTTTCCGATGAACAATTGATTAATGCGATTCATAAATTGGAATATACGGCGGAAGTTGTTAAGTAAAACGATAAAAAATAAAGTGCGGTCAATTTTGTGAAGTTTTAAAACTCATTAAAATTGACCGCATTTTATATCTGGACATTTAAAATTATATTCTACTCAAATATTAATCTATCCAATATTTTTAAACTCATACTTGTTGAAATATTAATGAGATTACCATCGCTTATTTCTAACTTCAATTATCAAAACTAAAGTTGCCATTGCAGCAGACATATTTAACCAAAAAAATGCCATTTTCTTAAAATCAGAAAAAGAATAATTATCAAGCTTTAGAAGCAGCTCAAATAAACTAAACACTAATGTAGAAAATGTAAAACAAATAATAAATATAATTATCCAAAATATAAGGTACTGAAGTAATAACTTAGTTTTCAATACTCCTCCCGATACATAGAGTCATTATTAAATATATTACTACTTTAGCTATGTTCATCAAACCACTACTAATGGCTAATAATGGCTAAACATGATGTTGCATTGAGTTTAAACACAAAGTGCGGTCAAAATTGACCGCACTTTTTTATCTTTAAGAAAAGACTTATTTAATCACGCCACATGCCATACGTGGACCGCCACCGCCAAGTGGAGCTGGGTGATCTGAGTGGTTATCACCGCCAGCGTGAATCATAATAGAATGACCACGAACTTCATCTAATTTTTTAAGACGTGGTGCTAAAACAGGATTAGTTGCTGTACCATCATGTAATACAGTTAAAGCAGGTAAGTCACCTAAGTGAGCATCATCTTGCCATGGGTAACCGTGTTGTTTTGCGCCTTTAGGATCCCAGTGACCGCCAGCCGCTAAACCTGCGGTTAATTTACCGTCTTTTTCTTTTGGATCACAGCTTGGATTTTCATGAATGTGGAAGCCATGTAAACCTTCAGCTAAACCTTGTAGATTTGGTGTAAATACTAAACCATAATTTGATTCAGTAATAGTTACAGTCCCTACATCTTTGTTACCATTTGCAGGATCTAATTGTTGTACTTTTACTTCGATTGAAGGACCTGCTGGTTTTGCCATATGGTCATGTGCATTTGCCACGCCAGCAGCACAAATCCCGCTGATTGCTAATGCTAAGAGAGTTTTCATTTTCATCATAAGCTCCTTTACTTTAGAAAGACTCGAATTGATTCTACCTAAATACCAGTAAAAAAATAGTGGTTTATATTAAGTATTTGACAATTAAATTGATTTGATTTTTCTATCAATCAAACCTATCCGCCAATAAAAACTGTAAGACCGCATCCATTCTTAAATGTGGGATGCTTTCACCTTGTTGTAAAACTTGAGGTTCGAAGGAATCAAAATCAAAAGATTGTTTTGACCAGAACTCTGCATTAGGTAGTTTACTTGGAACAGAACCTGGATAAAGGGTAATCAGTTGTTTATCTACAGAACGAACTCCTTGAATAGCTTTGATTTGTTTGCCGTTTTGATTAACTAAAACTTGTTTTGTCGCTCGAATCGCAGCAATTGCCGTATATTCTGTATCAATCCCTTCAAATTCTACATGACGACCGCCCTCTTGCACTAATTGGCGCATCAGACTAATTAAGTTTTGAATTTGATCTGTCGTGATATGATCGGCTTTTGTTGCCACAAACATGAGCTTATCAATATTCGGAGAAAACAAACGATTAAGTAAATTGCGTTTGCCATAATGGAAATTTTTGAAAAGCTGATTAAGCCCTGTTTGCATATCGATAAAGGCTTGTTGACTATGATTTAGTGGCGTTAAGCAATCCGCTAAAATCACTTGGCGATCAAAAGTAGAAAAATAATTTTCATAAAAGCCTTTCACCACCTTATTACGATAATAATCATATCGCTTATTCAACACGGCAAAATAGCTATTGGATTTCGCCTCTCTTTTCAGTTTTGACCATTGTTCTTCCGACAAATGCAATAACGGGAAAAATTGCAAAACAGGTGCACCTTCTAATTCCCCAGGCAAGACAAATCGGCCAGGTTGAATAAATTGCATTCCTTCTGCTTTGCAGGAGAGCAAATAATCGGTGTAAAATTTTGCAATCTGCGCTAAAACATCTTCATTGACGACCGCACTTAGGTCGAGTTTTTTCAGTTTATCCAACCAATCTTGCGCAAACTGTTGGCGAACACCCGATGTAATGTTGGCTTGTTCAAGTGACCATTGTTGAAAATCTAAATTCAGCAAAGGTAAATCCAATAGCCATTCACCAGGATAATCAAAAATATCCAAGTATAATGTGCCACGTTCTTTAAAATGGCGAAGTAAGCCCGATTGGCGTTCAAAACGAATAGCAAGACGTGTTTCACTCACGCCTCGAGTAGATTGGCACCATTGTGGAGGATTATTCATTAAATCATTGAGATTCGCTTCATAATCAAAACGTGGAATACTTAAATCCTGCTGAGGCACACGTTTTACCGCTAAAATAGATTGATTTCGGGCAGCCTCAAATAAAGGAAGATGTGCACTTTCCTCTTGATTAATATGTAACAATTGATTAATCAAGCTCGTAATAAAGGCTGTTTTACCGCTTCGACTTAGCCCTGTCACAGCTAAACGTAAAGTGCGGTCAAATCCACGATTGATTATTTGATTAATTTCCCGATTAATTGATTTAAACATATCCTAAAAATCCAATAACTAGCCATTTTTGCCAAGATATTTTACAATTCACTCAATTTATCACAAAACGGTCTTTAATAATAAAGCTATGTTACGTCGAAATGTCACTTTTTGTTTTTTATTGTGTGGGTTGAGCCAAATTAATCTGGCACAAGCCGCCCCAAGCATACCCAAAATGCTGACAGAAAACGGCTTAACATACTGCACGAATGCATCGGGTTTTTCCTTTAATCCGCAAACTGCAGACGCCGGTACCAGTATGAATGTAGTAACGGAGCAAATTTATAACAAACTGTTTGATATTAAAGATCATAGTGCTGCACTTGTTCCAGTATTAGCACAATCCTATTCAATTTCATCTGATGGCAAACAAATTTTCATTAATCTTCGTAAAGGGGTGAAATTCCATCGTACTCCTTGGTTTACACCAACTCGTGACTTTAATGCAGAAGATGTGGTCTTTTCGATTAATCGTGTTTTAGGGCATGATACTTATCTGCCAACACTCTCAGATGATGTTGTAACCTATAAAAATCCACAATATAGAATCTTCCACGAGCAAGCCAAAAAGGTACACTTTCCGTATTTTGAAAGTATTAAGCTGAATCAAAAAATTAAAAGTATCACGGCAACGAATCCTTATCAGGTCAAAATTGAACTCTTTGAACCCGATGCCTCAATTCTGTCGCATCTTGCCAGTCAATATTCTATTATTTTCTCGCAAGAATATGCATATCAATTAAGTGCCGATGATAATCTCACCCAATTGGACACACATCCTGTTGGCACGGGTCCTTATCAAGTAAAAGATTACGTTTATAACCAATATGTTCGCTTGATACGCAATGAAGCTTATTGGGAAAAGAAAGCCAAAATTGAAAATATTATTGTGGATCTTTCTGCGGATCGCACAGGACGTTTAATTAAATTCTTTAATAATGAATGTCAAATCGCGTCTTATCCCGAAGTCAGCCAACTCGGTTTATTAAGTGAAAAGGACGACCGTTATTATCTGCAATCTACGGACGGAATGAACTTGGCCTATTTGGCTTTCAATTTCCAAAAGCCATTAATGCAAGATAAAACTATTCGTCAAGCCATTTCGCAAAGCTTAAACCGTTTTAGAATTGTGCGAAATATTTACCACAATACAGCAACCGTAGCGAATAATATTATTCCTGATATTTCTTGGGCTTCTGCGATTAATACGCCTGATTTCCCTTATGATTATAAGCCAGCTGAAGCAGAGAAAACGTTACGTGATAAAAAACTCTCGTTGAATATGTGGGTGATGAATGAAGAGCAAGTATATAACCCAGCTCCTATTAAAATGGCGGAGCTCATTAAGTGGGATTTAGCCAAAGCAGGTGTGGATGTTAAAGTGCGGTCAGTCACTCGTACATATTTAATCGAACAATTACGCAAAGGCACAGAAGATTACGATTTAATCTTAACCGGTTGGCTTGCTGGAAACCTTGATCCTGACGGTTTTATGCGTCCAATTTTAAGTTGTGATACGCAAAATGAAATCACGAATTTATCAAATTGGTGTAATCCTGAATTTGATAAGATGATGAATCGTGCGCTAGCGACCAATCATTTATATGAGCGCTCTAAGGCCTACAACAATGCACAAGAGCTTATTTTAAACGAATTGCCTATTGTGCCAATTGCAAACGTAAAACGGCTTTTGGTCGCACGAGGCAATGTAAAAGGAATTGAGATGACCCCATTCGGTAGCATCAATTTTTCTACCTTGTATTTCATGAAAAATAAGGAGAAAAAATAATGCTCGTTTCAGCGATCCGTCATGTGGTTTGGGTGACCATTTTATTATTGATTCTGTCCGTATTAAGTTTTGTGATTTTGATGCGAGATCCGCTCAACGCCGATCTTGTCACAAATAATATTTATAGTGCCTATTATCATTATCTTACATCATTGTTACAAGGCGATTTAGGGATTACCTATAACGGCGGAGAATCCTTAAAAGATTTAATTTTTACGGTATTACCTCCCACATTAGAACTCTGTTTTACCGCACTTTTATTGGCTTGCATCTTAGGTATTCCTCTCGGTGTATTAAGTGCGGTCTATAATCAGCGTGTTTTTTCACGTACATTGCAAAGTATATCCAATGTTGGTTTGTCTATTCCGATTTTCTGGTTTGCCCCAATTTTGCTTTATGTAGCAGCGATTCAAAGCTGGGAGATCGCCGCCATTGGGCAATATAATTTACTCTATGAAATCAAACCTATCACGGGTTTCCCTATTATTGATGTGTGGTTTGTGGATGTGCCTTACCGAACTAAAATCGTGCAAAATGTTTTACAACATCTAGCCTTGCCTACATTAGTGCTTTGTATTCTGCCGACCATGGAATTTATCCGTATCATTCAACAACGGGCAGATTATTTACTTCAACAAGAATATGCTAAAGCCGCAGCAACGCGTGGCTGGTCGAAATGGACGATTTTAAGACGTTATGTTTTCCGCAATACTTTTCCATTATTGATTCCACAACTTACGCGTGTATTTACCTTAGTATTAACACAATGTATGTTGGTTGAGACGGTATTAGGCTGGCCGGGAATTGGACGTTGGTTGATTGATGCCGTAACCCAACAAGATTACAACAGCATTTCTGCCGGTGTGGTCGTAATTGGTATTTGTATCATTATTATTGATACGCTCGCCAAGTTGCTCATGTTTGTATTAGATCCATTGAATAAGAAGGGCTGGTATGCAAGATAGAGAACCTGATGAATTTCGCGAAAGCACCTCCTTATTTCAGATTTGGTTGCTTTTCCGTCAGAATCGTGTGGCATTATTCTGTTTCTATTTATTTTGTCTTCTGATTTTGACCGCACTTTTTCCTAAACTCATTATGCCTTATAGCGAAAGCATGGAGTTTGTTGGAGAAGAACTGATGCCGCCATCTTGGGTAGAAAAAGGTCGTATTGCTTTTTTCTTTGGTACCGATGATCTTGGTCGTGATGTACTCAGTCGATTAATTATGGGGACACAATATACCCTCGGTTCCTCTCTTTTAGTGGTCATTGCCGTGGCAATTATTGGCGGCGCATTAGGTATTCTTGCGGGTATGTCTGAAGGGATTAAATCTCGTTTCTTAGGTCATATTTTTGATGCGTTTTTATCTATCCCCATTTTGCTGATTGCCATTATCATTTCTACGTTAATGGAGCCAAGCTTAATGAATGCCATGTTTGCTACTATGTTGGCCATTTTGCCGTATTTTGTACATGCGATTTATCAAGCCATTCAGCAAGAGCTGAAGAAAGACTATGTTCTCTTACTAAGATTAGATGGGATTTCAAACTGGGAGCTATTAAAAACCACAATCTTACCGAATATTAGTATCGTCTATACGCAAGAAATTTCTCGTGCATTTGTGGTCGCTATTTTAGATATTACAGCACTCAGCTTTATTTCTCTTGGTGCACAACGCCCCATGCCAGAATGGGGTGCGATGATTAAAGATTCGTTAGAGCTGATTTATCTTGCCCCTTGGACGGTTTTATTACCCGGTTTTGCTATTATTTTTACCATTTTATTAAGCATTATTTTTACTAACGGATTGTGTAAAGCAATCAATAAATATTACGAGTAACCCATGGCGCTGTTAGATATTCGCAATCTTAATATTGAAATTCAAACACCAAACGGTCGCATGAAAATTGTGGACGGCGTCAATCTTTCGCTTAATGAAGGGGAAATTCTAGGACTTGTTGGTGAATCAGGTTCCGGTAAAAGTTTAATTGCTAAAGTAATCAGTAATTCCATTAAAGATAACTGGATTGTCACGGCTGATCGTTTTCGTTTTAATGATGTTGAATTGCTTAAACTGACACCGAATCAACGTCGAAAAATCGTTGGAAAAGAAATTTCAATGATCTTCCAAAACCCATTAAGCTGCCTTGATCCAAGTCGAAAAATTGGTAAGCAGCTTATCCAAAGTATTCCCAACTGGACCTTTAAAGGTCGTTGGTGGCAGTGGTTTGGTTGGAAAAAACGTCGTGCGATTGAATTACTGCACCGTGTAGGGATTAAAGATCACCAAGATATTATGGCGAGTTATCCAAATGAACTTACTGAAGGTGAAGGTCAAAAAGTGATGATTGCCGTAGCGGTGGCAAATCAACCACGTCTCTTAATTGCAGATGAACCCACTAATTCTTTGGAATCCATTACGGCATTGCAAATTTTCCGCTTACTTTCAAGTATGAACCAAAACCAAGGTACAACAATTTTATTAGCCAGTAACGATCTTAAAAGTATCAGCGAATGGTGTGATAGCATTTCCGTCCTTTATTGTGGGCAAAATACAGAGTCTGGGCCGACCGACCAAATATTAGAAATGCCTCATCATCCTTATACGCAGGCATTGCTTTACTCTGTTCCAGATTTTAGTCGCCCCTTAGGTTTTAAAAGCAAATTAGGCACATTAGAAGGCACGGTGCCGATTTTGGAACAAATGCCGATTGGTTGCCGTTTAGGACCACGCTGCCCTTTTGCTCAGCGTGAATGTATTCAAAAGCCAAGCCGATATCGCATTAAACAGCATGAGTTTTCCTGCCATCACCCGATTAACCTTCGAGAACGGCAGTTTAAGGATAAAATTGCAACTTCACCGCTTACGCTCAATACCGAATCAAAAGGAAACGAATAATGCCATTATTACAAGTGGAAAATCTCAGTAAAACCTTTGATGAACCCGCCAAACTTTTTGGCTCGGAGCAGTTTTATGCGGTAAAAGACGTCAGCTTTACGCTTAACCGTAAAGAAACCCTTGCGATTATCGGTAAAAATGGTTCGGGTAAATCGACCTTAGTAAAAATGATTGCGGGGATTACTCCCCCAGCTTCAGGAAAAATCTTATTTAATGATTTACCATTACAATTCGAAGATTTTCACTATCGCGCACAGCATATTCGAATGGTTTTCCAAGATGCGAATTCAGCATTTAACCCGCGTTTAAATATTGGACAAGCCTTAGATGCACCACTGCGATTAATTACCGATTGGGATGAAGAGACTCGCAATGAAAAGATCTTTGAAACACTTTCGCTCGTGGGGCTTTATCCTGATTACACCAATCTTAAAATTAAACATCTTTCGGTCAGTCAAAAACAGCGGATCGCCTTAGCTCGCGCACTGATTCTTCAACCAGAGATCATTATTATTGACGATGCATTGAGTACATTAGATGCTTCTGTGCGTATTCAATTGCTTAATCTGATTTTAGATTTACAAGAACATTTAGGCATTTCTTATATTTATGTCGGACAAAATTTAGGCATTATCAAACATATTGCCGATCAAGTTTTGGTGATGGATGAAGGTGAAATTATCGAGTCTGGCACACCGAGAGAGATCTTTACCAATCCTCAAAATAACATTACTCGCCTACTTGTAGAAAGTCATTTTGGTCAATTGCTTGATGAAAATGCTTGGCAAACAACCACTTCCTAATTCTCTGTAAAACAAGTTAGGCATAGACATCTCAAAAAAACGTCTTTAAAATTGACCGCTCTTTTCATTCTTCTTAACAAAATAGGAAAGCAACTATGCAAGCATTATTAAAACTCACTAACTTTGTGAGCAAAACTTTCGCACTATGGGCGATTGTTTTTGCTCTTCTCGCCTTTCTCTTCCCTGAGCAATTCAAAATTTTTGCACCCTACATTCCTTACCTTTTAGGTTTAGTAATGTTTGGTATGGGAATTACCTTAACTTTTGCTGATTTCAGTGAAGTGGCTAAACATCCTAAATCGGTATTCATTGGTGTTGCAGGTCAATTTATCATTATGCCGGCCATCGCATTTGGATTAGCAAAAGCCTTTGATTTGCCAGCTGATTTAGCAGTTGGTGTGATTCTTGTGGGTTCTTGCCCGGGTGGTACGTCATCAAACGTAATGACTTATTTAGCAAAAGGTAACACCGCGCTTTCTGTTGCTTGTACGACAATCTCAACCTTACTTTCACCAGTATTGACCCCTGCTATTTTCTATGTGCTAGCAAGCCAATGGTTAGATATTGATGCAGGCGCAATGTTTATGTCTGTATTAAAAATGGTATTGTTCCCAATTTTCTTAGGTTTAGTTGTTCGAGCTCTCTTCAAAAAACAAGTGGAACAAGCAAGCCAAACTATGCCATTAGTCTCTGTTATTTCTATCGTATTAATCTTGGCAGCCGTTGTAGCAGTAAGTAAAGATAAAATTGTAGAATCAGGCCTATTAATTTTTAGCGTAGTGGTTTTACATAACTGCTTAGGTTATTTAATTGGGTACTTTGCGGCGAAATTATTTAAACTTAATACGGCAGACAGTAAAGCGGTGGCAATTGAAGTGGGTATGCAAAACTCAGGTTTAGGTGCTGCATTAGCTGCTGCACATTTCAATCCAATTGCAGCGGTACCAAGTGCTTTATTTAGTTTCTGGCACAATGTATCGGGTCCAATTTTGGCGAATATTTTCTCTAATATCAAAAATGAAAAATAAGTTAATTGGATAAAAAAAGGCGGAATATAATTTCCGCCCTTTTTTATACTTCACATATTACTTCACTGAACCGCAATTCAAACAATATAAATACTGCCCTTTCGGATCATTAAATTGAGTTAACACATTCAGTTGTTTTTTCACTTGATGTACTTCCTGTGGCAATCCCAACCAATTTGTCAGTAACGCTTGACCTTTTTGTTTAAGCTTGCGATCTAATTTAGCGAAGAAACTATTATCTTCATCAACCAACCATTGCACACTAAAATTATCCATGTATTTATCAGGATGTTGATTGACTAGTGCGACCGCTTTATCAATGGCTACATCAATATCACCTAATTCGTCCACTAAGCCGTTTTTCTGTGCATCTTGCCCTAGCCAAACTTGGCCCTGAGCAATTTTATCCACTTTTTCTTTTGATAATTGACGGCCACGACTCACCACATCTAAGAAACGCTCATAACCATTTTCAATACTAAGCTGGTAAATATCCTGTGTATTTTTACCCAATGGACTTAAAGCTGACGTTTCCGCGAGATCCGTTGTCGCTACACCATCAGTACTCATTCCCATTTTTTTGATTGTATTTTCAAAGGTTGGGAATAATGCAAAAATCCCGATTGAACCCGTAATCGTATTTTTATCTGCCACGATATAGTCAGCAGTTGAAGAAATCCAATAACCACCAGAAGCTGCCATGCCTCCCATGGATACCACAACAGGTTTGCCTGCTTTTTGAAGATTTTCAGTTTCCTGGCGAATAATTTCTGATGCAAATGCACTGCCACCCGGTGAGTTAACACGGAGAACAACCGCCTTCACTTTCTCGTTATCGTAGGCTTGTCTCAATAACTTCGCGATGGTATCGCCGCCAGCTGATTCTTCATCGCTTTCACCATCAATAATTGTCCCTTCGACATTAACTACCGCAACGATATTTTTTTCATTTGGATCAACAGAGAAACGATCGCCTAAATCAGATAAATAATCTTCAAAATCCACTAATTTGGCTTTGCCTTCTTCACCTTGACCGAAAAGTGCGGTCAATTTTTTATCTAAATCCAATCTTGTCGCAAACTGTGTCACTAACTGACGTTTTTTCACATAAGCCGTTTCATCACCTTTTAACGCTTTTAAATCACTAATGTATTTTTGTGCATTCGGTAATACATCATTGGCGGTAATATGACGATTAACCATTAATGTTTGCATATAGTTTTGCCACATGCCACCAAGCCATTTTTGCATATTTGCTTTTGCTTCTGGTGACATATCATCACGCAAGAACGGTTCTACAGCAGACTTATATGTCCCTACACGGAAAATATGTGGTGTAATTTCAAGTTTTTCGAGCATGGATTTAAAGTAAAGATTTTCCTGACGCAAACCTTGAATACCGACTTGCCCAATCGGATTGAGATAAATGTCATCCGCAAAACTCGCGAGAAAATACTGTGCCTGCGTGTAATTATCAGCATAAGCAATAACCGGCTTTTCTGACTCTTTGAAGCTTTGAATCGCTTTTCCTACATATTCTAATGAGGGAAGATCGCCCCCTTCAAAGTCATTTAAATTCAGCACTAATCCACGAATTCGTTCATCATCTTTCGCAGATAAAATGCTTTGCACCACATCAAACGTAGAATATTTATAAGAGACTTTTTCATTATTTAAACGTTGAAATTCCTCTTGCCAACTCAGCATATCCTCTGTGTTATCTGCAAGATAGCCTGTTAAATTTAAATATAATGCACCTTGATCGCCTGATAAAACTTGGCTTTTCTTACCATCACTAAAAAGGCTGATAAGCACAATCAACGCCAAAACAAACAGTAAGAACACAAAATTCATCACAAGATTTCGGATAAAATTGAGCGCTTTACAACAAAATTTCAATACGCTTAAAATGACATTCATGCGAAATTAAACCTTTAAAACAGAAATAAAAATTGTGCGTAGCCTATCATAAAGTCCTATGAAAAACTATGCTATAATCAACCGCACTTAACTAGAAGAAGGAAAATACTATGGATGCATTAACCCTTTTAACACAACGTAAATCGAATAAAAAATTAACCGCACCAGCCCCTAGCCAAGTGCAATTAGAACAAATGTTTCAAGCCGCTTTACATGCACCTGATCATGGTAAACTTGAGCCTTATCATTTCGTGGTAATCCAAGGCACTGGTTTAAGTAAATTGGAAAGCTTGCTCAAAGCGGCGGTGACTGAATTTGATTTAGGTGAAGAACGATTAAAAAAAGCAGAAAATTTTGCACGCCGTGCGCCGATGGTCATTGCGGTGATTGCTAAAATTAATCATGAAGTGAAAAAAGTACCAGGTTGGGAACAAATGCTTACTGCAGGTGCAGCAACTTATGCGATTCAACTTGCGGGCAATGCACTTGGTTTTGAAAGTTTTTGGGCAACTGGTCCTCTCGTTGAGGGGCGTGAATTACGTGAAGCATTTGGTTGTAACAAAAATGATAAGATCGTTGCCTTATTACAAATTGGTACCGCAGCTGAAAAATTAGAAAGAGACTGTAAACCAAAAGATTTATCACGTTTTGTGAGCCATCTATAACGATCAAAAAAGGCGGAGATTTCCGCCTTTTCTATTCATGTTATTCAAACTCGCCTTCTAATCCACTTCGGATTTTATTTTCAAACGCTGTATAGTCCACTAAAAATGCATCGTGACCATAATCCGATGGGAATTCGTAGAATCTTAAATCCACGCCTGCTTGCTCTAAAAGCTGTTTACTTTTATGCAAATCAATGGATTTAAATAGTTGATCTGTTGTCACTGAAACCAATGTATAGCAGGCTTTAATTCGAGATAAGGCTTCTTTGACATCCGTATACCCTACGCTAGGATCATACAGATCGAGAGCACGCAATAAATGCAAATAGGTGTTAGCATCAAAACGCTCTAAGAATTTTTTACCTTGATAACTCAAATAGGATTCCACTTGAAAGTGATCACCCCAAAATTGTCCTTCAGATTTAGTCGCTCGTCCAAATGCCTTGGCTAACTGTACATCTGTCCGATAAGTTAACATTCCCAACATACGAGCAATAGAAAGACCTTGATTAGGCGGTGTCCCCTCATAATAATCGCCATTATTAAAATTGGGATCATTAATGACAGCCTGACGCATCACATGATTAAACCCTATGGCTTCTGCACTAAAGAAGATAGAAGAACAAAGATTCACAATGTTGTCCATAAAATCTGGATAATCAATTGCCCATTGTGTCGCTTGCATACCGCCAAAGGAGCCGCCCACTATCGCTTTTAGATGTGTTATACCGAGATAGTCAAGTAACGCTTTTTGGACTTTGATAATATCTTGAACAATAATATTGGGGAACTGGCTACCATAAGGTTTTCCCGTAGTGGGATTAATGGAGCTTGGTCCCGTTGTTCCTTTACAACCGCCTAATACATTTGAACAAATGAAAAAATATTTAGATGTATCAAATGCGAGGCCATCCCCCATAAAATTTTGCCACCAACCATCTTTATTCGGTTCATCAAAATAAGGTTCGGCATCTCCCGTTAAGGCATGACAAATCAATACAGCATTGCTTTTATCTGCATTTAAAGCACCGTAAGTTTGATACGCGACATTGATAGGCGAAAGCTGCCCACCCAATGTTAATTGGAGGGGATTGTCTTGAAACAGCACGACATTTTGCACAGCCATTAAAATGATAACCTTTTACGTTGATGATTTAACAATTATCAACAGCTCATGTTTTTTGTCAAGAAATTTTAGACGTTTAGACGTCTAAATATTTCCTTATCAATTTAGTAAACAAATTGCACTTGAAATTATTTTGATTTTTCAGTATGTTAGCCATATGCAACTATCCAAAATGCGGTTAAAAATGACCGCACTTTCATGGCTCTCTCGCCTTCCGCTGAAAAAACTCCTCGGCTACGCCTTGGGGTTAGGTTTACTCATCTTGATTGGTTGCTTCACCATTGATCGCGCTATTAGTTTCTATGTACAGGATCGCGTATATGAAGACATTGAAACGCTCCCACATCGTCACTACGCACTAGTACTGGGCACATCCAAATATGTCGCCAAAGGTAAAACTAACAAATATTACGACTACCGTTTAGAAGCATCAAAATACTTAATCGATAAAAATAAAGTTGATTATTTACTGCTAAGTGGCGATAACCGCACCCTTCAATATAACGAACCACGTACCATGTTTTTAGACCTTCGTAAAATGGGCGTGTCTGAAAGTGTCATGTTTAAAGATTTTGCAGGATTCCGCACCTTAGACTCTGTTGTGCGCGCCAATAAAGTTTTCCAAGTTCCTTCCTTTACGATCATCAGCCAAAGATTCCATTGTGAACGAGCTCTACTTATTGCGAAACATTACGATATTGATGCAATTTGTTTTACCGCGAAACAGCCTGAAGTTTATTTTGGAACACGTGTCCGCGAAATGTTTGCTCGCGTGAAAGCCGTATTAGACTTAATTATCGGGGTAAAACCTTATTTTCTTGGCACGCCAGAACCACTGCCAATGCCTACTGAATAATTAACTATTCTTTAATTTTTACCCTGTTTAATCAAAAAAGATCTAAATAAAAAGATTTTTATACGATTTTTTATCATATTTATTTGACAATTTTTACTTAAATCGCTATTTCTAATAGCTATCATAAAACACAACATCTTACTTTTCATTTTAGAGGATTATCTTATGTCTCATTTATCGGTAGCAAAATTTGGTGGTACATCCGTCGCGAACTATTCCGCTATGCAAGCTTGTGCCAAAATCGTCATTGCAGATCCTAATACTCGCGTTGTCGTGCTTTCTGCATCCGCTGGTGTCACAAACTTATTAGTTGCCTTAGCCAATGGTGTCGAAGCTGAAGAACGCGCAAAATTAATTGGTGAAGTCCGCCAAATTCAAGAAAACATTTTAAATGAATTAAAAGATGACAGCCGCATTCGTCCTATCATTGAAAAATACTTAGAAAATATTACCGCACTTTCTGAAGCAGCTAGCCTTGCAACATCACTTGCTTTAACTGATGAGCTCATTAGTCATGGTGAAATGATGTCAACGCAAATTTTCATTGAAGTATTAAGAGAATTACAGACCTCTGCAACTTGGGTTGATGTACGTACTTTAGTGGCAACTAATGATAACTTTGGTAAAGCCGCACCAGATGATTCACAAACTCAAGCGAACTGCGATAATTTATTAAAACCATTAATCGATCGAGGTGAATTAGTTATCACTCAAGGCTTTATCGGTCGTGAACCGGGTGGTAAAACCACAACGTTAGGCCGTGGTGGTAGTGACTACTCTGCTGCACTTTTAGCAGAAGTATTAAACGCAAAAGACGTCTTAATTTGGACTGATGTGGCGGGAATTTATACGACCGATCCACGTATCGTACCAAATGCACAACGTATTGATACCATGAGCTTTGCTGAAGCAGCTGAAATGGCAACCTTTGGGGCGAAAGTATTACACCCTGCGACATTGCTTCCTGCCGTTCGTAGTAATATCCCTGTTTATGTGGGTTCAAGTAAAGCACCTGAAGCTGGTGGTACTTGGGTAACACGAGATCCGCAACCTCGCCCAACATTCCGTGCAATTGCATTACGTCGCGATCAAACCCTACTAACCCTTTCAAGTCTCAGTATGCTACATGCACAAGGCTTCTTAGCGAATGTATTCACTATCTTAGCGAAATATAAAATTTCTGTGGATACGATCACAACTTCTGAAGTAAGCATTGCATTAACCTTAGATAAAACGGGCTCTGCTTCATCTGGTGTAGAATTACTTTCTCCTGAATTATTAGAAGAATTAAGCCAATACTGCACCGTGAAAGTGGATACAGGCTTATCGCTTGTCGCATTAATTGGAAATGACTTACACCTCGCTTCAGGTGTGGCAAAACGTATTTTTGACACTCTTGAAGGCTATAACATTCGCATGATTAGCTATGGTGCAAGCACGAATAACATTTGTATGCTAGCACATAGTGACAAAGCAGATGATGTGGTTCGTTCATTACACAAATCATTGTTTGAATAAAAAATTTACTAAAAGTGCGGTTAAAAATAACCGCACTTTTTTACGTTTAAAATTTGAGATTACGAGCAAAAAAGAGTAAAGTAATCGTTTGTCTGATTTATAAACTTACGCAAACTTAAGGCGGAAATTATGGGAAAAAGTGTTGTTGTTCTTGGCGCTCAGTGGGGCGATGAAGGGAAAGGCAAGATCGTTGATTTATTAACAGATCGCGTTAAATATGTGGTGCGTTACCAAGGTGGTCATAACGCAGGTCACACTTTAATTATTAATGGTGAGAAAACCGTATTACGCTTAATTCCATCAGGTATTTTACGTGATAACGTGACCTGTTTAATCGGTAACGGCGTGGTGCTTTCTCCTGCTGCATTAATGCAAGAAATGGGCGAATTAGAAAGCCGTGGCGTAAAAGTACGTGAACGTTTATTAATTTCAGAAGCTTGTCCATTAATCCTACCTTATCACGTTGCAATGGATCACGCTCGTGAAGCTGCATTAGGTAAAAAAGCCATTGGTACAACCGGTCGTGGTATCGGCCCTGCTTATGAAGATAAAGTAGCTCGTCGTGGTTTACGCGTGGGTGATTTATTCAATCGCGAAGCCTTTGCTGAAAAATTAAAAAATATCCTTGAATACTATAATTTCCAATTGGTGAACTACTACAAAGTAGAACCTGTTGATTATCAAAAAACATTAGACGACGTGTTCGCAGTAGCCGATATTATTACTGGCATGGTGGCAGATATTACAACCATCTTAGACACCGCTCGTAAAAATGGCGACAACATCCTGTTCGAAGGTGCACAAGGCACCATGCTTGATATCGACCACGGTACCTATCCTTATGTAACCAGTTCTAACACTACTGCTGGTGGCGTAGCGACAGGCTCCGGTTTCGGTCCTCGTAACCTTGATTATGTGTTAGGTATCATCAAAGCATACTGTACACGTGTTGGTGGCGGTCCATTCACCACTGAATTATTCGATGAAACCGGTGCTGAAATTGCTCGTAAAGGTAACGAATTTGGTGCAGTAACTGGTCGTCCACGTCGTTGTGGTTGGTTTGATGCTGTAGCGATTCGCCGCGCAATTCAACTTAACTCAATTTCTGGTTTCTGCATGACCAAATTAGACGTATTAGATGGCTTCGATGAAGTGAAAATCTGTACGGCTTATAAAATGCCAAATGGCGAAATCGTTGAATACGCTCCATTAGCAGCGAAAGATTGGGAAGGCGTAGAACCAATTTACGAAACCTTACCAGGCTGGAAAGAAAACACCTTTGGTGTGACTGATGTAAATAAATTACCGCAAACTTGTCGTAATTACATCAAACGTATCGAAGAAGTAACTGGTGTGCCAGTCGCTATCCTTTCAACGGGTCCAGATCGTGTTCAAACAATGATTTTACGCGATCCATTTGCGGCCTAAAACCGCATAAAAATAAACCGCACTTTGGCATAACCAAGTGCGGTTATTTTTTAAGGAGTTTTTGATGACTGAACAAGATATTGCAGACTACCTAAAAAATCACCCTGATTTTTTTACCCATCGACTAGAACTGCTTCAACAGCTTACTATTCCACATAGCCATGAAGAAGGGACGATTTCGTTAGTCGAAGCACAACTTGCTCAGCAACGAGAACAGATCAAAACGCTTACTCAACTCCTTGAAAAATTTCATCAGCTTGCTCATCAAGAAGCAGATATCTTCTTTGCTCTCTTGCCTTTGCAGAAAAAACTATTTCAAACAGAAGACTTTATCGCCATCAATGAAAAGCTTGATGACTGGGCAAAAGGCTATGAACTAGAAGGTGCTAAGATCTTACTTTTCACTGACAGCTGGCCAAAAAAAGACACCACTCCTGAACAACATTGGCTAGACCGAAAAGCTTTTGAACTCATTCGACTAGAGCGTATGGGTTTACGCCAATTCTATTTAGGCGATCTCTCCAATAAAGAAAAAGCCCTAATGTTCTTCCCTGAAGAACTCCCTATCGGCTCTGTGGCGATTTGCCGTTTAGGTGGAACACCTCAAAAACCAACCGCACTTTTACTCTTCAAATCTCGAGACACAGACCGTTTCCACAACGACCAAGACACCACATTCCTTAGACATTTAGTTGATATTGTGGAATTGCATTTGGGAAGATGGATTTAGACATTATTAAGTGATCTCTATCACAAATCTGAAAATTATTTAAATTTAGACTTTTATATTCAAATATTTAAGCGTATTTTGTAGGTTAGATGTTTTGGTATAAATGTCGATCGTAGTTTGATCTCATTTACTGATTTTATCCCTATCTCAGTGAGGTTTCATTATGAATAAAAAAATGTCTTTAACATTGATTGCTATTGGACTAGGTATGTCACTTAGTAATATTGCTGCAGCACAAGAAAAATTAATTGTGTACACATCAATGAAGGAATCATTAATTGGAGCATTAAAAGCTAAGTTTACTGAAAAATATCCAGATGTTGAAATGGATTATCAGTCTGCTGGTGCCGGAAAATTGATGGCTAAAATTGCAACGGAAAAAGAATCCGGGAAAATTATGGCTGATGTAATTTGGACAAGTGAAGTACCTGACTTCTTCCAAATGAAAAAGAACGGCATGCTCGAAGCTTATGTTTCCCCTGAAACAAACAATATCGTTAATCCTATCCCTAATTTCGATGGTTCCTTTACCCCAATCCGCCTCGGCACACTAGCAATCGCCTACAATACTCGTTTCGTTAAAGATAATCCACCTGCTGAATGGGCTGATATCTTAAAACCTGAATATAAAGGTGCATTTGGTATTGCAAACCCTGCATTATCAGGTACGTCATATATGAGTGTTTCTTTATTAAAAGATAAATTTGGTTGGGAATTCTTTGAAAAATTAAAATCAAATAAAGCTAAAGTAGGTAAAGGCGCAGGACAAGTTATCGATGATACTGCATCAGGTGATTTGTTAGCCTCCTTAGCGGTTGACTATATTACCAATGATAAAATCAAAAAAGGTGCGCAATTAAAATTGGTCTATCCAAAAGAAATGCTTGTCATTCCTAGCCCTGCTGCAATCTTAAAAGGCACTGAACACCTTGCAGCTTCACAAAAATTTATTGACTTCTTACTTTCTGAAGATGGACAAAAAATCATTGCTAACGAAGGGACATTACCAGTTAGAAAAGGCGTTGAACTTGATGCTAAATTTGGTATGCCATCTCTAGAAGATGCTGTATCAAGAGCAATTCCTATTGACTATGAAAAATTAATGTCAGAAAAAGAAGAAACAATTAAACATTTCACTCAAATTCTTCAAGGTCGTTAATCAGTAAGGAGTTGTGATTATGGCAACAATTACATTTGAAAACATATGTAAAAAATTCGGTTCAAATGAAGTGTTAAAAGATCTTTCTCTCGTTGTAAAAGATGGAGAGTGCTTTACGCTTCTTGGCCCATCCGGCTGTGGAAAAACTGTCTTATTACGCCTGCTTGCAGGATTTGATGTGCCAGATAGTGGCCGTATTTTAATTGACGATGTGGTTGTTGCCGATCCCGCTACAAACACGGATGTTCCACCAGATCAACGTGGTCTAGGTGTCGTCTTCCAAGATTATGCTGTTTGGCCACATATGACTGTCTTTGACAATATCGCCTATCCTCTTAAATTAAAAAATATTGAAAAACAAGCTCTCCATAAACAAGTGATGGAAGTTGTCGAATTAGTCAATTTAACTGGCTTAGAAGAACGTTTACCTTCTCAATTATCAGGAGGACAACAACAGCGTGTTGCTCTCGCAAGGGCATTAGTTGCTAAACCATCTTTAATGCTCTTAGACGAACCTCTCAATAACCTAGATGCTAATCTTCGAGAAGAAATGCGTTTCGAAATTAAAGAGTTACAGAAAAAACTCGGTATTACTATTCTGTACGTAACACATGACCAAGAAATTGCCCTAGCAATATCAGACCGTTTGGCCATTATGAATGAGCATGGCGATATCCAACAAATTGGCACACCATGGGACATTTACGAACGTTCAGAAAATGAGATGGTGTTTAAATTTATGGGGCTCGCAAATTTCATTCCGGTGAGATACCAAAATAATCATCATTATATTGGAGAAGGTAATCAAATTTTAAACTGGAAAAACTTGCCACCTAACTCAGGGAAATTAGGATGTCGACCTTCCGATATCATACTAAGCAAAAACAATGAAGGTTTACTAGGAAAAATATCAAGAGCCAGCTTTCTTGGCGCGGTAATGGATTATATGGTAGAGATTGATGGTGTAACACTACGAACAGAAATCCCAACTAATAAAGCATTACGTAATAATTTAATGTTCAATGAAGGTGAAAATTGCTTTATCAGTTTTCATGATTTGCTTTGGTTTGATTCTGCTAAAGAAATCTAGAGGGGTTTATTATGGCTACAACTATTCAAAATAATCATCCATTCAATATTGCTAACGTTATTCTAGCCTTATCTATCGGTATCTTAGTGATCGTTGTTGCGGTTCCTGTTTTACTTATTTTCCTCAATTCATTTTGGGTTGATGGGCAATTTAATATCACTGATGTGGTGAATATTCTTAAGCAAGAAGAAACCTATGAAGCATTACTCAATTCGCTTTTCATCGCATCTGGCGTAACTGTGATGAGTACGATCATTGGTACATTTTTTGCTTGGTTAGTAACTCGAACAGATCTACCTTATAAAGGTTTTATGAAAGTGATGTTCCTTGTACCTTTTATGCTTCCTTCTTTCATTGGGGCATTAGCTTGGAAAATGTTACTTTCACCACGTTCTGGCTACATTAACCAATTCTTCATGGATTTAGGATTTGATGGACCTATTTTTAATATCTATAGCTACGCCGGTATTATGGCTGTAGAAACGATGTATCTTTTCCCATTCGTCTTTATCCAAGTTTGTGGTGCATTGGAGCGCATGGATCCTACATTAGAAGAATCAGCGAGAATCTCAGGCGCAAGTCTCTTTACCATTACACGTAAAATTACCATTCCACTCGTCATGCCAAGTATTCTTTCTGGTGCATTACTCATTATGCTCTATTCTATGGCTCACTTTGGTACTGTTGCCGTACTAGGCGTAGAAAATGGTATTTTCAACATTCCAACCCTCATTTATGAACGTATTCACCAAAGTGCGGGTAGTTTTGAAGCCATTCGTACCGGTACTGTACTTGCAACTGTTTTAGTATTCACTGCGGCACTGATTATTTGGTTACAAAACAAAATCTTAAATAAAGGTCGATTCCAAATTATTGCAGGTAAAAGCTTTAGACCTATCGAAGTAAAACTTCGTGGTTTGAGAAAACCGTTGCTTGTTATTTGCTTACTCTACATCGCCTTTACAATCGTATTGCCTACAGTCACGATTTTCCTTGTTGGCGGATTAAAAACCTATGGATTGCCAATTACATGGGAAAATCTCACATTAGATAACTATAAATTCATCTTATTTGAATGGCAGTTAACAAAAGATGCAATTCGCAATAGCGTGACTCTCGGTCTCGCTGCAGCATTGATTACCATGTTTGCAGGGGTAATGATTTCTTATGTTATCGTTAAAATGCGTGTTCGCGGAAAAGGCATCCTTGAGTTCTTAGGTATGTTGCCATTCTCCGTACCTGGCTCTGTAATTGCTCTTGGGGTGATCCTTGCGTGGAGTGGTAAATTTGGTATCAATCTCTACAATACAGTTTGGATTATTTTAATTGCTTACATTGCACGTTATATGGCTTTCTCACTCAAAGCCAACTCTGCTGCACTTGAGCAAGTGCATGATTCATTAGTTGAAGCTTCTCGAGCATGTGGAGCAAGTATGTGGCAATCCTTAAAAGATATTGTTATCCCACTCGTAAGACCAGGGATGATTGCCGCTTTCTTCCTGATTTTCCTTCCAGCTCTACGTGAATTGACTGTTTCTGTTATGTTATATGGTCCTTCTACACGAACCATTGGTGTCGCAATTTATACTCTAAATGAAGACGGTGAAACGGTTTATTCTGCAGCATTAGCGGGTATTGCCCTAATAATCATTGTGTTAGGCCAAACTGTTATTAAACGTTATGCTGAAAAGAAAACTCAAAAATAGAAGGTTAGGAGTAAAAGATGAGCTATATTCAATTAAATCATGTCATGAAAAAATTTGGTGATGTTATTGCCATTGAAGATCTTAACCTTTCTATCGAAAAAGGCGAATGTTTCTCTATGCTAGGGCCATCAGGTTGTGGAAAAACAACTACCCTACGAATGATTGCAGGCTTTGAAGACTTAGATGGTGGGGAAATTAAAGTCGGTGATAAATTACTGTCATCGAAGAAAAACAATTTCTATCTTCCGCCTGAGAAACGCAATTTCGGTATGGTCTTTCAGGCCTTTGCGGTATGGCCACATATGACGGTATATGATAACGTTGCCTTTCCGTTAAAACTCAAAAATATTTCAGCCCAAGAAATTGAAAAACGAACAACCGATGCGCTAAGACACACTAATTTACTTAGTGTTGCCAAGAAAAGCCCTGATGATTTATCTGGTGGCGGAAAACAACGTGTGGCACTAGCTAGAGCATTAGCAATTAACCCAGACGTCATGTTACTAGACGAACCATTATCAAGCTTAGACCCACATCTTCGCGAAGAAATGCGGTTTGAAATTAAGGCATTACAGAAAAAATTTGGGTTCTCAATTATTTATGTGACTCATGACCAATCTGAAGCGATGGCACTTTCAGATCGTATTATGGTTATGAAGAAAGGAGCGGTACAACAAATTGATACCCCATTAAATATTTATAACAACCCAGCTAACAAGTTTGTCTTCAATTTTATCGGGTTATCAAATCAATTAAATGTAAACCTGTCATCACAAGGTATTCATATTGATAAAATTGATGGTATTTTTAATCTTCCAGAAATGCCGAATAATGACTTACTTTCACAAGGGAAAGCAATATTGGCAAGCCGTCCATCTGACATTGAATTTGTTCAACAAGGTGGAATTCCTGGTGTCGTAAAACGTCGTTCCTATCTTGGTGAAGTGACGGATTATAATATCCAAGTTGGTGATCAAGATATTCGTGTTCAAATTGGACGACGAGATACAGGTCCGAAAGAAGGAGAAGCGTGTCAGATAGCCTTTGAACATCTGCATTGGTACCCGGCTGAATAATATATCCTAAGTGCGGTTAAATTTAACTGCACTTTTATTTTTTTACAGTAATTAAACAAGCTGTTCTCATTATCAATTAATCTTTGATCCTGCTCACAATTTCAAAAAAATAAACTTTCTTTATTTTTCAACTCTTTCTACAATACCTTTGTTTTTATTATTAAAAACACACAATTCAATTTAACTTCAGATATCACAAGGGTCTAATTATGAAAATTTTAACTTGGCCTGTGGTTGCAGGTGCTGCACTTGGTATCGTTGCGCCACTACTCACTTACAATGGCAATCCTGGTAATATGGGATTTTGTGCGGCTTGTTTCTTACGCGATACAGCCGGATCGCTTGGATTACACCACGCTGCTCCATTGCAATACCTTCGCCCAGAACTCATTGGATTAGTTTTAGGAGCACTCTCCAGTGCATTCTTATCTAAGGAATTTAAACCTCGTGGTGGCTCTGCTCCACTTGCTCGTATTAGCTTAGGCTTTTTTGCAATGCTTGGTGCGCTCATTTTCTTAGGCTGCCCATGGCGTGCTTATTTACGATTAGGTGGCGGTGATCTCACTGCTATTGCAGGTATTGTAGGATTATTTGCTGGTGTATTAGGCGGCATTTTCTTCGCAAATCGAGGATTCTCATTAGGTAAATCTAAGGAACAAAGCCAATCTTCTGGCTTAATCGGTCCAATCTTTGCCGTGATTTTGCTTGTTTTAGCCTTAACCCAATTTAAATTTGGTGAAAATCTAGCGATTTATACCTCTGAAAAAGGGCCTGGTGCACAACATGCGGCTATTTGGATGTCACTTGCTGGCGGATTACTTCTCGGTGTGCTGATGCAAAAATCGCGTTTTTGCACAATAGGGGCATTCCGAAACTTTGTCCTCTTCCGTGATGCTCATTTATTAAATGGTGTGATTGCACTGATAGTCTTTGCAGCAATAACCAATGCATTATTAGGTCAATTCCATTTAGGCTTTGAAAAACAACCTATCGCACATAATGACTATCTCTACAATTTCCTTTCTATGGCACTTTGCGGCCTTTGCTTTGCATTAGGCGGTGGTTGTCCAGGCAAACAATTAGTCAATATTGGTGAAGGAAATAATGACTCAGCATTATTTGTGCTCGGTATGCTACTGGGTGCAGCAGCGGCACATAACTTTGGTTTCGCAGCCGCTCCTACTGGCGTTCCAACCTTTACGCCTTATGTTTTAATTGCCGGTTTTGCAGTTTGTTTATATATCGCATTAACTAATAAATCAGAAGCTTAACATTCATTCAGAATAAACAAAAAGGAAGTCAATCATGACTTCCTTTTTTCGTTTTCAAAAGTGCGGTCATTTTTAACCGCACTTTCTACATCATTAGAGAATATTTTTCTCACCACGGGAAAGACTAATTAAGCCTGAACGAACAATCTCAAGTAATGTACTTTCTTCCTTCACAGCCTCAACAAAAGCATCTAATTTATCTTTTGTACCTGTTAATTGAATTGTGTAGGATTTTGTTGTTACATCCACAATCTGACCACGGAAGATATCGGCTAAACGTTTTAACTCATCACGTGATGAACCCGTTGCACGTACTTTCACTAACAACACTTCACGCTCAACGTGCTCATGTTCACTCAAGTTAATAACTTTAAACACATCCACTAATTTGTGAAGTTGTTTTTCGATTTGTTCGAGTACTTGCTCATCACCCACCGCTTCAATCGTCATACGAGAAAGCGTTGGATCATCAGTTGGTGCCACAGTTAAGCTTTCAATGTTAAATGCACGTTGGGAAAATAAGCCGACCACACGAGATAATGCACCGGATTCATTTTCTAATAAAACAGATAAAATTCTACGCATTATTCTTTCTCCTCTTGTGGTTTGCTTAAAATCATCTCATTCATCGCCCCGCCGCGAACTTGCATTGGGTAAACGTGTTCGGTTTCATCAACGTTAATATCAACAAAGACCAATTTATTTTTAATACTGAAGGCTTCTTTTAATTTGCTTTCTAATTCATCTGGTGTAGAAATTTGAATTCCCACATGACCATAAGATTCGGCTAACTTCACGAAATCCGGTAAAGAATTCATATAAGTTTGAGAATGGCGGCCTGAGTAAATCAAATCTTGCCATTGTTTTACCATACCTAAGAAGTGGTTGTTCAAACAAATTACCACAACAGGAATACCGTATTGCGTTGCTGTTGAAAGCTCTTGGATATTCATTTGAATACTGCCATCACCCGTTACACAAACCACAGTTGCTTCAGGATGCGCAAGTTTTACCCCTAATGCAGCCGGTAAACCGAAGCCCATCGTACCTGCACCACCTGAGTTGATCCAACGACGCGGTAAATCAAATGGATAATGTAATGCGGCAAACATTTGATGCTGACCTACATCCGATGCTACATAAGCTTGGCCTTTTGTAATACGATATACGGCTTCCATTACTTGCTGTGGTTTGATGACACCTGAAGTGCGGTCGAAATCCAAGCATTTTTTCGCTTTCCATTCATCAATTTGTTTCCACCAATCTTCTAATTGGTTTTGAGGACGCGAACCAATTTCTTCACCTAATAAGCTTAAGAACTCATCCAATACATTTTTCGCGTTACCTACAATTGGAATCGCAACAGGGACGTTTTTAGAAATAGAGGTTGGATCAATATCAATCTGAATCACTTTTGCATTCGGGCAATATTTATCTAAATTGTTAGTGGTACGGTCATCAAAACGAACGCCAACACCAAGGATTAAATCACTTTCATGCATGGCTGTATTGGCTTCGTAAGTCCCGTGCATCCCAAGCATACCTAAGAATTGTTTATCGGTACTTGGATACACACCTAAACCCATTAATGATGAAGTTACCGGTAAATTTAAACGTTGTGCAAATTGCGTTAATTCCTCATGACAGCCTGCTGCAATTGCACCACCACCGACGAATAAAACCGGCTTTTTAGCCACTAATAATGCTTTTAACGCTTTCTTAATTTGACCTTTATGACCATTTACCGTTGGATTATAAGAACGAAGCTCAACAGATTTTGGATATTCGTAAGGATATTTTAAAGTTGGATTTACGGTATCTTTTGGAATGTCTACGACAACGGGACCTGGACGGCCTGTTGAAGCAATATAAAAGGCTTTTTTCAAGATACCTGGAATGTCTTCTGCTTTTTTAACAATAAAGCTGTGCTTAACCACTGGACGAGAAATCCCCACCATATCACATTCTTGGAACGCATCACGACCGATTAAGCTACTCATTACCTGACCTGAAATGATCACCATTGGTACCGAATCAGTATAAGCGGTCAAAATACCCGTAATCGCATTGGTCGCACCTGGTCCTGATGTGACTAACACACAACCCACTTTACCTGTCGCACGCGCATAACCATCTGCCATATGTACCGCAGCTTGCTCATGACGAACTAAAATATGCTCAATCCCACCAAGAGTATGGATTGCATCATAAATATCCAATACGGCACCGCCTGGATAACCAAATAAATACTCAACGCCTTCGTCACGCAAAGACTGAACCACCATTTCCGCACCGGATAATTTCTTCATATTTTACTCCTAAAACTGACCGCACTTTTATTTGTTACGATTCGTGTCAAAACAATGGAAACATCATACCGAAAGAAAATGGCTTGTCCAGTATGAGAAAAGTCTAAAAAAATGAATTAAAAAGCATTAAACACTAATAAAATTCAAATATTAAGATTTTAATAAAGATAATTAATGTAAAAGATAGAAAATCGTAGTTTTATATGGAGTTTTATAAAAATAAAAATTTTTTATTCTTTTATTCAAAATTTTGAGCTGGATCACATTTTAAGCATCAATTTCTATGATGATTAAGGAGAAAGGGAGAGATTATAAGAAAAAACCGCACTTTGGATGACCTAAAGTGCGGTTAATTTTAAGACATTTTTAATTAGCCGTTATAGCGTTTGAACACTAAAGTTGCGTTTGTGCCACCGAAACCAAAGCTGTTTGACATTACAGTTTGTAAGCCTGCATTTTCTTTTGTTTCAGTCACGATGTTGCAGCCTTTTGCCGCTTCGTCTAATGTTTCGATATTAATGCTTGGTGCAATGAAGTCATTGTGTAACATTAATAAGGTATAGATTGCTTCGTGCGCACCGGCAGCACCTAAAGAGTGACCGGTCATTGATTTAGTTGAAGAAATCGCAGGGATTTTGTCACCAAATACATTTTTGATTGCCCCTAATTCTTTCACGTCACCAACTGGTGTTGATGTACCGTGTACGTTAATGTAATCAATTGGCGTATCTACCGTTGCCATTGCTTGTTTCATACAACGCTCTGCACCTTCACCACTTGGCGCTACCATGTCGTAACCATCAGAAGTTGCGCCATAACCCACGATTTCTGCGTAGATTTTTGCGCCACGTGCTAATGCGTGTTCTAATTCTTCAACCACTACAACAGCACCACCGCCTGCGATAACGAAACCATCACGGTTTGCATCGTAAGCACGAGACGCTTTTTCTGGGGTATCATTGTATTTAGTTGAAACGGCACCCATTGCATCGAATTCAGTTGCACATTCCCAAGATAATTCTTCCGCACCACCCGCGAAAACCACATCTTGTTTACCCAATTGAATTAATTCAACTGCGTGACCGATACAGTGTGCAGATGTTGCACAAGCTGAGCTGATTGAGTAGTTCACACCACGGATTTTGTAAGGGGTTGCTAAACAAGCTGACACACTTGATGCCATCGTTTTAGTTACCGCATAAGGACCAATCGCTTTCACACCGCGTGGACCACGTACTGCATCACAAGCTACTAATTGGTTATGTGCTGAACCAGTACCTGCACCGATTACAAGACCTGTACGGTCATTTGAAACTTGATCTTCTGTTAAACCTGAATCTTCAATTGCTTCACGCATAGAAAGGTATGCATAAGCTGCCGCATCACCCATAAAACGATACACTTTACGATCGATATGCTCGCTTGGATCAAGTTTGATTGTGCCGGCAACATGGCTACGCATTTTCATTTCAATGAACTCAGGCACGACTTCAATACCAGATTTACCTGCTTTTAATGAAGCCAAAACTTCTTCTTTGTTGTTACCGATACTTGAAATAATACCAAAACCAGTAATTACAGCTCTTTTCATTCTTTATTCCTTATAATTTAGGGGAAATTTAATTCAACTTACAGTTGTTAGCTGAACGCAATTTACTATGAAATGAAAATATTGCAAGCAATAATTCATTTGTTCGACCAGTTAAGTTTTAACCGACTCAAAATTTCCGTGCTATTATAAAAGAATTTGATAAGGCAAAAAAGGGCTAACACATGTTCACCATTCAGCATGCAAAAATTCATTTTAACCAAGAAAATACGCCTGTTTCAGATAAATTTGATGATGTGTATTTTTCTAATCAAGATGGTTTAGCGGAAACCCACTATGTGTTTTTAGAAGGTAATCAGTTGTGGGAACGTTGGGTTAATTATCAAGAAGCCCACTTTGTTATTGCTGAAACGGGGTTTGGCACAGGATTAAATTTCTTTGCGGTGACCACGCTATTCCGTGAATTTCGTCAAAAACACCCTGATTCGCCTTTAAAACGCCTTTATTTTATCTCTTTTGAAAAATACCCTTTGCCACTTGATGCATTACAACAAGCCCATTTAGCCTATCCGCAATTTTCTCATCTTGCTCAGCATTTACAACAGCATTGGCTTAATCCCATTCAAGGTTGCTATCGTTTTCATTTTGATGAAACCACGTTAGATCTTTGGTTTGGCGATGTAGCTGAAAATCTGCCACAACTGGGCGATTATATAAATGGTAAAATTGATGCGTGGTTTTTAGATGGTTTTGCACCGAGTAAAAACCCCGACATGTGGAATGAGCAGCTTTATCAGCAAATGTTTCGTTTTACCAAGCCACAAGGCACCTTTGCGACCTTCACTGCGGCAAGTGCGGTTAGAAAAGGCTTAGAAAATGCGGGCTTTAATATTAAGAAACGCAAAGGCTTTGGTAAAAAACGGGAATGTCTTTCTGGTCAAAAAACGCAGGAAAAACCAACCGCACTTTCTACGCCCTGGTTTCATAGTCAGCCAGCCAATCTCAAAGAACAAGATATTGCCATTATTGGTGGCGGGATAGCCTCGCTTTGTACAGCCATTTCATTGGTTAAACGTGGGGCTAAAATTACAATTTATTGCGAAGATGAACAAACCGCTCTCAATGCATCCGGCAATAAACAAGGCGCTTTTTATCCGCAACTGAGCGATGACAACGAGCGCAATATTCGTTTTTATATTCATGCCTTTGCCTATGGCCATCAATTTCTACAATGGGCAATTCAACAACAAATCGAATTTGAACATGAGTTCTGTGGTGTCGCGCTTTGCGCTTACAATGACAAAACAGAAAGTAAATTAAATAAAATTGCTGAGCTGAATTTGCCTTCTGATTTATATCAGTCATTAAACCAATCTGAATTAAGTGAAAAAGTGGGCTTACCATTACCTTTTGGTGGCGGTTTTATTCCACAAGGCGCTTGGCTTGCGCCACGTCAGTTAGTTCAGCATGCTTTTGCCTTTTTAGAAAAACAAGGTGTCCAGATTAAAACATCACAAAAAGTAACCGCACTTTCTCAAACAGAAAATGGTTGGCAAATCAAAACTGCTGAAAATGAAACTTTCTGCCATGAAGTGGTTGTTTTAGCAAATGGGCATAAACTCACTGAGTTTGAACAAACACAAAAACTGCCACTCTACCCAGTTCGCGGACAAGTGAGCCAAATTCCAACATCAGAAAACTTGCTAAAACTCAAAACTGTGTTGTGCTATGACGGCTACCTGACGCCAGTCGATCAAGCGAAAACCAGTCATTGTATTGGTGCCAGTCATGTTCGTGATAATGCGACTCGTGAATTTAGCCTCACTGAACAACAAGAAAACCAACAAAAAATTCAGCAAAATATACCTGAAGATTGGACAAAAGAAGTAGATACATCGGGTAATCTTGCTCGAATCGGTGTGCGTTGTTCGGTTCGTGATCTCACACCAATGATGGGCGCTGTTCCTCATTTTTCTGCTCAGCAAACACAGTATCAAAATTTGTTTAATTTACGACGCCGTAAACAGCCAATAGAACAGGCTTCAAACTACCCTAATCTCTATTTAATCGGTGCATTAGGCTCTAGAGGATTAACTTCTGCGCCATTTTTAGGTGAGACACTGGCCTCCTTAATTTATGGCGAGCCCTTACCGATGAGCGAAGATTTGATTCATAACTTAATACCAAACCGCAGTTGGGTCAGACGCTGGTTGAAAGGGGCGGAGGTGAAATAAAAAAAGTGCGGTTAAAATCAACCGCACTTTTTTAATACAAGCTTAAACGTTGTAATCGCTGTCTGGCGATTTCTTTGATTTCATCCTTTTTCGCCGTATTCATAATTTCCAAATAAAGCAATTTGGCCAAACCAATATTGACTTGTGTCCCAATCCCTTCTTCATACAAACGAGCCAAACGGAATCTCCCCTCATTGCTGCCCGCATTTGCGGCTTTTTGGAACCATTCAAAGGCTTTGGTAAACTCTTTCTGATTGGTATAAATTTCCCCTAATGTAAGCATGGCATCAGGATCTTTTGTCGCACTGGTTTCAAATAATTTAATTGCTTGAGCGGTATCTTGTTTTACATAGTTGTTGCCGTTGAAATACATGACCGCCAAATTATTGATAGCTTTAATACTGCCTCGCTCAGCAGCTTCGCTAAACCACCAATAAGCCAACTCTTTATTTTCATCTACTCCGCGACCTAAATTATAAAGCATCCCTAAATTGCTTTGAGCTTGTAAATTACCTTCCAAAGCTAAAGGATACATAATTTCAAAAACGGCTTTCCAATCTTGTTTCTCAGCCAGTTTTTGCGCCAGATCCATTTTTTGCTGCTCCGTCATTTGCGCTTTATCGACCAAATCAATAGTTTTCATCGCAAATGCTGAACTGCTTAAGGTAAGCGTGGTGAGGAGTAAAA
This sequence comes from uncultured bacterium, assembly GCA_905214375.1. GTDB lineage: Bacteria > Pseudomonadota > Gammaproteobacteria > Enterobacterales > Pasteurellaceae > Haemophilus_D. Next base: position 113,459 of record CAJMMG010000001.1, on the reverse strand, counting down.
GTTTGGCTAATGTCTTCATCTTATAATGTCGCTATCAATAAAATAATCAAAAAAATGGCGGATGTTCCGAATTCTATTAGACCGACTTGCTTAACCGAAAGTTTCTTGGTTGGTAAATAAATGGCACGAATTAACGCCGGCACAAAAGCAAGTGATAAGACATATTGTTGGGTAAACAAGCAACCGAGTACACAAAGCACGTGGAAAATAATAGAGGCTTTGAGATAAAGCGGATTTTTGCGTTCACGCATCATTGATTTGACATAAAGCGTCGTGCCTATAAAAAAGAGACTTGGATACAGCGCCACCCACCAGATTTTTTCGTCAAAAGTGCGGTCAGAAAAATAATAGGATCCCATACCTGCAAGAGCAAAAATCGCAATACCCGCTAAATCATTGAGAAGATTACGTTCATCTTTTTTCTTGGTGTAATAGATACTCACCAACACAAAAGGAAACATGGCTGCAATAAAGAAAAGAATTTGCCAGTTATAAAAAATGGCAGGAAGCGCAAATAAAAAAGCTGCAACACCATAGATGATGGTCCACTTTTTATATTCCGCCATATTTTTGCCTTTAAAGAGACTAAGCATTGGGTAACTCAGCAAATACATGGTGAACCAAGCTAAAAGCAAAAAGAAATGTGCCCAAACAGGTGAGGCTAATAACATACCATAAACAAAAGGCAATAATGCCATGACAATGGCGCCATATTGATTCGAAATCAGGAGTTTCATAGTTTTCTTTAGTTGATAAAAATTCTCAATTATTTTATCTCACAATTTCTTGATTTACAAAGTCTAAAACCACCTTTAGAATGGAATTATCTTCATCAAAAAGGAGCCATTATGTCGATTCAACGCATTCAACCAAGCAAACGCTTTTCTGAAGTGGTTATTCATAACAATACTGCCTATTTTGCCGGCCAAGTACCGGAAAAAACCGTTAAGCAAAATGCTTACGAGCAAACCAAAGAAGTCCTTTCACTGATCGATAATTTATTGGCTGAAATTGGTTCTGAAAAAAGTAAAATTCTTACCACGCAAATCTTCCTTGCGGATATGGCTGATTATGCTCAACTCAACCAAGCATGGGATGAATGGGTAGATAGCCAAAATCCACCAAGCCGAGCAACGGTAGAAGCAAAACTTGCGGATCCTGATTGGAAAGTCGAAATCGTGATTATTGCAGCTGTGTAAACAATGCTTTTTTCAAAATGTGATCAACCGCAAAGAAACCTTTTTGTTTTTCCTTTAAACTAAACACTGAATTCAAAATAAGGAGTAATGTATGCAATCATGGATACCAGAAATATGGCAAGCCGCTGTGATTGGGCTTGTGGTTGGCGTAATCTTAGGCTACGGATTATTACGTTTAACGAAAGGTTCAGTTAAAAAACAAGTTCAGACTGAAGCTGAACTGAAAGAAGTGAAAACACAGTTAAGCGATCAACAAGCACAACTTGAAAAACATTTTGCTGAAAGTGCCGAATTATTTAAAACCTTAATTGGCGATTATCAAAAACTGTATCGTCATTACGCGGTTTCCTCTGAAGCTTTACTCGGTAATAAACCTGCCAATAAAGGTTTATTTACTCAACAGCTAGTGACTGCCTCATCAGAAAGTAAATCTGAAGAGCCGCCACGTGATTATTCTGAAGGTTCATCTGGTTTATTAAAAACAGATAAAGAAAACCAATAATGATTAACGGTTGAACAATAAAAAATCAGGGATTAAATACTTAATCCCTGATTTTTTTATTAATGATTACTCAATACTTGAGCCGGCTGTAACTTCGCGGCTCGACTGGCTGGATAAAGACTCGCGAGTAAACTCAATACTAATGCCGCCACGAGAACTAATACAACATCGAACCAATGTAATTCACTTGGCAAGAAATCAACGAAATAGATACCATCTGATAACAATTTTTTACCGAGTAATGTCTCGATGCCTTGAATAATCGGCGTAAGATTCAGTGCAAGTACGACACCTAACACGATACCAATCAGACACCCTTTCATCCCTGCAAGTAAACCATACCAAATGAAGATCTGCTTAATGAAGCCATTATTTGCCCCTAGGGTTCGCATAATCGCAATATCACCTTGCTTATCTTTTACTGCCATAATTAAGGTTGACACGATATTAAAACACGCCACCCCAATTACAAGCACCATCGCGATATACATCACGGTACGGATAAGTTGAATATCACGATACATATAGCCAAATTTTGCCACCCAGTTTTGAATATAAAGCAGTTGCGGATAATCATTCAGCATCGAATAATCCATTTCTTGTACTTTAAATGGATCATCAACTTTCAATTCAACACCGGTAATTTGATCTTCGCGATATCCCATTAATTCTTGCGCTTGAGGTAATGCCAGTAAGGCATAGCTATGGTCTAACTGACCATCTAAACGTAAAATAGCGGTCACTTGAACACGCTCACGATTAGGCTGAGCCATTTGATCTTCACCATTCGGTTGAGAGATTAATAACGACACCCAATCGCCTGCTTTAACATCTAACGCTTTGGCAATACCAGAGCCCAGCACCAATCCGCCTTCTTCTGCGAATTTTTGCCAGCCATCGCCTTCCACAAACTTACCAAGAGAACTCACTTGATCTTCAGCTTGTTTATCGACCCCTTTCACTTGTACAACTTTAAGTTTATTGCCATTTTCAACTAAGGCAGTAAAACTCACAAAAGGTGAAAGTGCGGTAATTTTTTTGTTCGTTTTTAGACGATCTGCTAGCTTTTGCCAATGGTTTAATGTGGCTTCATTGGCATGTGGATTAACGGTGATTTCCGTATGTGGCACGACCGCCAAAATACGTGAATTCAATTCACGCTCAAAACCATTCATCGCACTTAATCCCACAATCAGCACTGCCACACCAAGGGCGATACCGATAGCAGAGAATTTTGAAATTAACGCTACCAATGGATTCTTTTGCTTACCTCGTTGATAACGCCAACTAATGAAAAAAGGCGTATTCATTATGCACCTTCCTTCAAAATACCGTCTTGCATGGTTAAGCAACGAGACAATTTTTGCGCTAATGACATATCATGTGTCACCAATAAAAACGCTATGTTTTGTTCAGCATTCAAGGTTTGAATTAGCTCAAAAATACTTTCTGTGGTTTTATGATCTAAGTTACCAGTTGGTTCATCGGCTAAGACGATAGCGGGATTATTCACCAATGCGCGCGCAATCGCCACACGTTGACGCTCACCGCCCGAAAGTGCAGATGGACGGTGAGTAATTCGATGACTTAAACCAACTGCGCCCAATATTTTTTCAGCACGATCTTTTGCCTCTGTTTTATTCTGACGACCAATTAACATCGGCATCATCACATTTTCTAACGCGGTAAAATCCGCCATTAAATGGTGAAATTGATACACGAAACCTAGATTTTGGTTACGTAATTTAGCCAATTCACTTTCAGACGCTTTTTGCAAAGATTGTCCTTTAATAAACACTTCCCCACTACTTGGCTGATCTAAGCCACCTAAGGTGTGTAATAAAGTACTTTTTCCCGAACCTGAACTCCCCACAATTGCCACTAATTCTTGTGGTTTCATGGCAAAGCTTACGCCTTTTAATACTTGGGTTTGGTTCTCGCCTTCTTGGTAAAATTTATTAATATTTTGGCATTCTAATAAGTAGTTATTCATATTTTACTCATAACGTAATGCTTCCGCTGGCTCAGTTTTTGCCGCACGATAAGCTGGATAAATGGTTGATAATAAAGATAATAATAAAGAAAAGGCAATCACAACAATGACTTGCACAGGCTCAATGGATGTTGGCAAGAAAACACCGTTCGGATTGACCGCACTTAAAATTGCCCCAAGGTTTAAGGTGATTAATACGCCCAGTACAGCACCAATCAATGTGCCCACTAGCCCCACCAATAAACCTTGATAAATAAAGATCGAACGTACTTGGGATTTAGTGACACCTTGCGTTTGTAAAATAGCGATTTCTCCTTGTTTATCCACCACCATTAAACTTAATGAGGTCACAATATTGGAAATCGCAACAACAATAATTAAGCTAATCAACAAACCCATCATATTTTTTTCCATACGAACCGCTTGGAAAAACTCCCCTTTTTGGACACGCCAATCGGTGATATGACTCTCTTTGAAATAGGTTGGTAATTCTGTGATTTGGAAAGGATCATCCAGGAATAAACGATAGCCTTGTGCCTCGCCAGGCTGAATACGCATTAGGCGACCAATATCTACTAAATTAGCAAAAACCTCGTAACCTGAGGCTTCACCATAATCATAGTAAATCTCACTCACTGTAAACAAACGCTGCATCGGCACACGACCAAATGGAGTGTATTGGCTGTTTTCCGTAATCATTAAGCGAACTTTATCGCCCATAGCCAAGCCTAGTTTTTGTGCCAGCCTATCGCCAATAATCAACTTAAACTCACCTTGCGGTAAAAGTTGATTAAATTGACTCGGTTCGAAACCTTCCAGTAAAGGATCATCTGAAAAAGACTGAACACCAATCACTTGTCCCGCACTTACACCTTTTGCTGTTTGAAACACGACATTCGTGGTATTAATCGGCACGGCTTTTTGCACAAAGTGCGGTGTATTTTCAAGCGTTTTTTCTGCCGAAATAGGCGCGTCTTGGCTAATAATCGCATGTGGAATGCTCGAAAGCACCTGTTGTTTTTGATGGCCTTCTAATCCATTCATAACAGAAAGCACAATAATCAATGCCATCACACCCAGTACGATGCCAAAGCTTGCCAAATTAGCAACAAGTCGCCCAAAACGATCGGCGCTTTTTGCACGCCAATATCGCAGAGCGACGTATAAAGAAATAGGTAAATTCATTATTTTTGATTTAATTGTTGAACGAAATCTTCAATATTTTGCGTCACTTTCTTCGTTAGCGTGGTTACCGCACTATCACTCGCCCAAGCAATATGAGGTGTGATAATTAAATTCGGCATCGTTTTCGCTAATTCAATCAGTGGATTGTTTTTCTCTGGTGGTTCTTTCACTAACACATCTAATGCGGCACCACCTAATTGCCCTGATTTTAATGCGTCACAAACTGCTTGCTCATCAATCAATGGACCGCGACCAGTATTGATTAAATACGCCCCTTTCTTACAAAGTGACAAGGTTTCTTGATTGATTAAATTTTTAGTTGTTTCAGTCAATGCACAATGCAATGTCAGAATATCGGCCTGTTTTAACACCTCTTCAAAAGGCGTGTAACCTTCACGGCAAGTTGTCGCATTTCGATGTTCAGCATAAAGGACTTTCATACCTAAAAGTTCTGCTAAACGCCCCACTTCTGTACCTAAACAGCCTTTTCCAAACACACCTAACGTTGAACCTTTAACATCTGTAATGGGATAATCAAAGTAGCAGAACTGTTTACTCTCAGTCCATTTTCCAGTGATTTGATCGCGCTGCCAGCCAGCCAAGCTGTGTTTTAACGCAAAAATCATCCCCAACACATGCTCAGGTACGGTCGTGGCAGAATAACCCGTCACATTTTTAACCGTCACACCCAATTCTTTTGCCGCGTCTAAATCCACGTTATTGGTGCCTGTTGCGGTGATAGCAATCAATTTTAATTTAGGTAGTTGTTGCAACACCTCACGGCTTAAAATCACTTTACTGGTGATAATAATATCCGCGTCTTTGGCTCGCTCAATGGTTTGCTCCGCAGAAGTATATTCATACTCTACCCAGTTATGCGGAAAGCTTGGACGAGGAATAGGAATATGTTTTGGAATTGCCGTGCTGTCTAAAAATACGATATTCATTGTTATCTCCTTTTACAGAACAAAAGTGCGGTCAAAAACAACGCTGTTTTCAACCGCACTTATCTATTAAATAGAGGTATCTAATTCAGGGAAAGATTTCACTAAATCATCAATGGCTTTCATCTGTGAGACAAAGCCTTCTAATGCCGAAAGTGGCAATGCAGAAGGGCCATCACATTTTGCTTGATTTGGATTTGGGTGCGCTTCTAAGAATAAGCCTGCAATACCAATTGCTAAACCAGAACGAGCTAATTCTGTCACTTGTTCACGACGACCGCCTGAAGCAGCACCAAACGGATCACGGCATTGTAATGAATGGGTTACGTCAAAAATAACTGGACTGCCTTTAGACACTTTTTTCATTACGCCGAAGCCTAACATGTCCACCACTAAATTATCGTAACCGAAGTTTGAACCACGATCACAAAGGATAATTTTATCGTTACCACATTCTTCAAACTTATTTACAATGTTCCCCATTTGACCTGGACTTAAGAATTGTGGTTTTTTCACGTTAATTACCGCACCGGTTTTTGCCATGGCTTCGACTAAATCGGTTTGACGAGCTAAGAATGCCGGTAACTGAATCACGTCCACTACATCCGCAACAGGCTGACATTGATAGATTTCGTGCACATCGGTAATCACTTTCACACCAAAGGTTTCTTTTATCTCTTGGAAAATTTTTAAACCTTCTTCCATGCCTGGACCACGGTAAGAATGAATTGAAGAACGGTTAGCTTTATCGAAAGATGCCTTAAAAACATAAGGCACACCCAACTTTTCTGTCACTTTCACGTAAGCTTCACAAACTTGCATCGCCATATCGCGACTTTCAAGCACGTTCATCCCGCCGAAAAGCACAAAGGGTTTATCATTTGCTACATCAATATTGCCAATTTTTACAATTTTATTTTGCATAATATTTCCTTTTTAATGGATGGCATTGGCATCTTTCAATGCTTCGCCTTTCAGTTCTAAAAGTTGAGTTTTTAACAGAGAAGAAGTGGGATCATTCGGACATTGATCTACAAAATATTCCAAATCCTCAATGGCTGAAGGATAAGCGCCCATTTGCGCCAACACTAAGCCACGATCGCGAATATCGTAAGGATCTTTTCTCCCCGCTAACAAGAATTGGATATAATTAAAAGCCAAATCGTTTTGTTCTTCACGAATTAAAGCATTCTTGGCGAGCTGACGGAAACGTGCGGTAAGCATCGGAATATCTGCTCGAGCTAAATCTTCCGGCTGAATTTGAGCGCCAAAACCAAAGGCGCCTTCATAGAGTTTTTTCAATTCATCTACTGAAATGTATTTTCCGCTCCAAGGATCAATAAATGCTACTTCACCATCTACTTCTGCACGTAAAATCAGTTGGGTCGGGAAATTCACGGGATAAATCGGTAATTTTAAACTTGCAGCCAAATAAAGGATTAAGGCGCCAAGACTTACTGGCATGCCTTCATGTTCTTCTAAAATATACGGAAGGTATAAATTGCGAGCATAGAAATAATTGTCCGTATCACAATGAAAGCCCCAATCACCGTAGAAGAGCTGCAATAATTGATGAATTTTAGCTTTATCATCCCATTCTTCTGGAATAGCTTGGCGCGCTTTACGTACTAAGCTTCCAACAAGCCCTCTTATACGAGGCTCATCAAGTTGCTCTTTCTCACAAATGCTCAAATAAAAATGAGTCAGTTCAGTATATAAGGCTTTTTGATCGTATTTCATTACCGCTTCCAATATCCCAACGTTACGCGCTCATTGTCGCCATAATCCCGTATGGTTGCAACCCCTTGCCAATGATTTTGCCAGAAAATTGACCGCACTTCTTCGCCCTGTTTCCAGCCGTGCTCTAACAATAAATAACCGTTATCTTTTAAATGTACTGGAGCTCGCTCAATAAGATGACGTAAATCAGCTAAACCGTTTTCGCCCGCCACCAACGCCGAACGAGGCTCGAAACGCACATCACCTTGAAAAAGGTGCTCATCGGTTTCATCAATATAAGGCGGATTACTGACGATAATATCAAACTGCCCTTCAACATGTTCAAACCAACGACTCTGCAAAAATTGCACCTTGAGCTGATTTTTTTCTGCATTGGATTGCGCTAATTTGACGACTTCAGGCATTAAATCAACACCGATGACATCTAATTGAATAGCCTTTTTTTGACAAATTAGAGAAAGCTCAGAAGCCAACGCCAACGCAATGGCACCAGTGCCAGTGCCAAGATCGAGAATACGAAAGTGCGGTGGATTTTCTTCCAGTTTTTCTAACGCAATTTGCAATGCTTTTTCTACGAGAATTTCGGTATCAGGGCGAGGAATTAATGTTCCTTCAGACACATTTAAAGGCAAGGACCAGAATTCTTTTTCACCGAGGATATAAGCGATAGGTTCGCCTTTTAAACGACGATCTAAAAGTGCGGTCAATTTTAACCGCACTTTTTCATCAATTTCCGTTTCATCGAAAGCTAAAATTTGCGTTCTCGATTTGCCCGTTGCGTGTTGCAATAGCACTAACGCATCAACTTTGCCATTCTCTGTCGGATTTACCTGATTTAAGGCTTGCGCAGCATCGGCAAGCCATTGTTGATAGGTCATTAATTACTCTCAGATAACGCCGCTAATTGATCTGCTTGATATTCAGTGATAATCGGCTGAATAAGCTCATCAATTTTGCCGTTCATCACTTCATCTAAGCGATAGAGCGTTAAGTTGATACGGTGATCTGTTACACGACCTTGTGGGTAGTTATAAGTACGAATTTTATCAGAACGGTCGCCTGAACCTAATAAGTTACGGCGTGTATCTGCTTGCTCTGCGGCTTGGCGTTCTTGCTCCGCTTGAACAATACGTGAAGCCAATACAGACATCGCTTTAGCTTTATTTTTATGTTGTGAACGCTCATCCTGACATTCCACCACAATACCTGTTGGAATGTGAGTAATACGTACCGCAGAGTCTGTTGTATTAACGTGCTGACCACCCGCACCAGATGAACGGTAGGTATCAATACGTAAATCTGCAGGATTGATTTCCGGCATTTCAGATTCAGGCAATTCAGGCATAACCGCAACAGTACAAGCAGAGGTATGAATACGACCTTGGCTTTCCGTTTTTGGTACACGTTGTACACGGTGGCCGCCTGATTCAAATTTCAACTGACCATACACGCCATCACCACTTACTTTGACGATGACTTCTTTATAACCGCCCTGCTCGCTTTCATTTGCGCTGAGCATTTCAACACGCCAGCGTTTACTTTCTGCATAACGGCTGTACATACGGAATAAATCGCCGGCAAAGATACCCGCTTCATCACCACCAGTACCCGCACGAATTTCTAAATAGCAGTTATATTCATCATTTGGATCTTTCGGTAATAAAAGAATTTGAAGTTGTTGCTCCACTTCTTCAATTTCGGCTTTGGATTCTTCAATTTCCATCTCTGCCATTTCTTTCATTTCAGGATCATCTAACATCAACTCCGCTTCAGCAATGTTAGAATTAAGCTGATTCCAACGATTAAAACATTTCACCACATCTTCAAGTTGTGAATATTCTTTAGAATACGCACGGAATTTATCCTGATCCGAAATTACCGACGCATCGCCTAGCAATGCCTCTAATTCTTCATAACGTTCTTTTAAACTTTCAAGTTTTGCAATAATAGAATCTTTCATATTTTTATAAAGTTAAAGCCAAAAATAAAATCGGCCTATTTTAGCCGATTTTAAGGAAAATTGACAGACGCAAAATCTGCCTAAAAATGACCGCACTTTAGATGCGAGTAACATCAAATTTCGCTAAATCAATTCGATCTTCTGTGCCATAAAATTGAGCCAAGGCATGACGCAAGGTTTCGGCACGTTTTGGTAAGCCTTTTTCTGCATAGGTTTTTACTTGTTCATATACCGCTTGCTTAAATGGTTGCGTATCTCCCGGATTGCCATTCAAATTATCCGCACTGGCAAAATAACGAAATCCCGCCGCAGTGGCTAAAATCCATTCCAATGCTTGAGGCTTCACTTCCACCTTTTCAAAATCACGTTGACGTTCTTCAGAACGGCCATCCGGCTCATACCAATAGCCAAAATCTTCTAATTTACGGCGCTCTTTCCCCGCCACTAACCAATGGGCAATTTCATGTAATGCACTGCTGTAAAAGCCTCTCGCAAAGTAAATGGCGTTATAAGGCACCTCATCATTTGCAGGAATGTAAATCGGCTCATCCCCACCTTTAACCAATCGCGTATTATATTCTTCTTCAAAACATTGATTAAAAATCGCAATGATATCCTCAAGTTTATGTTCCATGCTTTCTCCAAATATCTTTATAAATAATTCCTCTTAAAAGGTTTAAGAATTATCTCATTTTTAATGTCTTTCACAAAATCTTGGTAAATAAAAAACCGTCTGAAATTAACGTTTCAGACTTTTTTCATCATAAAGTGCGGTCAAATTTTTAGGTGTATTTAAACCTATCTTTAAGCCCCATCTATTTAATATCCCCCTTGGGCGCATGCCCGAAATACCGTTTGTATTCACGACTGAATTGGCTAGGTGATTCGTAGCCGACTTGGTAAGCGGCTTCGGTAATACCTCGTCCTTCTTGTGCGATCAATCGTCTGGCTTCCATCAAACGTAATGATTTTTGATATTGTAGCGGTGAAAGGCTGGTTATCTTCTTGAAATGACTATGAAATCCAGATAATGACATGCCACTTAGATTTGCCAAGGTTTCCACAGTGATGGTTTCACTAAAATGTTGTTGCAGATAATGGGTGGCTTGGGCGATTTTTTTGGTATGCGATCCATTGCTTACCATGGCTTTAAATTTGCCACCTTGTTCGCCTATAAGGAGTCGATAATAAATTTCTTGTTGGATAAGCGGTGCAAGAAACTCAATATCTTTTGGATTTTCGTGCAAGAGCAATAGACGTTCAACAGCATTTTTGAGAGATTCATCCAGATGCCATTGTGCAAAACCTTCGTCGCCCTGTTGGACATCATCTACAAGGTTTGGATTTGCTAATAAAATCTTGCTAACGCTTTCAATATCAATTTTCATCGACATCACTAAAAACGGCTTTTGCGGCTCTGCACATTTAATCTCGCCACGCATCGGTATGTTTACTGGGCAAAACATAAAATGTTGATTATCAAATCGGTAGCATTGTTCGCCTAACTGCACTTCACGTTCTCCGCTTAACACGATGCAAATGCTCGGCTCTTAAATAATACCTTCGTAACAAAATGGTTGATCTGAATGGCGAAGAAATAAGCCTTTAATCGGTGATGAATAGAGTTCGTTATGTGGAATAACTTGTAATAAGCGTTCTATCGTTTCAGTTGAGAACATGATTTTGTAGGAATAGGCAAGTAATTTGAATAAATCATATAACACTTCATATTGCCGTTCAATATAATGAACTCACTTTCAACGGCAGTACGCCAAAACATTTAACCAATATTGAATTGAGGACAATATCATGAAAATTTTCTACAAAACATCAGCAACAGCAACCGGCGGACGTGATGGTCGTACCCAAGTGGACGATGGTTCAATCGGCTTTGATTTGGTTTCATTTCAAAATGACGGCACCGGAGCTGATGAAAAACACCAATGCGCCGAGTATGGCAAGCACCGCCGCACCGACGAAAAACGGCCGCATGGGGTGGGTGAAAAACTTATTCATGGTTTGGCTTAATTCTGCATGAAGATGCTTTCGGATATGGATTTATTGGGCGGACAGGGTTGTATCTTGTATTGAAGAAGCAAGCCGAAGGTTTGTCAGATACTCAAATGCCCGTATCATTCATATTATTGATATTATTGTTTGAATTGTATTATTTTCAATAATAATAAATAACCCTAAACCAATATAAATAACAGCCATTATCCAACGACTAAACTTCTCTACAATTTCACCAACACCTGAAATATTAGCCAATCTTTGTGCTGTATATACTAAAACAAAAATCAATATTAAAAATACAAGAAGAGTAACTAATAAGTCGACAAGATCTAAAGTCACAAAGTAAGGAACAAAAAGTCCAATATTATCTGCACCACAACTAGCAACTGTAACCAAAGCAACAATACCGACTAATTTTGACAACCCTTTTTCATCCAATTCTTTTTTAGCTCTTTTTTCGCCCTCACAATCGTCGTAAATAGCAACTTTAATACCTAAGTAAATCGGTATTAAACCTAATAAACCCAACACCCATTTTTCCGGAACATAATTCAAAACAAAAGCTAGAAATAAACTAACTAATATTAAAATTACAGAACCTAAATATTGTCCGATATAAATATCTCGATATTCTTTTCTAGTATTTGCTCTAGCAAAAAATATTAATAGTATTACCAACAAATCTACTGCTGTAGCAATATATAAAACAGCAGCAGTAATCACAGTCGAAAACATAAAGCACCTCATAATGAATCCCCTGCCCCCTTGGCACCACGGCTTTTTCAAAAACCGAATCGCGTTCGGATAACAGATTCGTATCTTTCGCTAAAGAGGCAAGCCTGCGGCTTGCTTACCCTCTCCCTAGCCCTCTCCCACGGGGAGAGGGAATTGGGCTGTCGAGCCTGAACATTTTCAGGTTTACCTGACATCTGATTCCCAATTCTACGGCTCTCTGATTTTGAGAAACCTGATCCCCTTTCCCCGTGGGAGAGGGCTAGGGAGAGGGCAACGAACCGCAAGGTTTGTCAGAAATTAAAATTCCTATCACTCATAATAATGAATCCCCTGAAACTCTCTTGCCACCACGGCTTCTTCAAAAGCCCAATCGCGTTCGGACAGCGGCGTAGGCAGGGTAATCACGTTTTGCACGTTCATGCCCTTAGTGGAAAGCAGCATGATTTCATGGCTCAGGCGTGCGGCTTCGAAGCGGTCGTGCGTTACCAGCATACACGCCATGCCCTGCCGCTCGATTTTTTCCACCAGCATGGCGACCAAAATATCGCGCAAATCGCGGTCCAAACCGACGAACGGCTCGTCCAGCAAGGCAAGGTCGCAGCCGCACAGCTGCAGGCGCAAAAATGCTACCCGTTTCGCCATGCCGCCGGACAATTCGGTCGGATATTTGTTCAAATCGCCCGCAGTCAGCCCGACTTTCGCCGCCAGCGCGATGATTTCGCCTTCATCGGGTTTGTCCATAAAAATAGCGATATTCTGCATCGCGGTCAAGTTTTCCGGCAGGCGGTTTTCCTGAAACAGAAAACCCGTTTTGCGGAAAGTATTGCGTATCGTGCCCGATTTCGGCGTTTCCAAGCATTCAAATCCATCCGTTTGGGCGCAACAACAGGCCGCGCAATTTTAGTGGAAGGAATTAATTAAAATTATTTCTTAGAAAAAGGCCGTCTGAAATTTCAGATGGCTTTTTTATAACAAAGTGTGGTCAAATTTTTAGGTGTTTTTGCAAATTCAATTCAAAATTAAAACCGCTTGTTTTTAAAACTTCACTGTTTCACCATCTTCTGGAATTGCTACATTTTCAAGCTTGTTTGCTTGGACAAATTGGCGTAAATCCTTACGGTACACAGACATATGGTTTACCGCATCCATGTGCACCGTGATAAGTTTTGTATTCGGTAGCATTTGGCGAGCATGAGCAACATCTTGTAACCCCATAATAATGCCGTCATTCGGAAAAGCTAAGGTACGCGCATCACCTGTGTTCATAATCATTACATCAGGTTTATAACGATTAATGGCTTTGTTTACTTCGGCAGTCCAAATTGTGTCACCAACTAAGTAAACCGTTGTATGGCCTTTCGCTTGGAATATTACGCCCATCGCCTCATCTAAGATCTCGGCTAATTGTGGTACAGCGTACATTTCCGTTGTGCCGTGAGAACCTCCGGTTTTATTTAAAATAATACCTTCGAACTCTACCGGTTTTTCTAACGATAAACTGGTTATGTTAGTAAAACCTTGCGCTTTGAGTAGGTCGCCATCCCGTTCATGTTGCACAAAAATTTTGATAGATTTAGGTAAAATTTTTTGTGCAACCTCATCCCAATGATCTTCATGTGTATGAGTCAAAATAATGGCATCAACATCTTTGAAAGTATCTTCTGCTTTCATCGGCAATTCCACAAGTGGATTACGCAAATGGCTATTTAATGTCCCTTCAAAGCCTGCATAACGTCCTTTTTCAGCAAGCATCGGATCAATTAAAAAAGTTTTCCCTGCGTAGTTCAGGCGACCCGTGGCATTGCGGATATGTTGGTAGCTATCAGTGTTTTTAGAGGCAAGATCTACGGCGAAAGTATTTGCGCTAATAGCCAATGCTGTAGTGCTAATTAAGGTTTTTAAGTTCATTGTTTTTCCTTTTCTATACGTTATTGAATGAATAAACATATTATAGTGAGAACAAAATTGCGCAAAAATAGATAAAAAATCAATAAACGTAACAATCGGGTCATTTTGTGCTATACTCATATCAAAGTAGGAGAAATAAAATGAATAAACCCACAGTTGCTTTGATTGTGTATGAACAAATGATGCCCATTCATTTTGCGATGGCATATTCCGTTTTTTCTATGTCGGATTTAAACGGCAAGCCGTTATTTGACTGTAAAATCGTTAGCGATTCGGACAACCTGACAAACTCGCTATTTCACATACATTTAGATGGAGGTTTAGAGTGGTTGGAGAATGCCGATATTGTTGTGATGACTGGATGGCATGATACTCAAGTGATGCCGAGTGAGGCTTTATTAACAGCATTACGGCAAGCGTATCAACGTGGTGCGACAATAGTGGGTTTATGTTATGGCGCCTATGTGTTGGCGTGCAGTGGCCTACTTAACGGCAAAAAAGCAACCACACATTGGCTAGGAGATAGTGATTTTACTTGTCGCTTTCCACAGGTGAAATGGGATTTAAATCCTATTTATTTAGAACAAGATCGACTGATTACCTCAGCAGGAACGGCAGCTTCCATGGATTGTTGCCTTTCTATTGTCCGTAAATTATATGGTGTGAAAATTGCCAATCATATTGCCCGAATGCTGGTTATCCCCCCTCATCGTGAAGGCGGACAAGCACAATTTATCGAACGCCCTATTTCTCGTTCCACACCTAATCATAATATCAATGCGTTGCTTGCTTATTTAAATGAAAATCTGACCGCACTTCATTCGACTGATAGCCTTGCCAAACGTTTGTCAATGAGCCGTAGCACTTTCACCCGACATTTTCGTAAAGCAACCGGAATGTCATTAAATCAATGGTTAATTGAAGCAAGGCTACAACGAGCAAGAGAGCTTTTGGAAAGCACAGATTTATCTATTACTGATATTGCAGAACAAAGTGGATTTCATAGCGATACCGCCTTGCGTCAGCACTTCTTAAAAAAACATAAGATTTCACCGAATCGCTGGCGTAAGCAGTTTCAAATTGAGGATGTTTAGATCTTTTTATTTTAAAGTGCGGCCAGATTTTTAGATGTTTTTGCAAATCTCCATCAAGATTTGACCGCTTGTGTGCTCTAAACCCAGTCTATTCCTCTTCCCTCACTCCGTTAGGAAATTTGATTAGATAAAAATAAAAAAGGTGAGCCAAAATGCTCACCTTCTAAATTCATATTGTATAATTATCCGAATACTTTTTCCAAATGTGCTTGGTAGTCTGCTAAGTATTGTTCTACTTGTGGATTTTTAATCACATCGTTACATAAGAATGTCGGCAGACGGGTCAAGCCGATGAATTCGTTGAGTTTGTGGAAAGGCATGTACACAGCATCCACGCCTTTGCCTTCGAAGAAGTCGCCTTCACGGGTGAACGCTTCAACAGGCGCATTCCACGTAAGCGAAAGCATGTGTTTTTTGCCTTGCAACAAGCCACCTGTACCGTAGCCTTCAGTCGGATTGACACGATGGCGACCATCACTGTGGTAAAGCTTGCCGTGTCCCGCGGTTAATACTTCGTCTATATATTTTTTCACTGTCCAAGGTTCGTGCATCCACCAACCTGGCATTTGCCAAATCACCGCATCCATCCACAAGAATTTTTCAATTTCTGCTTCAACATCATAGCCCGCATCAATCACGGTTTCTTGTACATTGTGTCCAAGTGCGGTCAAAACTTCTTTCGCTTTTTTGTGAAGTGTATGGTTTAACTCACCGTGTGAATGTCCGAAATCTTTACCACCGTCTAGTAATAAAATATTCATTTTTTCTCCTTTAGCTGATAATTTACCGATTACTAAGCACTTTAGTAATACAACAATTTAACCAATCAATAAGCTCCAACGATTAAACGTACTACTCAAATTCGAGAGTTTGATAGAAGTTAAAAGCGCAATAAAAAAGCCTTGAAGTCATTATTTTCAAGGCTTTAAAGTCTTTCATAGGACTTGATAGGTTTATTTTGTGGTGGAGCTGGCGGGAGTTGAACCCGCGTCCGAAATTACTCTACCCTCAGTACTACACGTTTAGTCTCGTCTTTAATTTCACTTAAGCATGCGGACAGACACGCTAAACTTAAGCTAGTTTGATTCAATTTAGTGCTTCGATCCTCAAACGGCGGCTTCCACACGATCTCGTTTTGATTTGACTCCGCTTTATCCCCGTCTTACGAGCGGAAGCTGGGGAGCGAAGGCTATGAGCAGGTTATTAAGCTGCTAAAGCGTATTGTTCGTCGTTTGCGACTATTTTTTTGCGGTTTATTTACGAGGCCTACCGCACCTCGACGTGCACCTTGGGCTTCGCTAATCCCGTCGAATCCAGAATCAGCCCCAAAATTGTTTGGCAGTTTATCAAAAAATCCAAGAAAGGAAAAGAAGCTATTTATTAACCTGAGAAGTTAGGGTAAAATTTTGCCACTTTTTTATAAGGAATCGAATAATGAAAACATTAAAATCTCTGACCGCACTTTCATTAGGTGCATTATGTTTAGCATTTAACACGCAAGTTATTGCAAAAGAAGCAACACCCGCAAAAGCAACACAAACCCAACAAGCGGTAAAAGCGAGTGATAACATCGACAAATACCTTGCCATCAATATTGGTAATCGTGAAATGGTGGTTGATGAAAATGGCCAAGCGTTAAGTGCATTTAAACATGAAATCACTAACATTGGTCAAAAACCAATTAAAAACATTCAATGGGTAGGCGTGTATGTGAATAACCGCAAAGTTATTTACAGCCAAGATATGCAAATCAATTTAGAAACCCCATTACAACCGGGTAAATCCATAAATATTAATTTACAAATTCCGTTTGTTCAATTGGCTGAAGATGCACGTAAAGTCTTTATGAACCAACAAGAAAAAATTGATGTTTATCCTATTGAACGCGTTATCCTGTTTGGTGATAAAACCGTTCTTTCTGATCGTTAATTCTCTTATCTAGCCCACGTAATGCGGGCTTTTAATAACTGTATACTTGAACAGTTATTTTCTTTTCGATATACTAAAAACACGCCTAATTTTGACCGCACTTACAGCATGAACTCCACCCGAAAAATTATTCACATTGATATGGATTGCTTTTATGCCTCTGTTGAAATCCGTGAAAATCCAACGCTACAGGGCAAACCTGTCGCAGTGGGGGGGAGTTCTCGACAACGTGGTGTTCTCACGACCTGTAATTATGAAGCACGAAAATTTGGACTGCACAGTGCGATGCCGACAGCGCAAGCTATCAAAAAATGTCCAAACCTGATTTTAGTGCCCGTTAATATGCCCCTTTATAAACAGGTATCCGCACAAATTCATCAGATCTTTCAACGCTACACTTCTATTATTGAGCCACTTTCCTTAGATGAAGCTTATTTAGATGTCACAGATTGTACACAATGTTCAGGATCCGCCACTTGGATCGCACAAGAAATTCGCCAAGCGATTTTTGACGAGTTAAAGCTGACCGCCTCTGCTGGTGTGGCGCCCCTTAAATTTCTCGCCAAAATTGCTTCCGATATGAATAAACCGAATGGGCAATTTGTCATTCAACCTCATGAAGTTGAGCAGTTTGTAAAAACACTGCCATTAAAGAAAATTCCTGGTGTGGGCAAAGTCACTTCTGAACGTTTATTGAAAATGGGGCTAGAAACTTGCGAAGATGTGCAAAAACTCGATCAATCTATTTTATTAAATATCTTCGGTAAAATAGGCAAACGAATTTGGGATTTTAGCCATGGCATCGATGATCGTGAAATTCAAGCGCATCGGGAGAGAAAATCTATCGGCGTAGAACGCACTTTATCCGAAAATATTCGTCATCTCGAACAAGGTATAGCATTGCTAGATAATCTCTATACCGAGCTTATTCGTCGTATTGAACGAAGTGCGCCGAATATCCCTTTAACCGCTTTTCGCAAAATTGGGGTGAAATTAAAGTTTGAAGATTTTCAGGTGACGACCTTAGAAAAAACAGGCTTGCCTTTATCACTGAAAAGCTTTCAGCAATTACTAGAACAAATTTGGCAACGTAGCCACGGAAAATCCATTCGTCTTGTGGGATTACACGTAACGTTACCAGAAGAAAGCCATTTAGAACAAATGAGCTTGTGGTAAAACACAAAAGAAAATGACCGCACTTTTATTCATTCCATCCCGAGTAGGATAATGAAAAAACAAAAGTGCGGTCATTTTTTGATGAATTTGTTGAGTTGGTCGATAAGCCGAGTTCTGTCGTGGACAATCATTCCTCTAGGCGACAAATTACTCTGCCGCTCAAGCAACCTACCCGAACTCTGGACGGGCCATCCATTGAGTTCCTATTTGGTCTTGCTACGAGTGGAGTTTACCTTGCTGCACGTTGTTACCAACGGCACGGTGTGCTCTTACCACACCCTTTCACCCTTACCGTTTTCACGGCGGTCTGCTCTCTGTTGCACTGGTCGTCGGCTCACGCCGCCCGGACGTTATCCGGCACTCTGCCCTTTGTAGCTCGGACTTTCCTCTCGTTTACTTGTCCCACTAGGTCGTGCGAACACGGTTAAGGGCTTCAATAAACCAGCGATTGTCTAACCAACTCGCGGCGTAGTATAGGGGGAATTCAAAGAGCGGTCAAATTTTCATTCTTATTTTTAATAACTTCCGTTAGAATAGCCCTACAAAACACGGTCATTTTCAACCGCTCTTTTATCATAAGGATTTCCTATGAATTATTTACAAATCGCACGAGAAACCCTTTCCGTTGAAAGCCAAGCGCTCGCACAACTAAGCCAACGTTTGGATGATGAGTTTTCTCAAGTTGTCGATCTTATCCTTGCCTGCGAGGGTCGTTTAGTCATCGGTGGTATTGGTAAATCGGGGCTAATTGGCAAAAAAATGGTCGCGACTTTTGCCTCAACGGGAACCCCAAGTTTCTTCCTTCACCCGACCGAAGCCTTTCATGGCGATTTAGGCATGTTAAAACCCATCGACATCGTGATGCTGATTTCTTATAGCGGTGAAACCGATGATGTAAATAAACTCATTCCAAGTTTGAAAAACTTTGGTAATAAAATTATTGCGTTAACCAGCAATAAAAACTCAACACTTGCTCGCCATGCGGATTATGTTTTAGATATCACTGTAGAGCGTGAAGTGTGTCCAAACAACCTCGCGCCAACCACTTCTGCGTTGGTCACTTTGGCCTTAGGCGATGCCCTTGCAGTTTCATTAATTACGGCACGTCATTTCCAACCCGCAGATTTTGCGAAATTCCATCCAGGTGGCAGCCTTGGTCGTCGTTTGTTATGCAAAGTAAAAGATCAAATGCAAACTCGATTGCCGATTACCACACCTGATACCAGCTTTACTGATTGCTTAACTATTATGAATGAAGGTCGTATGGGTGTGGCATTAGTCATGGAAAACCAACAACTTAAAGGTATTATTACCGATGGTGATGTGCGCCGAGCATTAACCGCTAACGGTGCCGATACACTTAACAAGACCGCGAAAGAGCTCATGACCTCTTCACCGAAAACTATTCATGAAAATGAATTCTTAGCAAAAGCAGAAGACTTGATGAAAGAGAAGAAAATTCACTCTCTTGTTGTGGTCAATGATGAAAATAATGTTGTGGGTTTAGTGGAGTTCTCAAGCTAATGATTAACGAAAAATTAAAGAAAATTAAATTGGTCATCACCGATGTTGATGGCGTATTAACTGACGGACTACTCCATTATGATGCAAATGGCGAAGCCATTAAAAGCTTCCATGTGCGCGATGGACTTGGTGTCAAAATGTTGATGGATGCAGGTATTCAAGTCGCCGTATTATCGGGCAGAGATTCCGCGATTTTACGTAAACGAATTAGTGATCTCGGAATTAAATTGTTCTTTTTAGGTAAGCTTGAAAAAGAAAGTGCTTGTTTGGATCTCATGAAACAAGCTGGTGTTACGGCAGAACAAACTGCCTATATTGGTGATGACAGCGTCGATCTCCCTGCTTTTGCAACCTGTGGCCTTTCTTTTGCTGTGGCAGACTCTGCACCTTATGTGCAAAATGCCGTAGATTATGTGCTTGCACTTGGAGGCGGTAAAGGCGCTTTCCGAGAAATGTCCGATATGATTTTACATGCTCAGGGCAAAGATGAAGTCTATACTTCAGCCAAAGGCTTTTTAAAATCAGTCAAAAATATGGGACAATAACACCTATAACACTATTCAAAATACCTAAAAAAATAACCGCACTTTGATTATTCAAAAGTGCGGTTATTTCTTTTTATGTTTTATTGATTTACTGGTAAAGCACCTGAATTCCAAGTCGGTGCTTCAGCGGGTTTCTTCACTTGCAACATAAAGCGCTGATTTGCCGTTGCTTGCGGTTGAACGATCGTACCCGATGGAGTCGAGAACGAAATCCCCCCTTTCAACAATTGCTGTATACTACCGGTATTAAATTCAGCCCCTTTCCAACCAAGGTTGAAATCATAACCTGATGAAACCCAGAACTCTGAATTTTTACGTACCAAATGTTGATATTTCGGTGTAATCGCAATATGTACCAACACACGATCACCTAAAGAATTCAATTCAAACTTACGCACGGTGCCCACTTCAACGCCTCGATAAAGCACAGGTGAACCTTCCGTTAAATTCATCGCATCACTGGTTTCCAAAATAAATGGCACGCCATTGCTGTATTTATTTCGAGGCTGTGCGGTTTGCGCTAAATTAAACTGTGTTTTTGATGGTCCTTTGCCTAACTCAATATCAATGTAAGGCTGTAAAAGGCTATCTAAGTTTTCAATTCCACCTGCTGAGATTTGTGGGGAAATCACTTTAAATACCGTACCTTCTTTTGCAATCATCCCCATATAACTTGGGTTAATTAATGCTTTTGCTGTGATACGATTTGTTTTTTGATCAAGGGCAATCTGCTCAACTTCACCAACATTCATACCAAGATAACGCAAGCTCATTCCTTTACTTAAAGATGTTGCATCATCTGTTATTAAGGTAATCACTTGTCCGGCTGATTTAGCTCGAAGTTCACTTGGATAAAGTGTTTTATTTTTACCTGCCCCTGTATTATCAAAACTAATCGCGCCTTTTAATGATCGCGCAACCGGAGAAGCCTGGATACTAATTCCTTTCGGCGTAATATCAATCTGTGCCGCACTTTCAACCCAGAATACGCTTTTATCTGTAAGAAGATCTTGATAAGCCGGATAAATATACACATCAATATCAAAGTTATTGGCTTTTGGTCTTACGTTAATAATTTTACCCACTTCAAACTGACGATAAAGCACGACAGAACCTTTGCTAATACTAGGCAAATTAGTGGAATGTAGCACAATACTTGGATTCACTAAGTTGCCCGTTACACCTGTTTCTGCACTGCTAATATCCTTATAAAGTGGATAGGTAGAATGCGGTGCGCTACTTCCTTTTTTAGGTAATACACGCACGCCACCTTGTAGCCATTTTGATGGCGTTGCTGATTCAAAACGTAATCCGTCTATACCAAAACTTACATCAAAATTAGAGGCTGCCACAAATTGAGTATTTTCATGAATAAGATTGCGATATTCTGCCGCAATTGCCGCTTCAAATTTTACCCCATCAACATTTAAGTGCTGCTTCACAATTTGACCAATAGCAATATTGTTATAAAACACGGATTGTCCTTCAGCAATCCCATAAGTTTCTGGTGCGGTTAAAGTTAAGAGTAAAGTATTCGGTGCTTTGAGCAATAACTCATGTTCTCGAATCACATCAAACTGCGTTTTGCTTTCTCCGCTACCCGGAATAATTTCAAAATAATCTCCACGGAAGAATTTTTTCGGATTAGCCACATCACCCAAATCTAACTTACGATTTTTTAACACAATACGTGTATTCGTTTTTAAGAGGTTAGCTTGGTTTGGATCGATTAATAATGTGCCTTTTAAAATTTCTTCATTATTTTCGTCCGCACTTAAAGATGAAAGCAAACCAACTTGCTCGTCACCATAATAAACCGAGGTTTGACCAGCATCTAAACCAGCACTCACCGGAATGGTCACCTCAACTTCAATACCTCGTTTAGCTGCTTGCAAGTTAGAATAAAGTGTATAGTGACTATTAGTCACAGCTTGTGGGCTATCTGATGGCGAATCGAATGATACCGCACCTTGCACTACTGCATTTAAACTATCAACCTCTACATTCACACCTGATGCATTAATGTTGGCGTTGATACCACTAATATTCCAGAAACGTGAATCTTTCTTCACAAAATGCGCGAAGGCTTTATCAATCACCACATCAATTTCAACTTTATTGTCTTTATTGAATCGGTAATCATAAATTTTCCCGACTGGCATTTTTTTGAAATACACAGAGGCACCAATCGAAATTGAACCTAAGTCATCTGAAATTAAATGAATTAATAAATCCCCAGGGTTGACTTGTGCAATAGGGCCTTGCTCTTCCGCAATAAATTCATCTTCTGAATCACCATCACCTGGTTGGAGGGTAATATAATTTCCTGAAACCAAAGAATCTAAGCCTGAAATACCTGCAAGAGACACACTTGGCTGAACAAGCCAGAACTTAGTATTTTCTTTTAACACCTCAGTCGCTTCAGAATAAATATTTGCCTCAACTTTCACTTTTTGCATATTGTCAGTAAAGTTAACCTTCTTCACAACACCAATTTGCAAACCTTGATAGCGAATAGGTGTTTTATCTGCAACCAACCCTGCACCATTAGAAAACGTGATCGTAATCATCTTTCCTTGTTCTTGCACAATTTGGAAAAATAAAATCGCACCAATACATAATGCAATAAAAGGTAACAACCAAAACGGTGAGATGCGTTTATTCTTACGTAATAACGCTTCTACATTGTTATATTGCTCATCAATAGATTGAGATTCTGGTTTATTGTTTTCTGTCATAAATTTTCCAAATTAATCGACTATCAAACTGAGAAGTTGAAATCATAGTTAAAAACACTGCTGCACCGAAATAAAATGCCGCAGGGCCTACAGTAAAATTAATAATCTGTCCGCGTGTTACTAGAGACATCATCAAGGCTAGCACAAAAAGATCCAGCATTGACCAACGTCCTACAAAGTGAACGATATGTAATAGCCGCATTTGCCATTTAATTGAATGTCGCCATTTAAAATGCACGCTTGCCAGTAAATACAACATAATCAGGATTTTGCTTACGGGCACAAAAATACTGGCGAAGAATACCACGAAAGCAACAAAATAGCTGCCCATGCTTATAAATGACATTACACCCGACATCAAGGTATCTTGTGACAAACTTCCTGTCAAATAAACGCCAGATATTGGGAGCAAGTTTGCAGGGAAAAGCATGATAATCCCCGCCACTAATGTTGCCCAAACACGTTGTAATTTTACACTCTCTGGTATTTCAATAAGCGATGCACAACGTGGGCAAATGGCTCGATGACGGTGATCGTATTGTTGATCTTCTTTTAAAAAAGTGTAATCGCAAGCGGTACAAAGCTCTAACGGTTTATCACTTTTGGTAACCGGTTTCTGATCGGGATAAAAATCATGCCATAAATCATCTAAATTAATTTTAATGAATAATAAAGTGGTTAAAAGCGCAGTAAAAACAAAAGCAATTAAATACACATCCACTTCTAATGTGGCATATTCTCGCACTTTAAACATGGTAACAGCCAGTGCAACTAAATAGACGTCGAACATCACCCAAGGCTTAATATAACCCACAAATAATAAGACATTACGAGGCTTAATTTTGAGTAATTTAGAAAGCTGCAACATAATGACTAAAATCGCAAAAGAGACAGGCATTAAAATTGCACAGATAAAAATCATAAATGCAGTATAGGCATAGCCGCTCACCGCCATTTTCCAAATACCCTGCCAAACGGAAGCATCAATTTTAGTGCCCAATAAATCTAGGCTCAATAAAGGATAGCCCAAAGCAAATGGCATTAAAATTAAGATAGAAAGGGCGATTAATGAACAACGTTTAAGTGACCAACGACTGCCCGATTGCAATTTCTGATGGCAACGCGGACATTGTGCATGCTCCCCCGCTTGCGGACGACAAACAGACACCGTTGCGTCGCATCCAATGCAACGCACTAGTTTATAAGTGGCATGAGTAAAATCAGGTGTTTTTGTCATTATGTTTTCAGAAATTATAAAAGTGGACTATTTTAGCCTGAATTAAGGGAATTTGTGAAGTTATTCATTAGGATTAGAAACGGAATTATTCTGTCCAACCATTGTCAATCCTTATAAAAGTGCGGTAAACTGTGCAAGCTTTTATTTTTTTATCCTAGGAAAACTCAGAAATGACAGATTCTCAAGTTGAAGCCCAAGTTGAAAATAATGCTGAAGGCGTTCAAAAATTAACTGATACAAAAGCGATCATTGCATATCTTGTGGAAAAATTCCCGCTTTGCTTTATTGCAGAAGGTGAAGCAAAACCATTAAAAATTGGTCTTTTCCAAGATCTTGCTGAAGCATTAAAAGATGATGAACGTGTCAGCAAAACGCAATTACGTCAGGCTTTACGTCAATACACTTCTAACTGGCGCTATTTACACGGCTGCCGTGAAGGAGCTGAGCGTGTAGATTTATACGGCAACCCTGCTGGTGTATTAGACGCAGAACACGTTTCTCATGCGGCGCAACAATTAGCAGAAGCAAAAGCTAAATTTGCAGAAAAACGCAAAGCAGAATTAGCAGCGAAAAAAGCACAACAAAAACGACCTGCTCGTAAACCAAATTCAAATCAAGCAACTCGCAAACCAAAAGCACCACAATTGAAACTAAGTGCGGTTGATTTCACAACACTTTCTGCAGGTAACAAAGTGAAAGTGAAAGTGACTGAACAAGCGAAAAATGCGACCGTATTAAATGTGGAAAAAGATGGCGCACGCGTAGAACTTGAAAATGGTTTAGTGATAACAGTCACCGCAGATCGTTTATTTGCCTAATAATTTATTTCTTATCGGGAAAGGTTAAATGAAATTACATACAACCAAAAGTCTTATTGCGACAGCAATTTTAGGTGCGTTATTTCTTCATTCGTCTGACACATTTGCCGTGCAGCCGAAATTAAAGCAAAGTGATATTACGATTCCTTCCGCAACTGACGCAAACCAGTTAGCAACAAAGCGTGCAACGACACGTTTAACCCAATCTCATTATCGTAAATTCCAGCTTGATGACGCCTTTTCCGAAAAGATTTTTGATCGTTATATTAAAAGTTTAGATTACAGCCATAACACCTTTTTAAAATCAGATATTGATGATTTACGTGCTAAATATGGCTCAAAATTAGATGACCAACTTAATGAGGGTGATCTTTCAGCCGCATTTGCTATCTACGATCTGATGATGAAACGTCGTTATGAACGTTATGCTTATGCTCTATCTCTATTGGATAAAGAACCTGATTTAAAAGGTAATGATCAAATTGAGATCGATCGTGAAAAAGCCGCTTTCCCAGCAACGGAAGAAGAAGCGAATAAGCTTTGGGAAGAACGCGTCAAAAATGATGTGATCAGCCTGAAATTAAAAGATAAAAAATGGCCTGAAATTAAAGAAAAACTCACTAAACGTTACAATTTAGCGATTCGTCGATTAACTCAAACCAAAGCGGATGATATTGTTCAAATTTATATTAATGCTTTTGCTCGAGAAATTGACCCACATACAAGCTACCTTGCACCACGTACTGCAAAAAGCTTTAATGAAAGCATGAACCTTTCTTTAGAAGGGATTGGTGCAACATTACAATCTGAAGATGACGAAACCAGTATTAAGTCTTTAGTACCAGGTGCGCCGGCTGAACGCAGTAAGAAATTACAAGCGGGCGATAAAATCATTGGTGTTGGCCAAGAAAAAGGCGAAATCGAAGATATTATCGGTTGGCGTTTAGAAGATATCGTTGACAAAATCAAAGGTAAAAAAGGAACAAAAGTTCGTCTTGAAATTGAACCTGCAAAAGGTGGAAAAAGCCGTATTGTCACTTTAGTACGCGATAAAGTCCGTATTGAAGACCAAGCAGCAAAACTTACAGTTTCTAAAGTAGATGGTGAAACTGTTGGTGTCATTAAAATTCCAAGTTTCTATATTGGCTTAACTGATGATGTGAAGAAATTATTAGTGGATGCTGAAAGGAAAAAAATTGGTGCTTTAATTGTGGATCTTCGTGAAAATGGCGGCGGTGCATTAACGGAAGCCGTTGCATTGAGTGGTTTATTCATTACTGATGGTCCGGTGGTTCAAGTTCGTGATGCTTATCAACGTATTCGTGTACACGAAGATGATGATAATGCTCAGCAATATAAAGGTCCATTATTGGTGATGATTAATCGTTTCAGTGCGTCTGCTTCTGAAATCTTTGCTGCAGCAATGCAAGATTACAACCGTGGTATCATCATTGGGCAAAATACCTTTGGTAAAGGTACGGTACAACAAAGTCGTTCATTAAACTTTGTTTATGATTTAGACCAAACACCACTTGGTGTGTTGCAATACACTATCCAAAAATTCTATCGAATTAATGGTGGTTCAACCCAATTAAAAGGTGTAGCAGCTGATATTAATTTCCCTGAAATTATTGATGCCAAAGAAATTGGTGAAGAAAAAGAAGATAACGCCTTACCTTGGGATAAAATTCCGCCGGCGACTTATTCTGAAACCAATAAAGCGCGTAAAGATGTTGAAGCATTAAATGAAAAACATCTAGAGCGTATTGCAAAAGATCCTGAATTTATTGCTTTAAATGAAGATCTTAAGATCCGTGATGAACGCCGTGAGCGTAAATTCTTATCATTGAATTTCCAAGAGCGAAAAGCGGAAAATGATAAAGATGATGCGAGACGTTTAAAAGATCTCAATGATCGTTTTAAACGTGAAGGTAAAAAAGCATTAAAAGACATTGATGATTTGCCAAAAGACTATGAAGCACCTGATTTCTTCTTAAAAGAAGCGGAAAAAATGGCAGCTGATTTAGTGAAACTTAATGCGAATCAACAAAAAGTGGATGCTGAAATAAAACAAGAAGCGGCAAAAGCAACAAAATAACGATTATTTTGACCGCACTTTAGCAGATGAAAAAAACTGAAGTGCGGTTATTTTTTATGAATATTTTTAAAGGTACAGCAATGTTAAAAGGAACAATGAAATTAAGCGCATTAGTCTTATCATTATCAATGATGACGTCAGGTTGTGCGTTAGCTGAATGGGCCAAAACAGTTGGGCAATCTCAACAAGCCGAAAATAAAGGCGTTAATATGTCTAAATTAAGTCCTGAAGAGCGAGCAAAACTTGAAGCTGAAATTAAAGAAGATCAAGCTCGTTTAGCCGCTGAAAAGCAAGCGATGTTAGAGATGTCATTAACGCATGAAATTGGTGAACAAAATCTACAGTTCAAACCAATTTTGGCTAAATTATATGCCGATAATAAATATGACTTAATGTGGAAAGACAAGACGGCAGAGAAACAATTTCTACGTGAATATGCCGCCATGGTAGCATCAGGCATTTCTAAACGTTCAGCGCAATCATTAGTTAATTTATATAACGCTGAAAAAACGGGCGGACTCACCTACGATGTGTTGTTAAGTGATGCTTTACTTGATTACTTGTATTACAGCAAGAATGTAAATCAACAAGCACAACGTTGGTTATACGGAACGAATGCTTATAAACCAGAATTACCAAATCAAGAAATGATTGACCAATGGCAAAGTGCGGTTAAAAACAATGCTGTTTCTAGTTTTGTAAACGGATTATCTAACCATAATCGTTTATACCGTGAAACCGTACAAGCACTCCCATCAATGATTTCAGCTTCAGGTATTTCTGCGATGGGTAAAAAACTTGCCCTTAATGCACAACGTTTACGCGTTATTCCTGATTTTGAAAATGGAATCTTTGTTAATATTCCAAGCTATCAATTGAAATATTATCGTGATGGCAAAGCAATTTTAGAATCTCGCGTTATTGTAGGGAAAAATGAACGTCGTACACCGGTGATGTACAGTCGTTTGAGCAATGTAGTTGTTAATCCACC
Organism: uncultured bacterium; assembly: GCA_905214375.1. Lineage (GTDB taxonomy): Bacteria > Pseudomonadota > Gammaproteobacteria > Enterobacterales > Pasteurellaceae > Haemophilus_D. Next base: position 85,127 of record CAJMMG010000001.1, on the reverse strand, counting down.
TTGGAATGCTCCAACACGTTTAATCAATGAAGATATTTTACCGAAATTAAAACGTGACCCTGGCTATGCGACTGCACACAACTACTCTATTTTGGATAGCAAAGGTAATACTATCGATCCTTACTCAATAAATTGGAGTAGCATTGGTGATAAATTCCCGTACCGTATCCGTCAAGCCGCTGGTGACAGTGCATTAGGTAACTATAAATTTAATATGCCAAGCTCTGATGCGATTTATCTTCATGATACACCAAATCATACCTTATTCAGCAAAAAAGACCGTGCATTAAGCTCAGGTTGTGTGCGTGTAGAAAAATCCGATCAACTTGCCTCTATTCTGTTACAAGAAGCTGGCTGGTCAGAAGATAAAAAACGTAATGTTTTAGAAAGTAAGAAGACAACGTCTGCAAACATTCGTACAAATGATCCTGTATTCTTGTATTATGTGACGGCATGGGTTGAAAACGGCCAAACACAAGTTTTACCGGATATTTATAAATATGACGATGCCGCGACTTTTAATGGTATTGACTGGGCTGTGGTAAAAAAATATCTTTAAACAATGTTCACACTAGAACTTTTTAAAGAAAAAATTGTCTAGGGTGAGAGATAGGTAATAAAAGAGACTAAAAAAATGGGTAACATTGACAAAAATCGTCGTAAATGGCTTTCATTAGGCGGCATCGTTTTAGGCGCAAGCATGATGCCGAGTACGGTGTTGGCGATGGTCTCTACCCCTAAACCTCGTATTCTCAGCTTCTATAATGTCAATACCAATGAACGATTAAGCGGTGAGTTCTCTGCAACGACTGGATTTAATCGTTCATTACTTGGTAAACTTGATTACTTCATGAGAGATCGCCGTACTGACCAAGTACGCCGAATGGATCCGAATCTCTTCATGAAGTTTTATCATTTACAAAGTAATTTAGGTTTACGCACTGCGCAAATTGATGTGATTTGTGGCTATCGTAGTGCTGCGACAAATGCCATGCGCCGTAGACAAAGTCGAGACGTAGCAAGCAACAGCTATCATATTAAAGGCCAAGCGATTGATTTTAAAATCCCTGGTGTACCTTTAGCAAGATTACGCCAAGCGGCTGAAAACCTTGATAGCGGTGGTGTAGGATATTATCCGTATAGTAATTTTATTCACGTGGATACTGGCCCTGTAAGAACATGGCGTGGTGCATAAAAAACAGTTTAATTTTAGACCGCACTTTAGTGCGGTTTTTTATTATCAACGATAAGGAAAAAAGATGAATATTGAAATTATTCCAGTTACAGCCTTTCAGCAAAATTGCTCTCTTATTTGGGACGATGAAAAAAATGCGGCAATTATCGATCCTGGTGGCAATGCGGAAAAGCTTATTCAACGCATTGAGGAATTAGAATTAAACCTAAAAGCAGTCTTATTAACACATGGCCATCTTGATCATGTAGGTGCTGCAGAAGCGATTCGTGATCATTTTAATATTGAAATCTGGGGCTCACAGGAAGAAGATCGCTTTCTGTTTGAAAGTCTACCACAACAATCTCAGCAGTTTGGCTTACCTTATATTTCTGCATTTACACCCGATCGCTGGTTTAATCAAGAAGGCGAAAAAATTCAAATTGGCACATTTACCTTTGAAATTCTTCACCTTCCTGGTCATACACCTGGCCATATTGGTTTTATTGAACACGAAAAAAATATCGCCTTTACCGGTGATGTCCTTTTCCAAAACAGTATTGGTCGTACGGACTTCCCTCGCGGGGATTTCGACACATTGATCTCATCAATCAAGAATAAATTATTTACGTTAAATGATGATATGGTTGTCATTGCGGGACATGGCCCTTACACAACTATTGGACAAGAAAAACGAAGCAATCCGTTTTTGAAGTAAAGAGCTGAATTTGGGGTAAAAAAAAAAGCTCCTAATTTCTTAGGAGCACCAAAAAGGAATTTATGAATAAAATCTCTAAAGTTTAGCTTTATCAAAGGAATCTCGATAAAACGCTGACGATTATATTGGCATATTCTGACAAATGCAAGCTTTTTCTTTACACTAATTTACAAATCTTTACAGTTTGCTATTTTTATGACCACTTCGACGGCTTTTTCCATCCCTTCAAGGGTCACTAATTCATGTTTACTATGGAAATTATAGCCACCAGTAAAAATATTTGGACAAGCTAATCCTTTCTCTGCTAAAAATGCCCCATCCGTTCCACCGCGTATTGGTTTATGATTTGGAGTAATACCACAAGCTTTCATTGCCGCATCTGCAAGCTTAATAGCCTGTGGTACATTTTTAACTGTGTCATACATATTTTTGTAACTGTCTTCAATGACACATTCCACAGGGTCTTTCAGGCTTTTCTCTCTATTAAATTTTTCTACAAGTTGATAAATAAACGCTTTACGTTGCTCAAATTTAGCTTGGTCAAAATCTCGGATGAGATAATGTAGCTCAACTTTTTCAATATCCCCTTTAAAATCATCTAGATGGAAAAAACCCTCTTTTCCTGATGTTTTTTCGGGGACATCATCTTTTGGAAAACCTTGTTGAAACTCACAAGCTAATGTAAGCGCATTCACCAATTTATTTTTAGCATACCCCGGATGAATACCTCGTCCCTTAAAGGTTATTTTTGCCGTTGCTGCATTAAAATTCTCATACTCGAGCTCGCCCACTTCTCCTCCATCGATGGTATATGCCCAATCACAAGAGAAATCATCCAATGAGAAATAATGCATTCCTAAACCAATTTCTTCGTCAGGCGTAAATGCCACTCGAATATTACAATGTGGGATATTTTTCTGTTGCAAGACAGAAAGTGCGGTCATAATTTCTGCGATTCCGGCCTTATTATCTGCACCAAGTAAAGTGGTTCCATCTGTCACAATCAAGGTTTTGCCAATAAGCTGATGCAAAAATGGATAATACACGGGACTAATAAACTCTTCCCCTAAACCTAATGCAATATCTCCCCCCCGATAGTTTTCGATCACTTCGGGTTGAACATTTTTACCACTGCATTGAGGGGAAGTATCTAGGTGGGAAATAAAACCTATGGTTTGTGTTAAATCAGGATGATTGGAAAGTAAATAAGCTGTGACAACTGCATGCTTAGTCACATTGACATCTTGTAAGCCTAGTTCAATTAATTCTTGCTGCAAATGTAAAGCCAACTTCATTTGCCCTGCTGAACTTGGCGAATGTTTTGCAGACGATTTAGATTGCGTATCAAACGCAACATAAGTTAAAAATCGCTGTAATAATTCATTGTTATTATGTTCTTCCATTTTTAAATTCTCCTTTATATCAACCCTAGTTTAATCCCAAAATTCGTTACAGTTCTTGATATATAACAAGAAAGTGGATAGTTATAAAATTTTCTGAAAAAAGTGCGGTTAAATTTTCGATAAATTTTTTCCTAAAAACACGATTAAATCCTTTTCATCATTAACAATTCGCTATATCATATCTGTTCAATTTTATGTCGCCCCTGCATCATTTTTGCAGGTTTATTTCTACTCAGTACCAATAAAATTGGTGAAATTAGGGAGAAAACCAAAGCTAGTGGAAAATCTGGTTCAAAACAAGCCTATTATTGAGCTTCGTTCTATCAAAAAATCCTATGGTTCCAACACAATTATTAATGATTTCAATCTAACCATTAATAACGGCGAATTCGTCACAATTCTTGGCCCTTCAGGCTGTGGTAAAACCACAGTTTTACGTTTATTGGCGGGTTTAGAAGAATTAGATGAAGGTCATATTATTTTGGATGGTGAGGACATTACCAATGTCCCGGCAGAAAAACGCCATATCAACACTGTATTCCAAAGTTATGCGTTATTCCCGCATATGACCATTTTTGATAACGTGGCTTTTGGTTTGCGTATGCAAAAAGTGGCAGAAAGCGAAATTAAACCTCGCGTTCTGGATTCATTGCGTATGGTGCAATTAGAGGAAATGGCCGACCGTAAACCAGCTCAACTTTCTGGTGGTCAGCAACAACGTATCGCGATTGCTCGTGCTGTTGTGAATAAGCCAAAAGTGTTGCTACTTGATGAATCTTTATCGGCGTTGGATTATAAGTTACGTAAACAAATGCAAAACGAACTTAAACAATTACAGCGTCAACTTGGTATCACCTTTATTTTCGTTACTCACGATCAAGAAGAAGCGATCACCATGTCTGATCGTATCGTCTTATTACGTAAAGGTAAAATTGCACAAGATGGTTCACCACGTGAAATCTATGAAGATCCAGCTAACTTATTCGTTGCTCGCTTCATCGGCGAAATTAACGTATTTGATGCAACAGTGATTGAACGTAAATCTGACGATGAGCTACTTGCTAATGTAGAAGGTCGTGTATGTGATATTCACACCAGTATCTCTGCTGAAAAAGGTCAAAAACTACAAGTATTGTTACGTCCTGAAGATATTGTGATTGAAGAGCTTGACGAAAATGAGCACTCAAATGCAATTATTGGTCGCATTGTGGATCGTACCTATAAAGGGATGACACTTGAGTCTACGGTCGAATTTGATCACAACGGTAAACGTGTATTAGTGAGTGAATTCTTTAACGAAGATGACCCACATATGGATCACAGCGTTGGTCAACGTGTAGGTATTACATGGCACGAAGGTTGGGAGGTTGTACTCAACGATGAAGATAATCAATAATAAATTCCAGAAAATTACTGTTGCAATTATCTTCAGTTGGTTAATCTTCTTTGTGCTAATTCCAAACTTATTGGTTTTAACCGTAAGTTTTTTAACCCGAGATGGTAGTGACTTTTATGCTTTGCCATTTACTTTAGATAACTACACTAACCTATTTAATCCGCTTTATGCACAGGTTGTGTGGAATTCATTGTATATGTCTGGCATCGCGACGATTATTTGTTTACTCATTGGCTATCCATTTGCCTTTATGGTCAGCAAAATTAATCCAAAATATCGTCCATTTTTGTTGTTCCTCGTGGTATTGCCATTCTGGACAAACTCACTTATTCGTATCTATGGGATGAAAGTATTCCTTGGTGTGAAAGGTGTATTAAATACCATGTTAATGGATATGGGCATTTTGAGTGAGCCTATTCGTATTTTAAATACCGAAGTAGCTGTAATCATTGGTTTAGTGTATCTCCTTTTACCATTTATGATTCTACCGCTCTACTCTGCTATTGAAAAATTAGATGGACGTTTATTAGAAGCGGCAAGAGATTTAGGCGCGAATGCGGTTCAACGTTTCTTCCGTGTGATTTTGCCATTAACCATGCCAGGTATCGTAGCGGGTTGTTTATTAGTATTACTACCTGCAATGGGTATGTTCTACGTAGCTGACTTACTTGGTGGTGCGAAAGTATTATTAGTTGGTAACGTGATTAAGAGTGAATTCTTAATTTCTCGTAACTGGCCATTTGGTTCAGCGATCAGTATCGGCTTAACCATCTTAATGGCATTGTTGATTTTCGTTTACTATCGTGCAAATAAATTGTTGAATAAGAAAGTGGAGTTAGAATAATGAGTCGTTTACTACGTAATATTTTTATGTTTGTGGTATACGCTTATTTGTATATCCCAATTATTATTTTGGTGACTAACTCCTTCAACGAAGACCGTTATGGTTTAAGTTGGAAAGGTTTTAGTTGGAACTGGTATGAGCGTTTATTTAATAACGATACCTTAATCCAAGCTGCATTCCACTCTGTCACTATTGCTTTCTTTGCTGCAACATTAGCGACAATTGTGGGTGGTTTAACTGCTATCGCACTTTACCGCTATCGTTTCCGTGGTAAACAAGCGGTAAGTGGTATGTTATTTATCGTCATGATGTCACCAGATATCGTAATGGCGGTTTCTCTACTTGCCTTATTCATGGTTGTAGGGATTTCGTTAGGTTTCTGGTCATTACTATTGGCGCACGTAACATTCTGTTTACCTTATGTTACCGTGACAATTTTCTCTCGTTTAAATGGCTTTGATGCAAGAATGCTTGAAGCGGCGAAAGATTTAGGTGCTAGCGAAGTCACTATTTTGCGTAAAATTATCCTACCACTTGCCTTACCTGCAGTGGTATCAGGTTGGTTATTAAGCTTTACTATTTCATTAGATGATGTTGTTGTATCCTCTTTCGTAAGTGGTGTAAGCTATGAAATCCTACCATTGCGTATCTTCTCTCTTGTAAAAACAGGGGTAACGCCAGAAGTGAATGCATTAGCAACGATTATGATCGTGCTTTCATTAGGATTAGTAATTTTAAGTCAATTAGTTACACGCAAAAATAATCATTAAACATTGATATAAAAAGGTTTCACAAATCTTTTAAGATCAAATAAAATACGCCTTGACGCACAATCAAGGCGTTTTTTTATACCTGCATTAATGCAGGTGGTTTTTTACCCCTCTTTTACGGAGAACAAAGAAAAATGAAAAAATTTGCAGGTTTGCTTACTGCCGGTTTAGTTGCCGCTACATTAACTGCTTGTAACGACAAAGAAGCCAAGTCTGATGCAACAAAAGCACAGGCTCCAGCAAATGATACTGTGTACTTATATACTTGGACTGAATATGTACCAGATGGTCTTTTAGATGACTTCACAAAAGAAACTGGTATCAAAGTTATCGTAGCAAGTCTTGAATCCAATGAGACGATGTATGCCAAAATGAAAACCCAAGGTGATGCAGGCGGTTATGATGTTATTGCACCATCTAACTACTTCGTATCTAAAATGGCTCGCGAAGGCATGCTACAAGAATTAGATCACAGTAAATTACCTGTTATCAAAGAATTAGACCCTGATTGGCTCAACAAACCTTATGACAAAGGCAATAAATACTCACTTCCTCAGTTGTTAGGTGCGCCAGGTATTGCATTTAATACAAATACTTACAAAGGTTCTAACTTCACTTCTTGGGGTGATTTCTGGAAACCTGAATATGCAAACAAAATCCAATTATTGGATGATGCGCGTGAAGTATTCAACATTGCGTTATTAAAAATTGGTCAAGATCCAAACACCAAAGATCCAGCAATTATCAAGCAAGCTTATGAAGAGTTATTGAAATTACGTCCAAACGTACTTTCTTTCAATTCTGATAACCCTGCAAACTCTTTCATCTCTGGTGAAGTAGAATTAGGTCAGTTATGGAATGGTTCTGTACGTATCGCGAAAAAAGAACAAGCTCCATTAAATATGGTGTTCCCAAAAGAAGGGCCTGTTCTTTGGGTTGATACTTTAGCGATTCCTAAGACATCTAAAAACCCAGATGGCGCACACAAGTTAATTAACTACTTGTTAGGTGCAAAAGCAGCGGAAAAATTGACTTTAGCGATCGGTTACCCAACAGCTAACCTTGAAGCGAAAAAAGTCCTTCCGAAAGAAATCACAGAAGATCCATCTATTTATCCACCAGCAGAAATTCTTCAAAAAAGCTACTGGCAAGATGATGTAGGTGATGCAATCCAATACTATGAACAGTATTACCAAGAGTTAAAAGCAGCAAAATAATGCGTTTTTAAGTGATAACAAAAAAGTGCGGTCAAATTTGAGCGCACTTTTTTTATATTTACCACTTTGGAAGAAACTATTTATAGCGTTTTTTTGACGAGTTTCTATCTTGCTCTTGTAAACGCTCAAGCTTTTCTTTAATTTGAATTTCCATGCCACGATTAGTTGGAAAATAATACTGGGTATCTTTCAGTTCTGGTGGAAAATAATTTTCCCCTGCGGCATAGGCATTTGGCTCATCATGTGCATAACGATATTCAGCGCCATAACCTAATTCTTTCATTAAAGCCGTTGGTGCATTACGTAAATGAGGTGGCACATCAAAATCAGGAAACGCTTTCGCATGCTGTTTGGCTGCATTAAATGCGTTGTAAACCGCATTACTCTTCGGTGCTACCGCTAAATAAATAATGGCTTGCGCAATGGCTCGCTCTCCTTCATAAGCGCCGACTCTCGTAAAACAATCCCAAGCTGCGAGAGCCACTTGCATTGCGCGAGGATCAGCATTACCCACATCTTCTGAGGCTATCGCTAATAAACGTCGTGCAACATAAAGAGGATCGCCTCCTGCAGTGATAATTCGTGCATACCAATAAAGTGCAGCATCGGCTGCCGAGCCACGAATAGATTTATGTAAAGCAGAAATCAAATCATAAAAGCGATCACCTTGTTTATCAAAACGAGCTTGTCTCTCACCTAATACTTCTTTCAACAAAGTCCGGTCTAATTTTTTACCGTTTTCAGTTTCAGAAGCCATGTCCACCATCAATTCAAGACAATTTAAAGCCAGGCGAGCATCACCATTCACATATTCAGCTAACACCTGTAACAAATTCTCTTCTAAAACTAACCGCTCTTTACCTAATCCTCGCTCAGGATCAGAAATCGCTTGTTGTAGAACCTGTTCGATTTCAGCAACCGTCAATGACTTAAGAAGATAAACTCTCGCACGAGAAAGTAAGGCATTATTTAACTCAAAGGAAGGATTTTCCGTTGTCGCACCAATAAAAATAATCGTACCATCTTCAATATGGGGTAAAAACGCGTCTTGTTGACTTTTGTTAAAGCGATGCACTTCATCCACAAATAAAATGGTTTGGCGATCTGCTAGTCGATTTTGTTTCGCGCGCTCAATCGATTCTCGAATTTCTTTCACGCCACTTGTTACCGCTGAAATCCGTTCAACTTCTGCATTAATACGATGAGCAATAATTTCCGCCAGCGTTGTTTTACCTGTACCCGGTGGTCCCCACAGAATCATAGAATGAACATGCCCTGCTTGAATTGCTTTACGAAGCGGCTTTCCTTCCCCAATTAAGTGCGTCTGCCCATAATATTGCTCCAAATTAGTTGGGCGCATACGAGCAGCTAAAGGGCGAAAGTCATTTTCAGCAAAATCAAAATTAAGATTAGACATATTCTTTCCTTAATAAGCAAAAGGTGTGAAGATTATCATTCACACCTTATGGATTATTTTTTACCTTTACGTTGGTCATCCAACTCCACGCCTTTCGGTACGCTAAATTGGAATAAGCTATCAGCTAGTGTTTGATTCGTAATATTACGCAACACATAAAGATTGGTTTGACCATCTTTTTCTGTGGTGCTGAAATTTTTTAACACACCATTTGTATCTACACGAATATCAAATTGTTTAATATTGCTATTTTTTGCTTTTGGCTTTAACACAAATGTATCCGCATTCTGCGTCACTGAATACTGATTCCAGTGGCTTTTATCGTTGCTGGTTAAAAGGACGAAAGGTGTATTATTTACCGCATCCTTCACCCATTGAGCAGTGACTTGTTGCACAAATGGATCGTAGTACCAAAGGGTTTTACCATCTGCAATAATTTGTGTTTCTTGCGGTGATTTTGTATCCATACGGAAAAGATTTGGACGTTTAATTTGAAGTTTTCCACTTCCTTGTTGAACGTTTTTACCGCCAACAGACGTCACTGTTTGAGAGAAATCAGCACTTAATACCGTCACTTGATTTAAGCGATTTTGCAGCTCATCTGCAGCATCGGCAAAAGCAAAGTTACTAGCACTTAGTAGCGCAGTAAGTGCGGTCATTTTTAATAATGTTTTTTTCATTCTACTTTCCTTTTTGTAAAGTGAAACTTAAAAGAATTAATATTCGGAACGTCGAGCTAAAATTTCTCGTTTTCCATTTTTCATTGGGCCTAAAATGCCTTGTTCTTCAAGCTGATCCATAATTCGAGCCGCTCGGTTAAACCCAACACTAAATTTACGCTGAACATAAGAAGTTGAGGTATTGCCTGTGCTTAAGACAAACTCAACAACGTCATCAAATAATGCATCAAGATCGCCACTACTTGTCGTTGATTTCTCACCTGAGTCTTCATCATCTGCGCCATCTAAAATACCATCAATATAATTTGGTTTTCCACGTGCACGCCAGTCATCTGCTACACGCGCCACCTCATCATCACTCATAAAGGCACCGTGTACTCGGACAAGATCCGAAGAACCTTGACCTGAATATAACATATCACCACGTCCTAATAAGGCTTCCGCTCCACCTTGATCAAGAATCGTTCTTGAGTCAATTTTACTTGCCACCGTAAAGGCGATACGGCTCGGAATATTGGCCTTAATCAAACCAGTAATCACATCTACCGAAGGACGCTGTGTCGCCAAAATCAGGTGAATACCAATCGCACGGGCTTTTTGTGCTAAGCGAGCAATTAACTCTTCAATTTGTTTGCCTGCAACCATCATTAAGTCAGCAAACTCATCAACAATCACGACAATATAACTCAATTTTTCTAATGGAGGCGGCATTTTATCCATTGTATCGCCTGGTTTCCAAATTGGGTTTGGAATTGGCATATTGAGTTTTTCATATTCTTCAATTTTTTCGTTATACCCCTCAATGTTACGCACACGTAAGGCTGACAATAATTGATAACGACGTTCCATTTCATCTACGCACCAACGCAGTGCGTTCGCCGCTTTTTTCATATCCGTCACCACAGGGGTAAGCAAGTGTGGAATATCGTTATAAATAGAAAGCTCAACCACTTTCGGGTCAATCATAATAAATTTCACTTCGTCCGGTGTCACACGGAAAAGCAAACTTAAAATCATGGTATTCACCCCAACAGATTTACCCGATCCTGTTGAACCCGCAACAAGCAAGTGAGGCATTTTAGCCAAATCAACCACAACGGGTTTTCCGCTAATATCTTTACCTAAAGCCATTGAAAGCAATGATGTTGATGAACGGAATTCGTTGCTATCGAGCACATCACGCAATGGCACAATTTGACGGTGCGCATTTGGCGTTTCAATACCGATATAAGGTTTGCCTGGAATCACTTCTGCCACACGGATCGCACGGAACATCAATGCACGTGCTAAATCGGTATCAATACTGGTTACTTTGGATGCTTTTACACCCGGTTGTAATTCAAGCTCATAACGAGTCACCACAGGGCCAACTAGCACATCTTGTACCGTTGCTTTGACATTAAAATTCTTTAATTGTTGTTCTATGCGTGCAGATGTGTCTAAAATTTCTTCACGCGTAATATCTTGAGCCTGCGTTGGACGATGCTCAAGTAAATCTAAACTTGGTAATGGTGTCGTTGGTTTTTCACGTTTATTCGTTGGTTGTTGGAATGCTGGATGAATAAGCGTATCAGAATACGGCTTATAGGTTGTTTCTGTTGCATTCTCAATATGAATTTCTCGCGCTTTAACAGGTGAAGCTGCCGGCTCATTCAAGATCACTTTTAATGCATCTTCAGCATTTGAGGCTTTTGCTCGCTCTTCCATTTCTTGCATACGGGCTTGCTCTTGTGCTGCAAACTGACGCGCTAATTCATCTTCTAAACCATCATTGTCTGATTCTAAAGGTTCATCATACGTTGGATAAAGTGCGGTCGTATTTTCAGGTGTTTTAAGTGACACTTTTGGTATGACATTTTCTTCAAAAATATCATCTGAATCATCCGCACTTTGATGATTTACTTGTGAGTTTTTCCATGTCGCTGAAAAATCTTCTTTTGTTGGTAATTCAACAGAAGAAGGGGCAGAAATAGACACATTCGGTAAATTGTCAGATTCAACCGTGAAGCCTTTAAACTTATCTTCTAATTTTTCAACATCTGCTGGCTCTGAAGCACTCTGTGAGGATAGCCCACTGATATTAATGAGTTGCTCAGGCTTAACAAAGGTATTTTCAGAACCCTCCTCTTTTTCATCTTCTGTAGATTCAGTTTCCAATTGAGAATCAGAGAAAGCAAGCTGTTGAGGTGCCTCAATCACAATTTGTTCAAGATCATCTACAGAAGTATGCTCTGCATGCTCCTCTTCTGCCAGCTGATTTTTCATGGTTAGCCAATGATAGAATTTCACAATTAAACGAATTAATGATGCACCGGAACAGAAAATAAAGCCTACAACAGCACAGATAAAGCCCACTAAAATACAGCCAAACTTACCGAGCGTAGGATATAAATTTACCACGAGACTACCACCAAATACGCCACCAGCTAGATAGTAGTTCGTATTTGAAAGCAGCAATGTTGCCATCATGGTTAAGCCAACGATGAGAGCAATAAAGCCAAAGGAACGTAATGCAATACGGGTTACAGAGAGAGAATGCACCGCTTTGGTTTTCAGTAAATAAATCGGTACGATGAAAATGACAAACGGAATGAGATGACCTACATAGCCGAGAAAAACAAAAAACGCATCAATTAGCCAAGCACCAAAAGCACCGGCTTTATTGATGGTTTCAGTTTGAAAACTTGCTGTAGACCAAGAGTTATCTAATGGCGTATAGCTTGACCATGCCACGATTAAATATAAACCTAAAAGTGCGGTCAATCCGAGTAATAATTCTGCTAAATATTGTTTCGGTGTAAATCGTTTTGTAATTCGTTTAATCATTTTTATTTTAATACGAGATAATTAGTTTGTTTCACTTCTTCCATGACGACATAAGTTCGGGTGTCATTCACACCTGGTAAGCGCAATAATGTAGTACCTAATAATTTTCGATATGCCGCCATATCTGCTACACGTGTTTTGAGTAAATAATCGAAATCACCTGATACCAAATGACATTCGAGAATTTCATCAAGTGCTTGAATCGCCGCATTAAACTCTTCGAAAACATCCGGTTTACCACGCACGAGCGTGATTTCAACAATAACCAATAAAGGAGCATCCAGCAATTCAGGATTTAATAATGCACGATAGCCCATAATCACACCTTGTTTTTCTAAGCGTTTTACCCTTTCTAAACAAGGTGTTGGCGATAACCCCACTTTCTTTGATAAATCGATATTAGAGATTTTACCGTTGCGTTGTAATTCATTTAAGATTTTGATATCAATGCTATCCAACGCTTTATTTAATTTCTTTTCCATAACCTTTCCTTATGTACGGCTCATATTCTATCTAATTTATCAAAAACTTTCAGTAATCAGACAACAATAGGACAACGTTTTTTTAGAAATTATCCAAAATGGCAAACGCATCAGAAAGTTTTTTCACCGTAAAAACTTCCATATTCTCAACCGCACTTTTCGGCTTATTGGCGAAAGGGACAATCGCACGTTTAAAACCATGTTTTGCTGCTTCACTAATGCGTTCTTGACCGCTGGTTACTGGTCGAATTTCACCAGCTAACCCTACTTCACCAAAGACAACTAAATCTTGTGGTAATGGACGATTACGGAAGCTGGAAATTAATGCAAGCAATAACGCAAGATCTGCCCCTGTTTCCCCGACTTTTACCCCGCCAACGACATTCACAAAAACATCTTGATCCGACATTTGTAATCCACCATGACGATGCAATACTGCAAGCAATAAGGCCAAACGATTTTGCTCTAATCCCACTGCTACACGACGCGGGTTAGCGAGCATGGAATGATCTACCAACGCTTGAATTTCCACTAAAAGCGGACGTGTCCCTTCCCACAGCACCATGACCGAGCTACCCGGTGTTTGTTCATCTCCACGGCTTAAGAAAATTGCCGATGGATTTTTCACTTCGCGCAATCCTTGCTCTGTCATACCGAATACACCCAGCTCATTCACTGCACCAAAACGATTTTTATGACTACGTAATGTACGGAAACGGGAATCAGCCTCCCCTTCCAGCAATAACGAACAGTCAATGGCATGTTCCAATACTTTCGGACCCGCAAGGGTGCCGTCTTTCGTGACATGTCCAACCATAATGATGGCAACTTGTCGGGTTTTCGCATAGCGAGTCAGGAAAGAGGCGCATTCTCTCACTTGTGCCACACTTCCTGGAGAGGATTGAATATCTGAAAGGTGCATAACCTGAATCGAGTCTACTACGATAATTTGAGGTTTCAGCTGATCCGCTAAATTACAAATTTGCTCAACCGATGTTTCAGATAACATACTTAATTTATCTGTCGGCAGATTTAAGCGATTAGCTCGCATTGCCACTTGTTGAAGTGACTCTTCCCCTGTTACATAAAGTGCGGTCATATTTTTTGCTAATCCGCACATGACTTGAAGTAACAAGGTACTTTTCCCCGCACCAGGATGCCCACCAATTAAAATGGCACTCCCCGGCACGATCCCGCCGCCTAACACGCGATCTAATTCTTTAAATCCACTGGTAAAACGCGGTGTCTCTTGCAAACTAATTTCAGAAAGCGTTTGGATTTTTGCACGGGTTTCTCCTGCATACCCGCTGAAACGATCATTTTTTGTGGAATTTGAGGCTGAAATTAACCGCACTTCACTAATCGTATTCCATGCTTTACAGGCAGAACACTGCCCTTGCCAGCGCGAAAATTCAGCGCCACAATCATTACATACATAAGCTGTTTTAGGAGCTTTTGCCATTTTTACTATCCTTTAGAGAAGCCGTTTTACGCCATCAACATCATTAAGCCAAGCATTCTTTCAAAATACGCTCGACTCTTTAGTAATGTTTTTAACTTTTCAATCGTTTGAACATTATCTTTTGTCTCACTATGAAAGGTAATAAAACCTTTAATTTCATTTAGGATAAATTGATTACTTGCTAATAACTCAGCAGATTGAATTTCTTCCAGTTTTTCAAACAAGGCTTTGTTGTCATCATAATAATGATAAAGATTGAAAAATGCGCCCACACGTTCAACCGTTTTCATAAAATCGAAAGCAAACACATCTGTTGGGAATGAAAGAGTTTCCTCAATCAATTGCTGCTCCATTTTCATAACTGCACTTAATTGTTCGCGAGAATCAACCGCACTTCCCTCTCGTTCTTCTTTTAAGAAATCACGCCATTTATTTAACCAATCAATCAGAAGTGGTTTACTGCCTAATTGATAGCCGCGTTTTGCTTTGCTTGCTGAACTAAAATAGACATCCTGCTCAAAAGGTAAAAGTGAGACAAAATGGAAAAGATCTGAAACGAGCCCTTCTTTTAATTCGAATTCAATTTCACAAATAGGCTGTGTTTTTTCCCCTGATAAAATTTTCCCTTGATCGAAGGCCACTTCAATTTTTGATGCGCCAAACGCAATCAACCAAAAAGTGCGGTTAAAATCTGTTGAGAAAATCGGTTGTAATGTAGCGGAAGGTAAGTTTTCAAATGGATACAATGAGGTTAATTGTTCCGTTGTGGGTACTGAATCATCAGGTATAGATAAATTATATTCTGGACGACTATGCAATCCGCCAACCACTTTTCCGTCAGTTTTTAAGGTAAGTGTGAAATCATTATTTTCTCGACGGACACGCAATCCCATTTTTTGTTTAGCCAAAAAATGGTCGGGATAATCGAAATAGGCATTTCCCAGAAAGACTGTATTTTGTTCTAAGATATTGAATTGATTGAGATGTGTTTTTAGGGTATCGAAAGCATCAGAGGTAACTGCAAGCTTTAATTCAACTTCATTACTCATTTTATTTTTCCTTATCACTTTAACTGTTTAAATATACAGATAATTTTATACAAATCAAGATCTTTTTCGTGTATTTCCTTATAAAATCAGGTAATATGCAACCGAAATTTTAACCCTTGTTATGGAGTAAAACACCTATGGCAATGAATAATATTCTCGGATTATTTGCCCATTCTCCTTTAAAACCACTGCAGAAACATTCTGACAAAGTGACTGAATGTTGTGATTTATTAATTCCATTCTTCCAACATACCTTTGTAAAACAATGGGATGATGCGGAAAAAACACGTCTAGACATTTCTCAATGTGAACGTGAAGCAGATAGTTTAAAACGCGAAATCCGTTTGAAATTGCCTCGCGGTTTATTTTTACCCATTGATCGTACCGATTTACTTGAATTAGTCACCCAACAAGACAAATTAGCTAACTATGCTAAAGATATTGCTGGTCGTATGATTGGTCGCCAATTTGGCATTCCTGAAGAAATGCAGGAAGAATTTTTGCATTATGTTCAACGTAGTTTAGATTCTATTCATCAAGCTCATTTAGTGATTGAAGAAATGGATAAACTACTTGAAACCGGTTTTAAAGGCCGTGAATTAAAGTTAGTGAACCATATGATTCAAGAGCTAGACAGCATTGAAGATGATACGGATCAAATGCAAATTAAATTGCGTAAAATGCTCTACACGATTGAAAGTCGTTATAACCCTATTGATGTGATGTTCTTATATAAAATCATCGAATGGGTAGGCGTATTAGCCGATCAAGCTCAACGTGTTGGATCTCGCATTGAATTAATGCTAGCCCGTTCCTAATTCTGACGACATTAACTACAACATAGGAAATCACTATGGAAATTATTAATGCATACGGTTCGTGGTTAGTCTTAATTACCGCGGTATTCGGTTTTTTTATGGCATTTGGTATTGGTGCCAACGACGTATCAAACTCAATGGGTACCTCAGTTGGTTCGGGTACCATTACAGCTAAACAAGCCATTATTATTGCCCTCATTTTTGAATCTGCTGGGGCTTATTTAGCCGGCGGTGAAGTAACAGAAACCATCAAAAGTGGTGTGATCGATCCCTCTCAATTTGTCGAGATGCCAGATGTATTGGCATTAGGGATGCTTTCTACTCTCTTTGCATCAGGTGCTTGGTTATTTATCGCCACAAAAATGGGTTGGCCTGTTTCTGGTACTCACACCATCATCGGAGCTTTAATTGGTTTTGCTTGTATTACGATTGGCCCAAGTTCTGTTGACTGGTCTACTATTGGTGGGATCGTTGGAAGTTGGTTTATCACCCCCGTGATCGCAGGACTTTTAGCTTATACCATCTTTGCCAGTATCCAGAAACTCATTTTCGATACCGAAGAACCGCTTAAAAACGCACAAAAATATGGGCCTTACTACATGGCGATTACCGTATTCGTACTTTGTATCGTTACCATGGCAAAAGGTTTAAAACACGTTGGTTTAAATCTTTCCAACAATGAAACCCTCGTTATTTCATTGCTTATCAGCGTTGTTGGTATGATCTTCTGCCATTTTTACTTCCGCAGTAACACCTTTACAGCAAAAGCAAGAAAAGGCTCCTTCGGTTCAGTAGAAAAGATTTTTAGTATCTTAATGCTTTTAACCGCTTGTGCAATGGCATTCGCACATGGTTCTAATGACGTAGCTAATGCAATTGGTCCGCTTTCTTCTGTGGTATCAATCGTGCAAAATGGCGGGAAAATCCTGAGTGGTGGTGATTTAGCCTGGTGGATTTTACCTTTAGGTGCATTAGGTATCGCCGTTGGTCTTATCGCAATGGGACAAAAAGTAATGGCAACCGTAGGATCGGGTATTACCGATTTAACCCCTAGTCGTGGTTTTGCCGCACAATTTGCAACTGCGATGACTGTTGTTGTCGCATCAGGTACAGGTTTACCAATCTCCACAACACAAACTTTAGTGGGCGCAATCTTAGGTATCGGTTTCGCACGAGGTATTGCGGCGCTTAACTTGACAGTTATCCGTAACATCATTAGTTCATGGGTTGTAACGTTACCTGCTGGTGCATTCTTTGCGATTGTGATTTTCTACATCCTTCGCGCGATTTTCCACTAGTATAATTATTAAAAGTGCGGTTATTTTTCATTTCATTTTCCGACCGCACTTTCTTCATGAATCTAGGAAGTATTATGTCAAAAGTGAGCAAACTTTTATTTTCTTGTGTTTTACTGGGCTCAACCATTGGGACAGTACAAGCTGAAACGCAATATGTGACAGAAAATCTGAACACCTATTTACGTAAAGGTGCAGGTGATCAATTTAAGATCGCGGGTGCAATCCAATCTGGCGAAGCGGTAACAGTTTTAGGACAAGAAGGAAAATATACCCTGATTCGTGATAATAAAAATCGTGAAGCTTGGATTTTAACCTCTGAACTAAGCGCTACACCAAGTAGCCGTGAAGAAAATCCAAAATTAAAAGCGCAGGTACAAGAATTAACGTTAAAGTTAAATCGTGTCGATTCAGATTGGCAGCAACGCACAAACGAAATTCAACGCCGTAGCAAACAAGCCGAACAACAAAGCAGTGAATTGCTTGAACAAAATTCACAACTTAAACGTGAATTAGAAATGACGAAAAATAAAAATCGTGATTTAGAAGCCATGCTTGATGCCAATAAACGTGAAATTGCAATTCAATGGTTTATTTATGGTGGTTCGGTGTTGGGCGTAGGTTTGTTAATTGGTCTTGTATTACCTCACATTTTACCTAGACGTAAACGCCGTGATAGCTGGTAATAATTCATCATTGAGGTAGGCATTTGCCTACCTTTTCTTTATATTTTGATGGGAGAGTAAAATGGACATTTATCTTGTCGGCGGTGCTGTACGCGATCAACTTTTAGGTTTACCAATTAAAGATCGTGACTGGGTTGTCGTGGGTGCGACACCAGAAATGTTGTTAGCTCAAGGTTACCAACAAGTAGGCAAAGACTTCCCTGTTTTTCTCAATCCTGAAAACCATGAAGAATATGCACTTGCTCGTACAGAACGAAAATCAGGTAAAGGTTACACCGGATTTATTTGTGATTTTTCAGATGATATTACGCTTGAACAAGATTTAATTCGCCGAGATCTCACCATTAATGCCATTGCGCAAGATAAAGATGGCAAGCTGCACGATCCTTATCATGGCGTAGAAGATATTCGCCAACGTGTTTTACGTCATATTTCGCCCGCTTTTGCTGAAGATCCACTTCGTGTATTACGTGTTGCGCGCTTTGCTGCTCGCTTTCATCATTTAGGATTCTCCATTGCCGAAGAAACCCTTAAATTAATGGCTGAACTCACTGAACAAGGTGAACTTGCACACTTAACGGCTGAACGTGTTTGGATGGAAACGGAAAAAGCATTAAACGAACCCCATCCTGAAATTTATTTTGAAACATTACATCAAGTCGGCGCACTCAAAGTACTTTTCCCTGAGATTGCCGCCTTAGATGGTGTACCGAACCCAGCCCAATACCATCCTGAAATTGACAGCTTTATTCATACCATGCTCGTATTACAACAAGCGGTAAAACTCACAGAGAATACGAATTTGAATAAAAGCGCGGTCCGTTTTGCTGCGATTTGTCATGATCTTGGAAAAGCCCTTACACCAAAAGAAATCTGGCCAAGTCATCATGGACATGAAAAAGCGGGGATTAAACCGACTCGTTCATTATGCAAACGCCTTAGAGTCCCTAATTATATTCAAGAATTAGCTGAATTAACTTGTGAATATCACACGCATGTACATAAAGCCTTAGAGCTTCGCCCTGAAACAGTGGTGAAACTCTTTAATACGTTTGATGTTTGGCGTAAACCTCAGCGCTTCGAAGAATTTCTATTAGTATGTTTATCTGATACTCGCGGGCGAACGGGCTTTGAAAATAAAGAATATCCACAAATTGATTATCTCAAAGCGCTCTATCAAGCTGCCCTTGCTGTTGATGTACAGCAAGTCATTGCAGATGGTTTTGAAAAACAAGGTATTCGAGATGAATTAACGCGTCGAAGAATTACTGCAGTGAAAGCGGAGAAATCACGCTTAAATGCTTAATCCAGCTTTACTAAAAGTAAACTAACCCTTACAATATGTGCAATTTTTTAGTAAATATTTTGTTATGAAATTATTAAAATCTCTTCTAGCATCTGTATTTGCAAGTGTGATCTTATCCGCTTGTACTCTTGATGCAGAGCGCCCAACAGATGTTCAACATATCGATAAAAACGATATTACGTGGCAACAGCACCTCAAAAAAATCAAACAAATTCAATCTTATAGTACCAAAGGACAAATTGGTTACATCAGTCCACAAGAGCGTTTTTCGAGCCGCTTTGAATGGCAATATCAAAACCCGAAAGCCTATAAGTTAAAACTTTATTCTCTGATCAGCAAAACAACGCTAACTATGGAAATGCATCCAAACGGTATGACGATTTCAGATAATAAAGGCAACCAACAATCTGATAAAAATGCCAAATTATTGTTACGCGAAATCATCGGAATGGATGTGCCATTAGAGCATTTATCTTATTGGTTAAAAGGTCAGCCAGCGGATAACGCCGATTACCAAGTTGGAACGAATCATCTTTTATCCGAATTTAGCTACCCACTTGATGGCTCGATGTGGACAGCCGATTATCTGAGCTACCATCCGGATAATTCGATGCCTGAAAATATTCTATTAAAGAATAAAAGTACATCACAAACCCTAAAAATTCGTGTGGATGAATGGGCGTTCTAATGAAAACACATCACTTTTCAACCGCACTTTCAACTTCTCTTGGAAAGCCTAATCGCTTTCCAAGCCCCGCAAAACTCAATTTATTTCTCTATATAAACGGTAAACTGCCAAACGGCTACCACGAATTACAAACCCTTTTCCAATTTCTTGATTTCGGCGATTGGCTCACTATTGATATTTGCCAAGATAAACAAATCCGCATCTCTCCTGAAATTCCAGGCTTACCTCTAGAACAAAACTTAATCTATCGTGCAACGACACTCCTACAAGAAAAAACAGGCTGTACACTCGGCGCGACAATTCATTTAGATAAAATTCTGCCCATGGGCGGTGGAATTGGCGGCGGCTCATCCAATGCCGCAACGACTCTACTTGCTTTGAACTATTTATGGCAAACCCATCTATCCATTAATGAACTTGCCGAACTTGGGCTAAAACTTGGGGCTGATGTGCCTATCTTCGTTCATGGCCAAGCCGCTTTTGCAGAAGGTGTGGGTGAAAAAATTCAATACTGCGAACCACAAGAAAAATATTATGTGGTACTAAAACCTGAAACTGCGATTTCTACTGCTGTGGTCTTTAGTAATCACGATTTGCCTCGAAATACAGAAAAAAGATCCCTTGCCGAACTTTTGAATCAACCGTTTGCAAACGATTGCGAAAAAGTCGTGCGAACTCAATATCCTGAAGTTGAAAAAGCCCTACTATGGTTGCTACAATATGCACCAGCCAGATTAACCGGAACCGGGGCTTGTGTTTTTGCTGAATTTGATGATGAAAAATCAGCACAAGCTGTTTTCCAACAAAAACCGAAGGAATTTTTCGGCTTTGTTGCTAAAGGATTAAACGTTTCACCATTACATGCGATGTTGAAACAACTCTCGACCAACCAATCTATCTACACTCAACCTGAGGTTATATAAAATGCCAGACATTAAACTCTTTGCTGGAAATGCTACGCCTGAGCTAGCGAAAAAGATTTCTGAACGTCTTTACATTTCATTAGGCGATGCCACCGTTGGACGCTTTAGCGATGGTGAAATCCAAGTGCAAATTAATGAAAATGTGCGTGGTGCAGACGTGTTTATTATTCAATCCACTTGTGCACCAACGAATGACAACCTGATGGAATTGATTGTAATGGTTGATGCTTTACGTCGTGCATCTGCCGGCCGTATTACTGCCGTTGTTCCTTATTTTGGTTACGCTCGTCAAGATCGTCGTGTGCGTTCTGCTCGAGTGCCAATCACTGCTAAAGTGGTTGCAGATTTACTTTCAACTGTAGGAATTGACCGCGTATTAACTTGTGACTTACACGCAGAGCAAATCCAAGGTTTCTTTGATGTACCAGTTGATAACGTATTTGGTTCACCGGTTTTACTTGATGATATCTTGAAGAAAACCGATCTCGTCAATCCTATCGTTGTTTCTCCTGATATCGGCGGTGTGGTACGTGCACGTGCAGTCGCGAAATTATTAAACGATACCGAAATGGCAATTATCGACAAACGTCGTCCACGCGCAAACGTATCACAAGTTATGCATATTATCGGGGATGTTGCAGATCGTGATTGTATCCTTGTGGATGATATGATTGATACAGGTGGTACATTATGTAAAGCGGCTGAAGCATTAAAAGAACGCGGTGCAAAACGCGTATTTGCTTACGCAACTCACGCCGTATTCTCTGGTGCAGCAGCACAACATTTAGCAAGCGATGCGATTGATGAAATCGTGGTAACTGATACTGTTCCACTTTCACCTGAAATGAAAGCGCTTGGTAAAGTGCGCGTGCTTACCCTTTCAACGATGCTAGCTGAAGCAATTCGTCGTATCAGCAATGAAGAATCTATTTCAGCAATGTTTGAATAATTCTTTCGCTTAGTATTCGTTTTATAAAGTGCGGTCAGAAAATCCAGTGTTTTTTGACCGCACTTTTTTATGCTTCGACTAAAAATAAGGTAAAAAAAGTGCCCCACTGGGGCACTACTCGGAAAGCAAAATAGATGTCGGCTATTTAAAAATAGCACTTGTTTTTAGTGATTTAAGAATACGGCAAAGTCCTTTATATTGCAAATAGCAATGTTCAAATTTGTGAGCTAAATCACGCTTTTTCTTCACTTTTTTATGTTTAATCATTTTCGTATAAAAAAAGAGGAGCATACAGCTCCTCTTCTCTAGAAATAGAATTAAATTAACCGTTAATAAATTTTTCGCCTAATTCAATATCTGCACGCAATGTTGGTAACATTGCTTCTAAAGCTTCTTGTTCAAATTTGCTTAAGGTACCGATTGGTAAAATTTCTTCTACACCTTCTTTACCTAAACGAACTGGTTGAGCAAAGAAACGTGCATATTTACCGTCACCTTCTACATAAGTACATTCAACCACAGTTTCGCCACTTAAGCCTTTCACTAATGAACGCGCAAAACGTGCTGCCGCTTGAGCCATAGAAAGTGTCGCAGAACCGCCACCCGCTTTTGCTTCAACCACTTCAGTACCTGCATTTTGGATACGTTTTGTTAATGGTGCAATTTCCTCTTCTTTCCATTCAGCATATTGAACTTGTGAAAGTAATGGAAGAATGGTTACACCTGAGTGTCCACCAATAACGGGTACACTTGTACGAGAAACATTTAAGCCTTTTAATTCTGATACGAATGTTTCAGAACGTAACACGTCTAAAGTGGTGACACCGAATAATTTACGTTTGTCATAAACACCCGCTTTTTTCAATACTTCTGCAGCAATCGCAACAGTCGTGTTCACAGGGTTGGTGATAATACCTACACAAGCTTTTGGACAAGTTTTTGCAACATGTTCAATTAAGTTACGCACGATACCCGCATTAATGTTGAAAAGATCTGAACGATCCATACCCGGTTTACGTGCTACCCCTGCAGAAATTAAAACGACATCAGCACCTTTAAGTGCAGGTGTTGGATCTTCTCCCGCAAAACCTTCCACTTTAACCGCTGTTGGAATATGACTCACATCTTTAGCCACACCTGGTGTCACTAGTGCAATATCATAAAGTGCTAATTCACTTTCAGCGGGTAATTGTAATTTAAGTAATAAGGCTAATGCTTGACCAATACCGCCTGCTGCGCCTAATACTGCAACTTTCATAAAATACTCCTCATGTATTAATTAATCCTAACTAGGTAGAATTTTAAAGTCTTAGTCATTAAATTACAAACAGAGAAATTCAATAATGCGATCTAGCTCAAACTTTTCAAACGGCAAATTTATTTTAATTGCCTAAAATGAATTTTTATGCAATTCTTATGCAAATTTCCCTATACGAGAATAACTATGTCAGACCAATTAACTAAAGCATTTAAAGAACTGCTCAATCAAGAACGATTTGCTTCTCAAAGTGAAATTGTTGAAGCCTTAAAAAAACAAGGATTTCAAAGCATTAACCAGTCTAAAGTTTCACGCATGCTAAGTAAATTTGGCGCAGTTCGTGCAAGAAATACGAAAATGGAAATGGTGTATTGCTTGCCAAGTGAATTAAGTGTACCCGCTACTAGCAGCCCATTAAAAAATTTGGTTTTGGATATTGATCACAATGATTTCGTTATCGTCATTAAAACCTCTCCAGGCGCTGCACAGTTGATTGCTCGATTATTGGATTCCATTGGTAAACCCGAAGGTATTTTGGGCACGATTGCAGGGGATGACACCATTTTTGTGACACCAACAAAAGACACAACAATTAAATCGCTTCTAGAGCAAATTCAAACGCTTTTTGAAAGCAGTCTATAATGAATATCTTAGTAACCGGTGGAACGGGATTTGTTGGGAAACCTTTAGTTGAATCGCTACTTTTACGTGGTGATAGCGTTACAGTACTGACTCGCTCTATTGAAAAAGCCCAAGCTGTTTTTTCTGAAAAAACACCGCAATTTTTGACCGCACTTTCCACCCTCAAAAATTTGAATGCCTTTGATGCAGTTATTAATCTTGCCGGTGAGCCAATCTTCGATAAAAGATGGACAGTTCAACAAAAAGAGAAACTGCGTCATAGCCGCATTGATTTAACACAGCAGATTGTTCAACTTATTAACCAAAGTGAACATCCTCCAGTCTTGATTTCAGGTTCTGCAACCGGAATTTATGGAAACTGTGGTAACGAGCAGATCACTGAAAACACAAATCCAAGTACTCAATTTACCGCACAGCTTTGTATTGATTGGGAAAATGCGGCAAAGCAAGCCAATACCAGAGTCTGTTTAGTGAGAACCGGATTAGTACTTTCTCCAAAAGGCGGGGCTTTTGCTAAAATTCTACCACTCTATCGCTTTGGGCTAGGCGGAAAATTAGGGAATGGTGAGCAATATTGGAGCTGGATCGCATTAGAGGATATGGTAGAAGGCCTTCTCTTTTTACTTGATCATAATAATTGTGAAGGTGCATTTAATTTTACTGCGCCACATCCTGTTAAAAACAAAACCTTTAACCAATTATTAGGTAAAGCATTACATCGTCCTTGTTTTGCTCAAGTACCTCAATTTTTATTAACTACTATTCTAGGCGAGCGCGCTTGCATTCTTTTAGACAGCCAAAATGTCTATCCAAAACATTTGCAGGATTGTGGGTTTACATTCCAATACTCAGAATTAAGTGATTATTTCCATAATATACTTTAAAAACAAAAGGCTGGTCAAAACCAGCCTTCATTATTTTTCATATCTATTATGCTAAATATTCTAAAAATTCCCCTACGGTGTGGAAAGATCCAAATACCAGCACAATGTCATCTTTATCCGCAGTTTTAACCGCTCTTTTCACCCCTTCAACAACAGAATCTTCAGAAACACTTTTTGCTGATGGGCAAACTGTTGTTAATTTTGCATTTAAGTCATCACCCGATTGACCACGGTAACCGCCTAATGTGACACAGTGCCATTGGTCAATAATGGAAGTAAGCTGGGTAAACACCGACTCCGCATCTTTATCCTTCAGCATACCGCAAACGGCAATGATTCGACCTGATATTTGTGTCTTAAGTGCGGTCAATTTTTCGGCTAAATATTTTGCCGCATGAGGGTTATGCCCAACATCAATGATCACTTTTGGCAACTGTGAATAAGATACATCCAAGTGTTCTGCCAATTTTTCTAATTGATTACCTTTCAATTGTTGGAAACGACCCACCAATTCCACT
The DNA here is from genome assembly GCA_905214375.1 of uncultured bacterium. GTDB lineage: Bacteria > Pseudomonadota > Gammaproteobacteria > Enterobacterales > Pasteurellaceae > Haemophilus_D. Next base: position 59,725 of record CAJMMG010000001.1, on the reverse strand, counting down.
TCAATTAATGAACGTTTAATGGTATCAACAGAAATATCAAAAGGCAGCTGTTCAACGGCAGCCAAAGCTGTTGCGGCATTAGCTAATGGAATTTGGCAAAACGGCAAATTTTCTAACCGCACTTTATTGCTCTGCCACATCCAAGTTTGTTCATTGGCTTTAAACGACCAAGTGACATCTCGGCGTGAAACGTGGCAATGTAATTTCTCCGCTTGTTCTAACATAGGCTGTGGAACATTTGGTTCGCCAATTACAACCGGTTTATTCGCACGGAAAATCCCCGCTTTTTCAAAGCCAATTTCTTCGCGAGTTGACCCAAGAAAATCGGTATGATCAATATCAATACTGGTGATAACCGCCAGATCATTATCGACAATATTCGTTGCATCCAAACGCCCACCAAGCCCCACTTCTAAAATCACGACATCAAGCTTCGCTTGTTTAAATAAATGCAAAGCTGATAAGGTGCTAAATTCAAAATAAGTGAGGGATTGCGTTTTATGCTTTTCGATGAAATCAAAAGAAGCGGTATGCATTTCATCCGGCAAGTCTTGATTTTGAATACGAACACGTTCGTTATAACGCAATAAATGAGGGGAAGAATACACACCCACACGCAAACCGTGATTTAACAAAATAGTTTCAAGCAAACGACAAGTCGTGCCTTTGCCATTTGTGCCCCCTACCGTGATCACATAAGGTGCGGGATTCAAAAGGTCCAATTCTTCTGCCATCGATTTAATGCGTTCTAGCCCTAAATCAATGGCTTTGAAGTGACTATTTTCCAAATAAGAAAGCCACTCAGCGAGTGGCGAAGTGGCTTTTAAATTCATTGTATTAGGCATTTTCAACAACTTCTACTTCAACAAAAGGTGAAGGTTGATTGGTGAGTTTGCTTAAAAGGTTTCCAAGGGTTGAACGCATTTCTGAACGTTTCACGATCATATCAATCGCCCCTTTCTCAAGTAAGAATTCACTACGTTGGAAGCCTTCCGGTAATTTCTCACGTACAGTTTGTTCGATTACACGTGGGCCAGCAAAACCAATTAATGCTTTTGGCTCAGCGATGTTTACATCACCTAACATGGCAAAACTTGCAGATACCCCACCTAATGTTGGGTCGGTTAATACTGAAATAAACGGTACGCCTTTTTCACGCATTTTTGCCAAAACCGCACTGGTTTTCGCCATTTGCATTAAGGAGAAAAGCGCTTCTTGCATACGTGCACCACCACTTGCAGAGAAACAAACAAATGGACAATTTAATTCCATTGCTTTTTCTGCCGCTTTCACAAATTTTGCACCCACAACCGATCCCATTGAGCCGCCCATGAAGCTAAAGTTTGAAGCTGCAACAACAATCGGCATATTGTAAAGTGTACCTGTCATTGTGATTAACGCATCTTTTTCGCCCGTTTCTTTTTGAGCTGCAGAAATACGATCTTTATATTTTTTTAAATCTTTAAATTTAAGAATATCTTTTGGTTCTAAATCAGCCGATAATTCTTGGCTTGAACCTTCATCTAACAAGGCTAAAAGGCGCTCACGAGCATCAATACGCATATGATGACCGCATTTTGGACAAACATATAAATTACGTTTTACTTCTTCACCGTAAAGAACTTGTTCACAAGAGGTACATTTTGTCCAAACCCCTTCTGGTACGTTAGCTTTACGTGATGCAGAGGAAGAGGTTCCTTTGCTAAAAATTCTATCAATCCAGCTCATTTTTTACCTTTTTTATTAACTAGAAAAGTTTGCGTATTTAATCATAATTTAGCGAAATTTGCTAGTCAGATGAGATTATCTTCTAAAAACAAAGGCCCTAAATTTTTCTGTGGAATCGCAAATTTTTCAGGATAAATCACATTGACTAAATATAAGCCTTCGGGTTTCGCTGTTGGCGCGGCCAATTTACGATCTTTTTGCTCTAACAACCATTTCATCCACTCAACGGGTTGATTGCCTGTACCGACTTCAATCAAGCTTCCTACAATGTTACGAACCATATGATGCACAAAGGCATTCGCTTGAATATCCACAATAATGTACTGCCCTTTTCGCACCACATTTAAATGATGCACATTTCGCCAAGGGGTATTTGATTGACACTGTGCCGCACGGAAAGAAGAAAAATCATTTTCGCCCAATAAAAACTGCCCCGCTTGGTGCATTTTCTTTTCGTCTAAATCTAAATGGCAATGGGTAATTCCTTCCGGCAAAATGGCTGAACGCAATTTATTACAATACAAAATATAACGATAGCGACGCGCGGTTGCCGAGAAACGAGCATGAAATTCATCATCCACCACTTTTGCCCAACTCACTGAAATGTCATCAGGTAAATTTGCATTGGTACCAAATGCCCAAGCTTTTTCAGGCCGAACCGCGGTAGTTTCAAAATGCACGACTTGCCCCGTGCCATGCACACCAGAGTCTGTTCTGCCCGCACAAAATACTTCAATTTTTTCATTTGCCACAAAAGATAACGCTTTTTCTAATTCTTCTTGTACACTACGCACTTTCTCTTGTCGCTGCCAGCCACAATACTGTTTTCCGTTATATTCAATGCCTAAGGCTATCTTCATTGGAAAATACTCCTAAAACGATTTCAAATTTGACCGCACTTTGCCTGAAAAGAAAAAACACCAATAACTCATCATTATTGGTGTTCTTATCACAAGCTAAAAATTAAGCACGTTTGAAGTCAATGTGAACCAATTTTGGTTTGAATGGGTGACGTTGCATTGCTTGAACTTTCACTGCAACTTCTTTACCTTCAACCACTAAAGTGATTACATCGCTATAGAAAGAATCATGAGCTTGTGCGTTGTTTAATTCATCGTGATTTAAGATGATTGAAACAGGTGCTTCGCTGCCACCATAAATGATTGCAGGGATTTGACCGTTGTGACGCAGGCGGCGGCTCGCACCCTTACCTTGCGCTTGACGAACTTCAGCGTTAAATTTAAATGCCATTTTAATGTTCTCTTGATTAAAAGTTTAAAATAAAAAATTGCAGGCGACCCAGCAATTTTCCTAAATTTGCTCAAAGACAAACTTTGAGAGCGACGGATTATAAAATATTCAGCCTCACAATGCAAATTTACACAGCAAATTTTTTCTAGGCTTTTCAAGGCAAAGCGATTAAAATAAATCCCAATTTTTAATTAATTTTAACTAACTGATTGTAAGTGGGTTTCAAATGGAATTTCTTATCAGCTTTTTTACCGATTACGGTTATTGGGCGGTGCTATTTGTTCTAATTATTTGTGGTTTTGGTGTACCTATTCCAGAAGATATCACACTTGTATCCGGCGGTGTAATCGCTGGCCTCTATCCTGAAAGCGTCAATTCCCACTTAATGTTAGTCGTGAGTATGATTGGCGTACTTGCTGGCGATTCAACCATGTACTGGCTTGGTCGCATTTACGGAACGCGTATTTTACGTTTCCGCCCAATGCGTAAAATCATCACATTAGAACGCCTCAAAATGGTGCGTGAAAAATTTGCCCAATACGGCAACCGTGTTTTATTTGTGGCTCGTTTCCTTCCAGGATTACGCGCACCAATTTATATGGTTTCAGGCATCACCCGCCGTGTCAGCTACACTCGCTTTGTATCCATTGATTTCTGTGCCGCGATTATTTCTGTGCCAATTTGGGTTTACCTTGGCGAATTTGGTGCGAAAAACTTAGATTGGTTACACGAGCAAATTAAAAAAGGCCAACTCGTGATTTATATCCTAATCGGTGTTTTAGCTCTGTACCTATTTTGGAAATGGAAAAAAGCGAAGAAATCCAAAGCCAACTAATATCATACAATTCAATAAAAAGTGCGGTAAAAAAACAACATTGTTTTCTACCGCACTTTTTTATTCTCATTAAACTTTAGCTGCTAAATATCGTTCCACTGTATCCACAATCGCTTGTGTTTGTGGATCGATTTCGATATTCACTAAATCACCAATTTGGCGTTTACCTATAAGTGTTCGGTGTAAAGTTTCAGGGATTAGATTCACGCAGAATTCATCACCTTTCACTTCACCGATGGTAAGGCTTATGCCGTCAATGGCAATAAATCCTTTGGTGAGTATATATTTCATCACGTCTTTAGTAGGTAATTTAAACCAAATCTGACGATTGTTTTCACTTTCGATAATCTGTGAAACGCTTGCAGTACAATAAACGTGGCCCGATAAAATATGCCCACCAATCTCTGCGCCCATTTGCATTGCACGTTCGATATTCACAAAATCCCCTGCTTTTAAGCTGCCGAGATTGGTGATACGCAAGGTTTCCTGCATTAAGTCAAAGCTAACAAGATCGTCGTGAATTTCAGTCACCGTTAAGCACACGCCATTATTTGCCACTGATGCACCAATTTCTAAGCCTTTTCGCATTTCAGCTGGTAATTTTACGATCTGTGTTCTAAAATTATCGCTGTCTTTAATTGCATGAATTTGGGCGATGCCCTGTACAATACCTGTAAACATTATTATTCCTTCATTAAAAATTTTTCCATATTATAGCAATAATTTATGAATTCTCGTCTTTTTTCTCAATACCGTATTGATATTAAAAAACTTATCCGAATTGCGACACCTATCGGGCTTGCCCAGTTAGCTCAAACTGGCATGGGCACCGTGGATGTGATTATGGCGGGGCGTGTGAGTTCTGCTGATGTAGGCGGTGTCGGTATTGGTGCCTCTATTTGGCTACCTTTGGTACTTTTCGGGCAGGGGCTATTACTCGCCTTGCCACCAACGATTTCCTATTTAAATGGATCTGGGCAGCGCCATCGCATTGCTCACCAAGTGAGACAAGGCCTTTGGATTTCATTTTTAGTGATGATTCCCCTTGCACTCATCATCTATCATAATGATTTCATATTACAGTTTATGAATATGGATGCCCACATGGCAGATGTGACGATGAATTATTTGCGTGCGATGGTATGGGGCTTACCAGCCTATTTATTGCTGATTAATTTCCGCTGTTTGAATGATGGCATTGCCAAAACAAAACCCGCTATGGTGATTACCTTCATGGGGTTAATGCTGAATATTCCGCTGAATTATATGTTTATTTACGGCAAATTTGGTGCGCCTGCATTGGGTGGTGTCGGTTGTGGTGTGGCAACGGCTATTGTTAACTGGGCGATGGCAATCTTGATGATTATCTATTCTGCCAAAAACTATAATGAACGTAGTTTGAAAGTCTTTGAAAAGATTATTGAAAAGCCTGATATCAAAACACTGAAAAAATTGACCGCACTTGGCTTGCCTATTGCCATTGCGCTGTGCAGTGAAGTCTCACTGTTTGCCTTAAGTAGTTTATTACTTTCACCATTAGGTGCGGATGTGGTCGCCAGCCACCAAATTGCCTTAAACACCAGTGCCGTAGCTTTTATGTTCCCAATGTCTATTGCCATGGCTGCCACCATTTTAGTGGCGCAAGAGCTTGGTAATCATGCACCCAAAAAAGCCAAAATCATGGCTTACGCTGCTATTATTCTTGGCTTGATTGCGGCAAGTGTATTGGCGTTGGTGATTTGGGTATTTAGTGCAGAAATCGCCGCATTAATTGTGGGTGATAATGCCACCGTTATTGCTCTTTCAGGCAGCTTATTAGCGATGGCGGCGATTTATCAATTTTCAGATTCAGTGCAAGTCGTCGTGAGCGGTATTTTACGTGGCTATAAAGATACTAAAATCATTCTTTATATCACGTTACTTGCCTATTGGGGCGTAGGTATCCCTGTTGGTTATATTCTTTCCCGCACGGATTGGATTGTTCCAAGCATCGGCGCAAAAGGCTTCTGGGTAGCCTTTATCATTGCCTTAACCATTGCCGCCGCTTTACTCTTTATGCGTATGCGAAAAATCCAATCACAACCTGATGAAGCCATTATTCAACAGTTAGAAAGATTGAAGTAGTTAAAGTAAAAAATAATTTGTACAGAGTACTTTCACACACAAATATAAAGTGCTCCACCATGCTATTTTGTTTTTCTTTTAGTCGTTAGAAATATAATAGGAAGAATGAGGATATGAAGTTTCAAATTTGCTACTATTGCCTCTTTTGCTAGAAGAAAATAATTTATGTACTTAACTCCTGCATCAAATTGCACATAAAAAATAGTCACAAAATAAATCAAAGAAAAAGCAAGAATACTCGCAAAATATCCAAAAACATATTTCATTATTCTATTACCTTTGAGTCACTCATATTCTATCTAAGTTTAAGGATAAAAAGTGCGGTCAAAATTGACCGCACTTTTGTCTTTTACATCACTACTACATCAAATTGTTCTTGGTTGTAGTACTGTTCTGTTTTGACTTGAACCTGTTTGCTGATGAACATTTCAATCTCTGGCAATAAACCGTGAGATTCTTCTTTGATTAAGTAATCCGCCACAGCAGGAGACGCATACACCACAAATTGTTCACTCGAGAATAAGTGGTTAACACGAATGATCTCACGCATAATTTCGTAACATACTGTTTCGACGGTTTTCACACGTCCACGACCTTGACAAGTTGGGCATTCATCACACAATACATGCTCTAAACTTTCGCGAGTACGTTTACGCGTCATTTCCACTAGGCCAAGTTGAGTAAAGCCATTTACATTGGTTTTTACGCGATCTTTCGATAGGGCCTCTTCCAAGGATTCAATCACGCGATTGCGATGCTCATCGGTTTGCATATCAATAAAATCAATAATGATAATTCCGCCTAGATTACGCAGTTGCAGCTGCTGTGCAATAGCTTTAGTGGCTTCAATATTGGTGTTAAAAATGGTTTCATCTAAATTTCGATGGCCAACGAAAGCACCAGTATTAATATCAATTGTTGTCATGGCTTCGGTTTGCTCAATAATGAGATAACCGCCCGATTTTAAATTCACGCGTTTTTCAAGTGCATTTTGAATACCACGTTCTACGCCATAAATATCAAAAATCGGCTGATTGCCCGTATAAAGCATCAACTTTTCACTCAATTCAGGCATAAATTCATCGGTAAATTCTTTCACTTCGTTAAAACAAAGTTTGGAATCGATATGAATTTTCTCTAAATTAGCACCGATAAAATCACGCAAAATACGCTGTGGTAATGCGGGCTCGCCATAAATTTTAGAACGGGTTGGATATTTGCCTTTACGCTCAAGCACTTTACGCCATAAACGTTTTAAAAATTCTGCATCTTGATGCAATTCTTCTTCTGTTGCACCTTCGGTAGCAGTACGAATAATAAAGCCGCCTAACTCATCACAAAAAGGCTCAACTAACGCTTTTAGTCTTGCGCGTTCTTCTTCACTTTCAATACGTTGCGAGACACCAACATGGCTATTTTCTGGCATAAAGACGAGATAACGAGAAGGTAATGTAATATCGGTAGTTAATCTTGCACCTTTAGTGCCCAAAGGATCTTTTACCACTTGGACTACGATATCCTGCCCTTCGCGTACGAGTTCAGAAATGCTTTTTGCTCGGAATTGCTTTTGCTCGTTCACATCCACACATTCGGTATGTGAAACAATATCGGAAGCGTGTAAAAATGCGGCTTTTTCTAAACCGATATCCACAAATGCGGACTGCATTCCCGGTAAAACACGGGTTACTCGTCCTTTATAGATATTCCCCACAATGCCACGTTTGGCTTGACGTTCAATATGAACTTCTTTTAAAACGCCCGTTTCCACCAACGCAACGCGGGTTTCATTGGGCGTAACATTCATTAATAATTCAACAGAATTCATTTTTGCGACCTTAGTTTTAATAGTATAAGTCTATCGAAAAGGAAAATAGAATAATAGACCCAAATAAGGTAAAATATGACCTTTCTCAAATTTTCATGACTTTTTTTGGGGTATTTAATGTTTGGTTTAGACCCAACACTTATTACTTTTAGTATTTATATTTTCGGCATGATTTTAATCGGTGTCCTTGCCTATTATTATACAAACAACTTATCCGATTACATTTTAGGTGGCCGTAAACTCGGAAGTTTTGTGACAGCCATGTCTGCTGGCGCATCTGATATGTCAGGCTGGCTATTAATGGGCTTGCCAGGTGCGGTATATGTGTCTGGCCTAGTAGAAGGTTGGATCGCCATTGGTTTAATTCTCGGAGCTTATTTTAACTGGTTACTCGTGGCTGGTCGTTTACGGATCTATACCGAATTTAACAACAATGCTCTCACACTACCGGAATATTTCCACCATCGCTTTGGCACATCACATAATCTCTTAAAAATTGTGTCTGCAACAATCATCTTAGCATTCTTCACGATTTACTGTGCCTCAGGTGTGGTTGCGGGAGCAAAATTATTCCAAAACCTATTCTCAGTCGACTATTCCACCGCCATTTGGTACGGCGCATTAGCGACCATCGTCTATACCTTTATCGGTGGATTTTTAGCTGTAAGCTGGACGGATACCATTCAAGCCACATTGATGATTTTTGCACTGATTTTAACGCCTCTCTTTATCTTTTTAAGTTTGGGTGATGCATCACAATTTACTGAAGTGCTACATCAAGCAGAAATCGCAGCAAATAAAGACTTTACTGATTTATTTAGTTCTACTACACCATTAGGTTTATTAAGTTTAGCGGCTTGGGGCTTAGGTTATTTTGGTCAACCGCATATCCTTGCTCGTTTTATGGCTGCTTACTCGGTGAAATCTCTTATTAAAGCACGCCGCATCAGTATGACATGGATGGTGATTTGTCTTGCCGGTGCAATTGGTATTGGTTTCTTCGGGATTCCTTATTTCTTTGCAAACCCAAATGTGGCTGGTGTGGTAAATAATGAACCAGAACAAGTCTTTATTGAACTGGCTAAATTGCTCTTTAATCCATGGATTGCCGGTATTCTACTCTCTGCGATCTTGGCGGCAGTAATGAGTACACTTTCTGCACAATTATTAATTTCTTCAAGCTCTATTACTGAAGATTTTTATAAAGGGTTTATTCGTCCAAAAGCCGCTGAAAAAGAATTAGTTTGGTTAGGTCGTGCAATGGTTTTAGTTATCGCGGGCATTGCAATTTGGATTGCACAAGATGAAAACAGCAAAGTATTAAAACTCGTTGAATTTGCCTGGGCAGGGTTTGGTTCTGCATTTGGTCCGGTCGTGCTTTTCTCCTTATTCTGGAAACGCATGACTTCATCAGCGGCGATGGCGGGCATGGTTGTTGGCGCAGTGGTTGTCTTTGCTTGGAAATCCGTGATTCCTCAAACCAGTGAATGGTTTAATGTGTATGAGATGATCCCAGGATTCATCCTTGCTAGCCTGACGATTATTGTGGTTTCTCTTCTTTCTGCAGAACCAGAAAATGAAGTTAAAGAAACCTTTGAGAAAGCCGAAAAAGCTTATAAGGAAGCAAAATAATGATTGATTTTCGTCCTTTTTATCAGCAAATTGCCACCACCAATTTATCTGCTTGGCTAGAAACATTACCTTTGCAGCTAAAAGAATGGGAAAAACAAACCCATGGTGATTATGCTAAATGGTCAAAAATCGTGGACTTTCTTCCTGATTTGCAGGCAGATACCATCGATTTAAAAAATACAGTGAAATCTGACCACACTTCCCCACTTTCAGAGGGCGAAAAACAACGTATTATTCATCATTTGAAACAATTAATGCCATGGCGAAAAGGACCTTATCATTTATTTGATATTCACGTGGATTGCGAATGGCGTTCTGATTTCAAATGGGATCGTGTCTTGCCTCATCTTGCTCCATTAAAAGATCGTACCATTTTAGATGTGGGTTGCGGTAGCGGCTACCATATGTGGCGAATGGTTGGCGAAGGTGCAAAAATGGTGGTCGGTATTGATCCAACCGAACTTTTCCTTTGCCAATTTGAAGCCGTTCGAAAATTATTAAATAACGATCGTCGAGCTAACTTAATCCCATTAGGTATTGAAGAAATGCAACCACTTGCGGCATTTGATACGGTATTCTCAATGGGTGTGCTTTATCATCGTAAATCACCGCTTGATCACCTCACACAGCTAAAAAATCAATTAGTAAAAGGTGGCGAGCTCGTCTTAGAAACCTTAGTAGTTGATGGCGATGTCAATACGGTATTAGTGCCTTCAGATCGCTATGCAAAAATGAAGAACGTATATTTTATTCCTTCCGTTGCTGCACTCATTAATTGGTTGGAAAAAGTCGGCTTTACTAATGTGCGTTGTGTGGATGTCGCCACCACTACATTAGAAGAACAGCGTAAAACGGATTGGTTAGAAAATGAAAGTTTGATTGATTTCTTAGATCCAAACGATCACAGTAAAACCATCGAAGGCTATCAAGCCCCAACTCGCGCAGTGATTTTAGCCAATAAATAATTGCTTAAATAAAAGAGCGGTCAAAAAATTCAATGTTTTTTTGACCGCGCTTTGCTTTTCTATTTTAATGCAATATGTACCGTAATCTCTTCACGATCGTGATACAAATGCTTCGCCTGAATGTCAAATTCCAGTTCTTTTTCTGCCAACATCACTGCAAGATTTTCTAGGCACAACATCACTTCTTGATAACGTTTTTTCATTGGCAATTTTAAGTTGAAAATGGTTTCTCGGCACCAGTCATTAATCAACCATTTCCCTATTAAATTCGCAATTCGACTTGGTTGCTCCACCATGTCACACACAAGCCAATCAATATGCTTACGTTTTGGTGGTTGGAATTTAAATCCGTCTTCTGGGCAATGTTCTATTCTGCCAGTATCATGCAAACTGGCCGCCATTTTGCCGTGATCAACTGCATACACAAATAAACCACGTTTCACTAATTGATAAGTCCAACCGCCAGGGCATGCACCGAGATCTACGCCAACCATATTTTCATTTAGGCGTTTACTTTCTTCATTTCGAGGAATAAAGGTTAAAATCGCTTCTTCCAATTTTAGAGTTGAACGGCTTGGCGCATCCGCTGGGAATTTCAAACGTGGTATCCCCATAAAATGGGTTGAGTTATTGCCAAGATAGGAATACCCTACATAGCAGCAATTCGGCTGAGTGAAAAAACAATGTAAAATCTGACCGCGTTTTGCATTCGGCTTACCTTGTAACCAACCTTGTTTTTTCAACGCTTGGCGTAACGGCACGGTAAATTTTCGGCAAAATGTCGAAAGCTCTTTGGCTTCATTCGTATCTGCTGTTTCGACAAATAGCTCTACCGCTTGCTTAAGATTAATGTCTTCTGCAATGCGTTTATATTGAGCCAAAATTGGCGAGATACGATCTTGAGGATCGAGATTTTCTAAGAGATCTGAAACAACGATCATTTGACGTGCAAAAATCAAACGATTAAAAGGGATTTCTCGCGCTAAACGATCCGCATCACCCGGTTGATAACATTCAAAAATGACATAGCCGCTGTTTTCTACTACGCGAGCAAAACCAAATACACCACGCTCAGAAGCTCGGTCGGTAATTTCTGCAGCGACTTCTTTTTCAAAGCCAATTCGACAATATAAAGCTAATTTATTCATGTTTTCCTAATTTAATTGAATCTTTAATCCACGTTCTAAAGGCTTGAATTTGTTCATCATCTAAACGATCTAAATGATTGACTACATAGAATGATTTCGGATCCCGCAATTCGGTTGGTAATACAATTTGCAGATGACCATTTTCAATTTCTTGCTGAGCTAAAATACGATTAGCCAGCACGATACCCTGACCATGAACGGCCGCTTGCAATGCCATAAAGGTATGGCTAAATAATGGACCTTGCTGAATATTCAAATCATCTAATTTGAGATAATCTGCCATCGCTTGCCAGTTATCTCGAGTATGTGTGTGAATCAGCGTGTGCTTTTTCAAATCATCTGGACGGCGAACGGGAATTTTCTCAAGCAATGCAGGCGCCGCCAAAATCACTAAGTTTTCTTCACCTAACCGATCAACTTGTAAATTTTCCCAATCACCTTTGCCATAATAAATGGCAATATCAATTTCTTTATTTAATAAACCTTCATCTTGATCAACGCCCTTCAAGCGTACTTCAATTTCAGGGTGTTGCTTATTAAAATCACTCAAATGTGGCACAAGCCATTGAATACCAAAGGTTTGTGGCACACTAATTGCCAAATGTGGCTCTGCTTTAAGTGTTAATAAACGTTCAGTCGCTTCATTTAATTTTCGCAAGACTTTGTTAATATCAACAAAATAGGCTTTCCCAAATTCCGTCAATTCGAGTGAACGATTTTTACGTATAAAAAGCTCGACACCTAAAAAATCTTCTAATAATTTTATTTGATGGCTCACTGCAGCTTGTGTCACAAAAAGTTCATCTGCCGCTTTTGTGAAGCTTAAATGTCGTGCAGCAGACTCGAAAGACTTCAATGAATTCAAGGGAGGCAAACGTTTATACATAATTCTTCCCAACAGCTAAATTTTAGTTTATAATGATTAAGATCTAATTCGGATTAGTTTTTTTTATGCGTCAAATAAAAAAACATCATTTGTCCTTCCATCACCTTCTACCTACAATACACCCATACTTAATGATTGGTAATTCCTTACAAGTTAATGAGTTTCAGACTTAAGTATGATGTTGTGTTTGCATATAGTTCGGTTCTCCGAACTGGAGTAACAATTAAGTTACTCATTTACTTCCTGTATATATTAAACCATTCTGGTTAAGCGCTGCTCGTTTCGAGCGGCGTTTTTTTATTCCTGGCATTTTAGCATAAGCAAAATTTTATTTCCTGACCAACTTCACAAATTTAAAAATCCAATAAAAATTTTGAGAAATCACAATATTTTTGTGTTTAAAGGTTTTCATAGTTATCGTAATGGTGTAGATTAACTGTATTTCCATTCATAAAATTATTTATACAAATTAAGGAAGCAAAATGAAAGACTTAGACTGGAACAATCTTGGATTTAGTTATATCAAAACAGATTACCGTTTCATCGCACATTGGAAAGATGGCAAATGGGATGAAGGTAAACTCACCACCGATAATATGCTACATATCCACGAAGGTTCAACGGCTATTCACTACGGTCAACAATGCTTTGAAGGCTTAAAAGCCTATCGTTGTAAAGACGGTTCAATCAACTTATTCCGTCCCGATCAAAATGCAAAACGCATGCAACATACCTCTGATCGCTTATTAATGCCACAAGTGCCAACAGAATTATTTATCCGTGCTTGTAAAGAAGTGGTGAAAGCAAACCAAGAATGGTTAGGTCCTTACGGATCTGGCGCAACATTATATTTACGTCCATTCCTCTTTGGTACAGGCGCGAATATCGGTGTAAAAACCGCACCTGAATTTATTTTCTCTGTATTCTGCTGCCCTGTTGGCGCTTATTTCAAAGGTGGTTTAGCACCATCTAACTTCATTACTACCGATTACGACCGTGCTGCACCTATGGGAACCGGTGGTGTAAAAGTAGGTGGTAACTACGCAGCAAGTTTACTTCCACATGAACTAGCCGCAGAAGAAGGTACGCCAGAACGTAAATTCGCTGATGCGATCTATCTCGATCCAAAAACACATACTAAAATTGAAGAAGTAGGTGCGGCAAACTTCTTTGGTATCACCAAAGATAATAAATTTATCACACCAGCATCTGAATCTATTTTACCAAGTATCACTAAATACTCATTACTTCACATTGCAAAAGAACGTTTAGGTATGGAAGCTATCGAAGGTGATGTGTATATCGATCAACTTGATCAATTTGCAGAAGCGGGAGCTTGTGGTACTGCCGCAGTCATTACCCCAGTAGGCGGTATTCAACACAAAGGTAAATTTCACGTGTTCTATTCAGAAACTGAAGTGGGCCCTGTTACACGTAAACTTTACAACGAGCTAACAGGTATCCAATTCGGTGATGTGGAAGCACCTGAAGGCTGGATTGTAAAAGTAGAATAATTTTCCTTTCTATCAATAAAGCAAGATTCACTTAATTCAAGGACTAAGTTCTGTGACTACAGAGCTTGGTCCTTTTAGTTTTTATAAGCTTTGTATAAGTTATTTCTAATAGAGAGATGACTCATTAATAATATTTAGCTCACGCAAAAATATCGTCAAAATCAACCGCACTTTTCCCCTTTTCTTGTGTGCCTATATTTCAAATTATGATCTTCATCACAGTTTTATTTGAACAGATCGATTAGAATAAAATTGTCCATTTTTTCAAACAAATAAGGAAGAAAAATGATGACTCCCTCAGAGCTTATAGGCGAAGGAATTAATCTGATGTTTTCAGGGATGGGTTTTGTGTTGGTCTTTTTGCTCATTTTAATTTGGGCAATTGGAGTGATGTCTAAACTTATCAATCGATTCTTTCCCGAACCTCAACCCGAACCAAAAACTTCCCCAAATTCAACCGCACTTTCTGCGGCACCAACTGACGATTTTGAGCGTTTACGTCCTGTGATTGCAGCGACTATCGCACACCATCGCCGTACCCAACAGTTCAAATAACATAAGGATTTTACTATGACTAAAAAAATTAAAATGACAGAACTGGTGCTTCGTGATGCCCACCAATCACTTTTCGCAACTCGCTTGCGTCTTGATGATATGTTGCCAATTGCTCATGAATTAGATGATATCGGCTATTGGTCATTGGAAGCTTGGGGCGGTGCAACATTTGATAGCTGTATTCGCTTCTTGGGTGAAGATCCATGGGTACGTTTGCGTGAATTGAAAAAAGCCTGTCCAAAAACCCCATTACAAATGTTATTACGTGGTCAGAACCTATTAGGCTATCGTCACTATGCTGATGACGTGGTAGAACGTTTCGTAGAACGCTGTGTAGCGAATGGTATGGATGTTTTCCGCGTATTCGATGCGCTCAATGATCCGCGTAATATGAAAGCAGCGTTGCAAGCAGTACGTAAATTTGGTGGTCATGCTCAAGGGACATTAAGTTATACCACAAGCCCAGTTCATACCATGCAAACCTGGCTCGACACCACAGAACAATTACTTGAAATCGGTATCGACAGTTTGGTCATCAAAGACATGTCCGGTATTTTAAATCCAATGGCGGCGGCAGACTTAGTACGCGAAATCAAAAAACGTTTCGACGTAGAATTGCATTTACACTGCCACTCCACCACTGGTATGGCAGAAATGGCGTTATTAAAAGCAGTTGAAGCTGGTGTAGATGGTATTGATACAGCAATTTCTTCCATGTCAGGTACTTATGGTCACCCTGCAACTGAATCCCTAGTTGCCACCTTGCAAGGCACTGAGTATGACACTGGTTTGGATATTCCTCGTTTGGAAAAAATTGCTGACTATTTCCGCAATGTACGTAAAAAATACGCTAAATTTGAAGGCCAATTACGTGGTGTAGATAGCCGTATTTTAGTGGCACAAGTGCCAGGTGGAATGCTCACTAACTTGGAAAACCAATTAAAACAACAAAATGCGTCCGATAAATTAGATTTAGTGTTAGAAGAAATCCCACGCGTACGCAAAGACTTGGGCTACATTCCACTCGTTACACCAACCTCTCAAATTGTTGGTACACAGTCTGTTATTAACGTACTTACTGGCGAACGCTACAAAACTATCGCCAAAGAAACGGCCGGTATTTTAAAAGGTGAATACGGTAAAACACCTGCACCGGTAGATAGTACGTTGCAAGCTCGCGTATTAGAAGGTGCTGCGCCAGTAACTGACCGTCCTGCCGATCACATTGCGCCTGAAATGGCGAAAATTGAAGCTGAAGTTGCTGAACAAGCTAAAGCGAAAGGCGTGAAATTGGCAGACAACGCCGTAGATGATGCTTTAATCGTGGCGCTCTTCCCTCAAATTGCATGGAAATTCTTAGAAAACCGCAACAATCCTGCCGCCTTTGAACCTGCCCCTACTGGCAATGAAAGTACGGTGGAAAATAAACCTGTTTCTAAAGCTGCACCATCTGCTTCTGGCTCCGCTGTTTATACCGTGGAATTGGAAGGCAAGGCCTTTGTGGTGAAAGTAAGCGAAGGCGGCAATATTTCTCATGTCGCGACTACAGCTCCTCAAGCTGCGCCACAAGCGACTCCTGTTCCAGCAACGGGTGGTACACCAGTAACAGCGCCGATGGCGGGTAATATTTGGAAAGTTGTTGCAACAGAAGGTCAAACCGTAGCAGCAGGCGATGTATTATTCATTCTCGAAGCCATGAAAATGGAAACCGAAGTGAAAGCTGCACAAGCTGGTACCGTACGCGGCATTTGCGTTAAAGCTGGTGATGCTGTTGCGGTGGGTGACACCGTGATGACCTTAGCATAAGGAATAGTCTATGGAGAGTATTATTGCGTTAATTAAAGGGATGGGCATATTCCATCTGCAATGGGGGCAAGCAATAATGATCGCTGTGAGCTTACTTTTGCTGTGGCTTGCCATTTCGCGCAAATTTGAACCTTTGCTGTTGCTACCAATTGGTTTCGGCGGATTATTGTCAAATATTCCTGAAGCAGGGTTAGCCATGACAGCATTAGAGAATTTGCTTCATCTCGGCTCACCTGAGCAAATTGCAGTAATCGCTGCGCAGCTGGGTGTTTCACCCGATCTTGCTGCGATTAAAACAGCGATGACTTCCGCGCCAATATCCATGATAAATCAATTAGAAGCTTTATCTGTGGATATGGGTTACAGCGCCGGTATTTTGGCTTTATTCTATAAAGTTGCGATTGGATACGGCATTGCACCATTGGTTATTTTTATGGGCGTAGGTGCTATGACAGACTTTGGTCCGTTATTAGCCAATCCAAAAACGTTGCTACTTGGTGCGGCTGCACAATTCGGCATTTTCGCTACCGTGCTTGGTGCGTTAGCCTTAAATTACTTCGGTATTATCGAATTCACACTGCCTCAAGCTGCCTCTATCGGTATTATCGGTGGTGCGGATGGTCCGACTGCGATTTATCTAACCAGTAAGCTGGCGCCTGAATTGCTTGGTGCTATTGCGGTGGCGGCTTATTCTTATATGGCGTTAGTGCCGTTGATTCAACCACCGATTATGAAAGCATTAACCACCGAAGAAGAACGCAAAATCCGCATGACGCAAATGCGCCATGTAAGTAATCGTGAAAAAGTGTTATTCCCGGTGATTTTGCTGTTGCTCGTTGGTTTACTCCTACCGGATGCTGCCCCATTACTCGGGATGTTCTGTTTCGGTAATCTCATGCGCGTCAGCGGCGTAGTAGAACGTTTAAGTGACACCACACAAAATGCCTTGATTAACATTGTAACCATTGTGCTTGGCTTGTCTGTGGGATCTAAACTTATCGCCGATAAATTCTTACAACCGCAAACGTTAGGCATTTTAATTCTTGGTGTAATTGCTTTCGGAATCGGTACAGGTAGCGGTGTATTAATGGCAAAATTGATGAATAAATTCAGCAAAAACAAAATTAACCCGCTTATTGGTTCTGCTGGTGTATCTGCCGTTCCTATGGCCGCTCGTGTTTCTAACAAAATCGGATTGGAAGCGGATAACCAAAACTTCCTCCTGATGCACGCGATGGGACCGAACGTTGCTGGTGTAATTGGCTCGGCTATTGCCGCTGGGGTCATGTTAAAATATGTCGGTACGTTGATGTAAGGTGAAAGATGCTGAAAAACACCTAAATAAGGTTTATTAAAATAACAAAAAGAGCGGTCAAATTGACCGCTCTTTTATTTATTACAATTTTCTTTACTTAACCAAACTCATCGCTAAGTTCTTCGCACCTTTGAAATCCACTTTACCACTTCCGAGCATCGGGATTTCATCCACTAAGAAAACTTGGCTTGGTAGCATAATCGGCGGTACATTTAATCCTTTAATGCGTTCATTGATCTCATCTAAAGAAAGCGCAGATTTGATTAAAAGTACAATGCTCTCGCCTTTTTTATCATCGCTCAAGGCGACGGCAACAAATTGATTTTCTTCATCAAATACTTGTGAAAGTTTCTCTTCCACGCTGCCGAGGCTAATCATTTCGCCGCCGACTTTAGCAAATCGAGAATAACGATCCACAATGGTAATAAAGCCGTTATGATCGATATGGCCTTTATCGCCGGTTTTGTAATAACGTACACCGTCAATTTCAACAATCACTTCTGCTGTTTTTTCTGGTGCATTCAAATAACCTTTCATGACTTGCCCACCACCAATCAAGATCAAACCGTCTTCGCCGACTGGTAATTCTTGCAAGCTTTCTGGATCCACAATTTTAATAATGGTGCCAGGTAATGGCATACCTACCGTACCAGCTTGATTGAAGGTAAATTCCTGTAAGGTTTCCGGATCAAGTAAATTAGGCATATTCACACTAGCTACCGGTGCTGTTTCAGTTGCGCCATAACCTTCGTAAATTTCCAAGCCAAATTTAAGTTTGAAGGCTTCTTTTACATCCGCTTTCAATTTTTCGGCGCCCGCAATAACCATACGTACGTTTTGTAGCATTAACGGATGGAATTTCTTATTGCGTACATACAATCTAAAGAAAGTTGAAGTACCAAATAAAATACTCACCCGATGCCGAGCACACATTTTTCCTACTGTTGCCCCATCTGTCGGATCCGCTACACTTACCATTTTAATGCCTTCACACAATGGCAATAAAGTTGTCACTGTTAAGCCGAATGAGTGGAAAATAGGTAAGGAATTCAAAATCACATCATCTTTGTGGAAGTTTAATAATTCACCGATCTGTTTAATATTTGTCAGTAGGTTTTTATGGCTTAATTCAATGCCTTTTGGATCACCTTCACTACCACTACTGAATAAGATGGTTGCATTATCTTCCAAGCTTACGTCTGCAAAGTAACGTAATTTAATCCACCATTGTGGCGCCAAAAACGCAGTTAAAAATGACCGTACTTTATTCGCTTTAGTGATCGATTTCCCTAAATTTTCCATAAAGAGAGCTTTATCAGCCACCACTTGGCTAAAATCAAAACCTTTTGCATTCAACTTATCCAAGAATTTTTCAGAGGTAATGACTTGCGAAATGTTGGCTTTTTTCAACGCTTTTTCCATCACTTCAGGGCTTAGCGTGTAGTTTAAATTTACCGGTACTTTGCCCATCACCATTAGGGTCATATTAATAATTGCCCCAATTGATGAACTTGGTAATAACACACCAACATTTTTTTCATCCCCTAAAGCAGCTTTCAAGGTTTTCACAAACATTAGCACTGCAGCAATGAATTTCAGGTTATTCAATTTAGTGCCTTGTGCATCAACAGCCGCTTCTTTGAATAAATTCGATTTTGCCGAGCTCAACCAATGATGCATAAGCGGTTTACGTTTACTCATGACTTTTTCCCATACGGAGAAAGAAAGTTCGAGTACTTTTTGCTTCATCGCTGTCGCATCAATAAAGCCATGAATGGGTTTACCAAATGCCACTAAAATTTCACGTTTGCCTTGGCGTTTAGTTAAATTCTTATAGAAAGAATCCGCACGAGAGAAGCTGCTGCCCCATAATCCACGTAAATAGAAAGGAACAGTCGTCACATTCTCTAAATCTTTTAATACATGCTCAAAGCCTTTTTGGAACTCATTGATTTGACCGTTATAGCTGATATGACCTTCTGGGAATAAAGCCACCACTTCACCACGAGCTAAATATTCACGAATGGTTTCAATAGATTCACGGCTTGAACCGCCACCAATTGGGATCACTTTGAAAATACGGAAGAACCAAGTGAGATACCATTTGTTGTAAATCGGACGATACATGACAAATTTAATCGCACGAGGGCTAGCCGCTTGTAACACCAACCAGTCAATCCAGCTAATATGGTTACCTAATAACAGCACGCCACCACTTTGTGGAAGATTTTTTAACCCATCCACATGAAAACGGTAATTCGCTTTTAACGCAAAGAGCAAGAATAAACGCGTAAATAAATGAGGCACTTTCGACATGGTATATAAACTCGCAGCAAAACATGCAACCGAAGTCACTAAGAATAAACCTTGAGTCGAAACATTAAGTTGTACAAAAACAATGCTTAATAGCAAAAAGACCACCATGAACACGTTTTGTACAAAGTTGTTACCCGCCATGATTTTGCCGCTGATTTTCTCAGGTGCGAAATACTGAATAGTTGCATTTAGTGGCACGATTAATAAACCGCCAGAGAAACCAAAGGCAAAAGAACAAAGTGCTAATACCACCCCACTTTGGGCTAGGGTTAAAAAGAATAACGACACACAAATACCTAATGCACCAAGCGGAACAATACCTAACTCAATATGCAAACGAGAAGCACGTCCTGCAAGATATGAACCAAGTGCAAGCCCTATGCCACTCACCGCAAGAATCGCTTGAATGACAATAGCATTATCTTCATTGAACATTGCTTTATAATGCGCAGGGAATGCTGCCACAATAATTTGTGACACGCCCCAAAACAGGCTTAATCCAATAACACTCAACCAAATATTTTGATCTGCTTTTAATGTGCGAACGTTATCTTTTAAATACCCTAAAGAAAGGTATTTTCTCATATCAAACTGACCATCTGTATTTTCAGCTTCTTGCTTAAAGAATGGGATTTTAAACGCAAAATAGGCTTCGAGTGCACTCAGTAATACTAATGCTACACCTATCACCCAAACACTTTGTAATACTTCATTCGGATCATCTGATGCTACATAATGCGCTTCAAAGAAGAAAGAAAATGCAAAAGAACTAAATAGAATGGCCACAATGGTGAGCGCTTGAATCACACCGTTTGCCATACCGATATTTTCAGTGCCCACAATTGATTTAATAATGCTATATTTGGCTGGAGAATAGACCGCACTTTGCGCTGCTAAAATCAATGTCAGTACAAAGGAAATAGCAAACATTCCCGTCATATAACTCAATAAAATCCCTGCACTGATCACCACAGCCGCTAAACTGCTATAACGAATCACATTGGTGCGAGAAAATTTATCGTTAATAAATGCCGAAGGCGAAAATAAGAAAATAAATGGCAATAAAATCATGGCATTAATTAATGCCGTTAAAACAACCAAACTCTCACCTGAAAAACTTTTCAGCAACACATTTTGAATGGTAATTTTATGTGCCAAATCCACACAGGCATTAATAAAGGCAATGGCTAAATACGGTACAAAGCCAGCATATTTTAAGAGTTTCATTTCGCACTCTCCGCTTGATAAAGATTAAAGGTTTTCATATTCAAGAGATAAGGTTTTAACACCAACAATAAATCAAATAAATGTTTTAATTTTTCATCTTTTTGTTCGCTATTGGCTAATGCCGCTAAAGTCACATTCACCTCTTTTTCCGCTAACATTTTTGCTGCAGCTAAATAAGCTTTCACTACATCCACTTCGGCTTCATCACAACGAGCCAAGATCGCCAAAATATCACGTTCTTTTGCTGTAAAAATGCCTTCACGAGGATTCAACAAGCCTTCCGCTACCATATCTTCGATTTGTTTAGCGGAAAGATGAAATTCTTCACATAATTGCTCAATCGTGAACACTTCATTTTCAGCGCCCATGATGATATCCAATAATCCAATAAGACTTTCATAAGGATTATTCCAATCAAAATGAGGATGAGCAAAAAGTGCTTTAATTTGTGAAATCGTCGCATTGAAATTGCTTTGTAGATATTTAATAAAACTGAGCAGCTCCACACAATATTCATCATAGAGATGAAAATTCGGTTTATCTTTCACTGGTTCTGGCAACAAACCTTCTTTCACATAGTACAGCACCGTGGATTTTGGTGTCTGACTAAGCTTAACCAAATCATTCATTTTTAACATAAGGATTTCCCTCTAGGTTGATTTGTTGTGTATTGTATCGTATAAAAATAAAAAGTAAATAGTGTTACTCTACACTTTTATTAAATTTAATAAAAAAAGTTGTTCACCACATCATGAACAACTTTCTTAATCAGCTTTAGCTTTCAACTTTTCGCCATAGATCCTTACTGTAAATGACGCCCACTGGATTTTTCTTCGCCCCCATAATAGTAGGAGAAATATAAACCGGTGTGGTGTATTGGAAAAGCGGTAAAGCAAGGTTTTCTTGTTGGATCTTCTCACTTAATTTTAAGTAAATTTCTGACCGCTCTTTTTCATTTAAGCTTTTCAATGCTTGCTCAAAAAGTTGATCGTATTCTGCATTGGCATAGCCATTTTTGTTATCCGGACTTTTAGAATAGAACAAACCCAAGAATGCCATCGGATGATTGAAATCTGCACACCAGCCAGAACGAATGACTTGGAAATCACCTTTTTGGCGTTTAGCCTGTAATGTTTGCCAATTGACTGGTTGAGCATCCACGCGCAACATATCTGATTGAGTCAATTGCCCCACTAAGCGCTGCGCGATATTCACATGCAATGGCGCATCATCATAAAGCACATTTAAATGCAATGGATGTCTTTCATCAATTTTATTTTGAGCCAATAATTGCTCGGCAACAACGGGCTCCCATCTTGAATCTAGTCCATTTAACATGGCTTTCGGTAAAAAATACGAACTCGGAATTGCCGCGGGAATCTCATTATTCACGATATTGGTGACAGAGACCAACGACGCTATCGCCTTACGCACATCTGTCTTAGCAACTTTAGGATCGTTGAGATTAAATTCATAAAAATAACCGCAAAGCTGTGGAAAATGTTGAAGGTCTGAATGTACTTCTGGCACATCAACCACCACATCAAATTCAGCTAATTTAGGTTCAACAAAAGGCAAATAGGCTACGCGTTCAAAAGCGACATTATTTTTCTGCCAATAATAGGGGTTTTTAGTTAAGTGTATGCTGTTCACACTTTCACTTTCGAACATATAAGCCCCGTTTGTCACCGGGTAATCAGGATCGCGATATTGAGGCACAAGGCTGATATGCGCCAACATTTCCGGCAAATAAGGCGTTGCTTTATCGAGCTCAATGCGTAAAGTGCGGTCATTTTCCGCATAAATTCCTAAACTCTTAAAAGGTTTATTTTTGTCTAAAACGCCTTTCGCATTTTTTAGATTTAGATAAGCTAAATAGGATCTTAAAGGACTATTTGATTGAGACAGTGCTTGCCAAGAAAGCATGACATCTTGGGCGACTAGAGAATCACCATTTGACCAGCGAAGCCCTTCACGTAAGGTAAAGATCCAGGTTTTGTTATCTTTGGTTTGCCAACTTTCTGCAATACCTGGCACGATTCGCCCTTCCGAATCATAAGCGGTTAAGCCTTCATATAGATCACGCAATAAGTTTTCCTGTTCGGGATAACGCACAAACCAAGGCTCAAAAGAAGGGGGATGAGTAAACGCCCGAGTCAGTAAAGTCCTACTCGGTTTTGATATATTTTCTTGTTCGATAGACTGGCTTTGTGTTGGTTGCTCATCCGTTTCTGTGTTTATCGATTTCTGGCTGTTTAATTTATCACAACCACTCAATCCCCAAACGACACCGAAAATAACCGCACTTTTAAGCCAAGTCAGGAAAGAATTATCCATTTTCAACGTCTTCTGTTTTAATCCAAAAGAAAAAGAACCAATATTTTACCGCAATTAAAATGGCAATGATCGTTCGACCCACAACGCTTGGGGTAAAATAAAAGCCAATTAAAAGCATTGTGGTTGAAAACGTTAGAATAGAAATTTTTGCTTTTTTCGTCAATGCTCGACGTTCATTAAAGGATTTTAGGTGCTTTTGATAAAGCTTCGTCCCTAAAAACCATTGCTCTAAACGAGAAGAACCTTTCGCAAAAGAATAAAGTGTAAGCAGTAAAAAAGGTGTTGTCGGAAGAATAGGTAAAAAAATACCAATAACACCTAATATTAAAGAAATGCATCCAAGAGCAACATACATGGCCTTGGTTAAAGAAGTTTTTGGGAAAAACTTAAGTGAAACAACACCTACAACGATCGCAAGAGCAATGATGCCAGAAAAAATAATAATAGAAAAAAAGGAAGTGCCGTCCATCATAAATCCTAAATAAAAGTGATACGCAATTATCACTGATTTTTTAGATTTTTCAACCTTGATATTATAGAATTTGCCGCAATTTATTAAAGAAACTATTAGCAAAAGGAATATTTATGTCTAATCCATTACTTCATATTGAAGGCTTACCTCCGTTTTCTCAAATCAAACCGGAGCATATTCAACCAGCAATCCAAAAACTCATCGAAGAAAATCGTCAAGCCATTGAACAAGTTTTAAAACAACCGCACTTTACTTGGGAAAACTTTATTGAACCGCTTTCTGAAGCAGGCGAACACTTAAGTCGTGCTTGGTCACCGATCTCCCATTTAAATTCAGTTAAAAACAGCCCTGAATTACGTGATGCGTACCAAGCTTGCTTACCACTACTCTCTGAATACAGTACTTGGGTAGGCCAACACGAAGGGTTATACAATGCCTATTTATCCTTAAAAAATAGCCCTGAATTTGCGACTTATTCCGTCGCACAAAAGAAAGCCATTGAAAATGCACTACGTGATTTTGAGCTTTCAGGTATCGGTTTATCCGAAGAAAAACAAAAACGTTATGGTGAGATTGTTGCTCGCTTATCTGAATTAAGCTCACAATTTAGCAATAATGTGCTCGATGCCACTATGGGCTGGGAAAAAGTCATTGAAGATGAAAGTGAATTAGCAGGTCTTCCTGAATCTGCATTACTTGCGGCAAAACAATCTGCCGAAAGTAAAGGCTTGAAAGGCTATCGCTTTACGTTAGAGATCCCAAGTTATTTACCCATTATGACCTATTGTAAAAATGCAGCATTACGCGAAGAAATGTATCGTGCTTATGCGACTCGCGCTTCTGATCAAGGTCCAAATGCCAGTAAATGGGATAATACGGCGATTATTGAAGAAATCATGACGTTACGTGTGGAGCTAGCTAAATTGCTAGGTTTTAATACCTATACTGAACGCTCACTTGCGACCAAAATGGCAGAAAATCCACAACAAGTATTAGACTTCTTAAATAATCTTGCGGATCGTTCAAAAGCACAAGGCGAGAAAGAATTAGCTGAACTCAAAGCTTATTGTGAAAAAGAATTTGGTGTCGCTGAACTTGCGCCTTGGGATATCAGTTTCTATTCTGAAAAACAAAAACAACATTTATATGCGATCAATGATGAAGAACTTCGTCCTTATTTCCCTGAAGATCGCGTTATTTCGGGTTTATTTGAATTAATTAAGCGTATTTTTAATATTCGTGCAGTTGAACGTTTTGATGTAGATACTTGGCACAAAGATGTGCGTTTCTTTGATTTAATTAATGAAACAGATGAAGTACGTGGCAGTTTCTATCTTGATCTTTATGCGCGTGAAAATAAACGTGGCGGCGCATGGATGGATGATTGTATCGGCAGAAAACGCAATGCCGACGGTTCAATTCAAAAACCGGTTGCCTATTTAACTTGTAACTTCAATGCGCCTATTGGTGATAAACCTGCGCTATTCACCCATGATGAAGTCACGACTCTCTTCCACGAGTTTGGTCATGGTATTCATCACATGCTCACCAAAGTTGATGTGCCAGATGTCGCGGGTATCAATGGTGTACCTTGGGATGCGGTAGAGCTTCCAAGTCAATTTATGGAAAACTGGTGTTGGGAAAAAGAAGCGCTTGATTTTATTTCGGGTCACTTTGAAACGCACGAACCATTGCCAGAAGAAAAATTAAATCAACTTCTTAAAGCAAAAAACTATCAAGCGGCGATGTTTGTGTTACGTCAGCTTGAATTTGGCTTGTTTGATTTTACCCTTCATCATACTTTTGAAGTGGGTAAAGCTAACCAAGTGCTTGATACCTTAAAAGCTGTGAAAGATAAAGTTGCCGTGATTAAAGGTGTTGAATGGGCAAGAGCGCCACATAGCTTTAGCCATATTTTTGCGGGCGGTTATGCGGCCGGTTATTACAGCTATTTATGGGCTGAAGTGCTATCTGCTGATGCCTTCTCTCGTTTTGAAGAAGAAGGGATTTTCAATCCAGTTACGGGTAAATCCTTCTTGGATGAAATTCTCACTCGCGGTGGCTCTGAAGAACCAATGGTATTATTCAAACGCTTCCGTGGGCGTGAACCTCAACTAGACGCATTGCTTCGTCATAAAGGCATTGCAAACTAATGAACTAAAAAAGAGCGGTCAAATTTTTGACCGTTTTTTATTTTTCTAATATGTAGAAAATAAAAAAGCCCTCGGTAATCCGAAGGCTTTTATTTTTACTATCGTAATAAAAATTAGCGACGTAAACCTAAACGAGCGATAGTGCTTTGGTATAAAGCAAGATCAGTACGTTTTAAGTAGTCTAAAAGTTTACGACGACGAGAAACCATACGTAATAAACCACGACGACCATGGTGGTCTTTTTTGTGCTCAGCAAAGTGAGCTTGTAAGTGGTTGATTTGTGCAGTTAATAATGCGATTTGAACTTCAGAAGAACCAGTATCTTTCGCATCGCGACCAAATTCAGCAACGATTGCTGCTTTTTTTTCAGTACTTAGAGACATTTTTTACTCCTAAAAGGTAGTGTTATTAATACATCATTCGCCGATCTCTAACTCAGCGATGACAAGGAGCCTGAATTTTAACGATTGAGCAGGATAAAGGCAAGCTTTATTCTACTCATTCCTTAATAAATTAATCTTTCAGTGCTTTAATTTTCTCAATTACGTTCGTAGTTGAACAGCCATTTTCGAAATTCAATACGCGAACATCGCCGCCATTCGCCCACACTTCTTTACTGCCTGCTATCTCTTCAGGTTTGTAATCGCCGCCTTTCACCAATAAATCCGGTAAAATATCGCCGATTAAACGTTGTGGTGTATCTTCATCAAAAGAGACCACCCAATCCACTGAAGCTAAACCAGCCAATACTGCCATACGTGCATTCAGATTGTTAATTGGACGACTTTCACCTTTTAAGCGTTTGACTGAGTCATCCGTATTCACGGCAACAATTAAACGATCGCCAAGTTTGCGAGCATTTTCTAAATAAGACACATGGCCAGGATGAAGAATATCAAAACAACCGTTTGTCATCACAATTTTTTCACCGCGCGCTTTAGCATGAGCTACCGCAGTTTTTAATTGGCTTTCTGACATAATACCGAAGCCTGTTTCAGAACGGCCATGGATTGCATTCTCTAATTCCACAGTAGAAACCGTTGATGTACCCAATTTACCAACCACAATACCTGCCGCCACATTGGCTAAGTAGCAAGATTCTTCAAAAGAACGACCGTCTGCAAGTGCGGTTGCTAATACACTGATTACGGTATCGCCGGCCCCCGTTACATCAAACACTTCTTTTGCAAGCGTTGGTAAATGGAATGGCTCTTGATTTGGTCGAAGTAATGTCATGCCTTTTTCAGAGCGCGTCACTAAAAGTGCGGTCAATTCGATGTCTGAAATTAATTTTAAGCCTTTCTCAATGATTTCTTCTTCAGAATTACACTTACCGACCACCGCTTCAAACTCTGACATATTTGGTGTCAGTAAAGTGGCGCCTCGGTAACGCTCAAAATCCGTACCTTTTGGATCGATTAACACGGGTACGTTCGCTTTACGTGCAATTTGGATCATCTTTTGCACATCTTTTAACGTACCTTTACCGTAATCAGAAAGCACTAACGCACCAAAGTTTTTCACTTCCGCTTCTAATTTCGCAAGCAACTCATTACATTCCACGTTTTGGAAATCTTCTTCAAAATCCAAACGTAGTAATTGTTGATGACGAGATAAAATACGCAATTTCGTAATGGTTGGATGAGTATTCAATGCCACAAAATTACAATCAATTTTTTGATGTTGTAATAAATTGGTTAAGGCTGCACCTGTTTCATCCTGACCAATTAAACCCAAAATTTGTACAGGTACATTAAGAGAAGCAATATTCATTGCCACGTTTGCTGCACCACCTGCACGCTCTTCATTATCTTGTACACGAACCACAGGAACCGGGGCTTCCGGTGAAATACGATTAGTCGCACCAAACCAATAGCGGTCAAGCATGACATCGCCTAACACTAATACTTTCGCTTGATTAAAATTGGCAGAATATTGAGCCATTTTGAAATCTCTCTGTTGGAATAATAAAAATTTGGTGCAATTTTACCACAACTCAAATTTGCGATAAACTACACGCCGAACTAACCAGAAAAGAATTATGAAAAACGAAAAACTCCCTCAATTTCAACCGCACTTTCTTGCCCCTAAATACTGGGGCTTTTGGCTTGGTGTGGCGATTTGGCGAAGCCTTTTGTTACTTCCCTATCCAATTCTACGTCATATTGGCAATGGCTTAGGCTGGCTTTTCTCAAAATTAAAAGTGGGAAAACGTCGTGCAGCGATTGCGCGCCGAAATCTTGAGCTCTGCTTTCCTGAAATGCCCGAGCAAGAACGTGAAGCCATTTTGCAAGAAAACTTGCGTGCTGTTGGTATGGCGATTATTGAAACCGGCATGGCGTGGTTTTGGTCTGATGCGCGCATTAAAAAATGGTCAAAAATTGAAGGCTTAAATTATTTAAAAGAAAATGCTCAAGACGGCATTATCTTTGTGGGTATTCATTTCCTCACTCTTGAGTTAGGCGCCCGTATTGTGGGCTTACATCATCCTGGAATAGGTGTTTATCGTCCCAATGACAATCCTGTACTGGACTGGTTACAAATTAAAGGTCGCTTACGTTCCAATAAAGATATGCTGAACCGAAAAGATCTACGTGGAATGTTCAAAGCTTTACGCAAAGGTGAAACCATTTGGTATGCGCCCGATCATGATTACGGCAGAAAAAATGCCGTATTTGTACCTTTTTTTGCAGTACAAAAAGCAGCAACCACCACAGGGAGTTATTATCTGCTTAAATCTGCACCAAATTGTAAAGTCGTTCCTTTTGCCCCATTACGTAATAAAGACGGTGCAGGCTATACGGTCAGTATTTCGCCACCAGTGGATTTTTCTGATCTTTCAGATGAAACGGAGATCGCGGCAAGAATGAATAAAGTCGTGGAAAAAGAAATCTTAAAAGGTGTTGAACAATACATGTGGCTACATCGTCGATTTAAAACCCGTCCAACGGAAGACGAGCCAAGTTTGTATTCATAAGTGCGGTTGATTTTTCATCTGTTTTTGAGTGCTAAAACGACATATCGAAAAATAAGGAAAATTTTCCTTATTTTTTTCTTGATCTTTATATATTTGAATATATAATGAATCTCGTTTTAGATAGTAAACTTGTGTTATGACAAACACACTACTGGCTAGTGCATTCCCCCCACTCCTTTTGCACTAGCCATTTTTTTTGAAATCTCTTACCATATCTTACCCTTTTCTTTTTTCTTAGAAATCATGAACAATCTAGAACTTGAACGTTTACTAAACGAAAAACTTAGCACAGACAGAATTAACGATTACGCGCCTAACGGTTTGCAAGTAGAAGGCAAATCAGAGATCAAAAAGATCATCACGGGTGTCACCGCAAGCCAAGCACTAATTGATTATGCCGTTGCACAACAAGCTGATGCGGTACTTGTCCACCATGGCTATTTTTGGAAAAGTGAAAATCCATGTATTCGCGGCATGAAAGGCAAACGCATCAAAACCTTACTTGTAAATGATATTAATTTATACGGCTACCACTTGCCTTTGGATGTTCACCCTGAATTAGGCAACAACGCAAAACTTGCTCAGTTATTAGGGATTGGCGATCTTCAACCTTTAGAAAATAGCTCAACCAGCATTCCTGTTTGGGGTACGTTAAAAGATCCCGTTACCGCTGAAGAGTTTGCGCAACGTATTGAACAAGTGCTTCAACGTAAACCACTAATTTGCACGGAAAACGGACCGCACTTAATCCGTAAAATTGGCATTTGTACCGGTGGCGGACAAGGCTATATTGATTTAGCTGCAGCACAAGGTTGTGATGCCTTTATTACTGGTGAGGTTTCGGAGCAAACCATTCACTCTGCTCGTGAGCAAGGTATTCATTTCTTTGCGGCTGGTCATCATGCGACTGAACGCTACGGTATCAAAGCATTAGGTGAATGGTTAGCGGCTGAATATGGCTTGGATGTAGAATTTAAAGATATTGATAATCCGGCGTAACTGGTACAAAGTGTGATTGATTGCCGAAAGCACACAAAACAAGTATAATCTTGTCGATTTTTTAACTCAAACATAGGAAAAAATATGGGTTTCTTAACTGGTAAACGTATTTTAGTAACAGGTCTTGCAAGCAACCGTTCTATTGCTTACGGGATTGCAAAAGCAATGAAAGAACAAGGCGCTGAACTTGCTTTCACTTATTTAAACGATAAATTACAACCGCGCGTAGAAGAATTTGCAAAAGAATTTGGTTCTGACATCGTATTACCTTTAGACGTAGCGACCGATGAAAGCATCCAAAACTGCTTTGCTGAATTAAGCAAACGTTGGGAAAAATTTGATGGTTTCGTACACGCTATCGCATTCGCACCAGGCGACCAATTAGATGGTGATTACGTAAACGCAGCAACGCGTGAAGGCTACCGTATCGCTCACGACATCAGTGCATTCAGCTTCGTTGCTATGGCACAAGCGGCACGTCCTTACTTAAATCCAAACGCTGCATTATTAACTCTTTCTTACTTAGGTGCAGAGCGCGCAATTCCTAACTACAACGTAATGTGTTTAGCGAAAGCGTCTCTTGAAGCGGCAACTCGCGTAATGGCGGCTGATTTAGGTAAAGAAGGTATTCGTGTGAATGCGATTTCTGCTGGTCCAATCCGTACCTTAGCAGCATCAGGTATTAAAAACTTCAAGAAAATGTTTGCTACATTTGAGAAAACTGCAGCATTACGCCGCACTGTCACTATCGAAGATGTGGGTAATTCAGCGGCATTCTTATGCTCTGATTTAGCATCGGGTATCACTGGTGAAATCGTTCACGTAGATGCAGGTTTCAGCATCACTGCAATGGGTGAATTAGGCGAAGAATAATTTTTCGTACAATCTATTTTTAGGCAGACTTTTCAGTCTGCCTTTTCTCTTTTTTTAAATATAACTATGTTCCAAGATAATCCATTACTCGCACAACTTAAGCAACAAATCCACGATAGCAAAGAACACGTTGAAGGCGTGGTAAAAAGTACTGATAAAGCTTATGGTTTTTTAGAGTGCGATAAAAAAAGCTACTTTATTGCCCCACCCGCAATGAAAAAAGTCATGCATGGTGACAAAATTAAAGCCACCATTGAAAAGCAAGGTGATAAAGAGCAAGCTGAACCTGAAGAATTAATTGAGCCAATGCTCACTCGCTTTATTGCCAAAGTGCGGTTTAATAAAGATAAGAAATTACAAGTTTTGGTTGATCATCCAAGTATCAACCAACCCATTGGTGCACAACAAGCCAAATCTGTAAAAGAAGAATTACAAGAAGGCGACTGGGTTGTGGCAAATTTGAAAACGCACCCATTACGTGATGATCGCTTTTTCTATGCCACCATTAATCAATTTATCTGCCGTGCTGATGATGAATTAGCTCCTTGGTGGGTGACATTGGCACGTCATGAACAATCTCGTCATCCTGTGCAAGGTACCGAAAGCTATGAAATGTTAGATCAACAAACTCGCGAAGATCTGACCGCACTTCATTTTGTCACTATTGACTCTGAAAGCACGCAGGATATGGATGATGCTCTTTATATCGAACCAATAGAGCAAAATGGTACGCAAACTGGCTGGCGATTAGTCGTTGCCATTGCCGATCCAACAGCTTACATTGCATTAGATTCACAAATTGAAAAAGATGCGAAACAGCGTTGTTTCACCAATTATTTGCCAGGCTTCAACATCCCAATGTTGCCGCGTGAATTGTCTGATGGATTATGCTCATTAATGGCAAATGAAACTCGCCCTGCGTTAGTGTGTTACATCGAAACGGATCTTGCGGGCAACATCACGGCTAAACCGCATTTTGTGTCAGCTTATGTGCAATCTAAAGCGAAATTAGTCTATAACAAGATCTCAGATTATTTAGAACAAGTACCGGATGCATGGCAACCGGAAACACCTGAAATTGCCCAGCAAATTGATTGGTTACATCAATTTACTCAAGCACGTATTCAATGGCGTAAAACGCATTCTCTTTTATTTAAAGAGAAACCGGATTACTCCTTTATTCTCGCTGAAAATGGCAAAGTGAAAGAAATTAAAGCGGAATATCGTCGTATTGCAAATCAAATTGTGGAAGAATCCATGATTATCGCCAATATCTGTGCTGCACAATTCTTAGCTGAACAAGCACAAACTGGTATTTTTAATACACACTCTGGGTTTGATAAGAAATTTTTAGAAAACGCGCATAATTTCTTAATGGCAAATTTAGCTAATGAAGAAAATCAAGCCGAGCTTGCTGAACGCTATTCAGTGGAAAATTTGGCGACCTTAAAAGGTTATTGCCAAATGCGTCATGATATTGAACCGATTGAAGGTGACTATTTAGAATTCCGTTTACGTCGTTATTTAACCTTTGCGGAATTTAAATCCGAACTTGCTCCACATTTTGGACTTGGATTAGAAGGTTATGCAACCTGGACATCGCCTATCCGTAAATATTCCGATATGGTAAACCATCGCTTAATTAAAGCCGTGCTCACACAGCAAGCTTGTGAAAAGCCACAAGATGAAGTTCTTGCGCGCTTACAAGAAGCCCGTCGTCAAAATCGCTTGGTTGAGCGTGATATCGCAGACTGGTTATATTGCCGCTATCTTGCTGATAAAGTCGCTGAAAACGCTGAATTTTATGCTGAAGTGCAAGATGTAATGCGTGGTGGTTTACGGGTTCAATTATTGGAAAATGGCGCATCTATGTTCGTACCGGCCTCCACATTTCATCCAAATAAAGATGAAATGCAAGTGAATGCTGATGAATTGGCGCTGTATATTCAAGGGGAACGTCGTTACAAAATTGGCGATTTGGTGAAAGTGAAACTTACCGAGATTCGAGAAGAAACTCGCAGTATTATCGGTCAGTTAATCATATAACCACTTCTCTTCTAACACTAGAAATACCGCTCGTTACACAATAGGCGGTATTTTTTATAGCACCGAAGTTGTGACAATATTTTATAGATGGTATCAAATAAAGGAATTTTGGAGATATATTGAAGATATTCAATATCTAGGAGAGGTATATGATATCCCCGCCTTGAAGAACGGGGATAAAATTAGCATTTAGGCTGAATTACATTTTAGGAATTTCAACACCAGATGAAAGCACATCTTGAATATCAGATTTTAAGACATCTGCTTTTGGTCCATAAATCGCTTGGATACCAGAACCTTTCACGATAAAACCCATTGCACCCGCTTGTTTCCAGCTGGCTTCATCACCGACTAAATCTGGATTATGTACGGTGATACGTAAACGTGTCATACAAGCATCAACATCTGCAATGTTATTACGTCCACCAAGTAAGTTGATGATTTGAATAACTTGCGTGCTAGCATTTGCAACTTTTGGCTCATCGCTAGAAGCTTCATCTGAACCTTTCGCATCATAGTTACCATTACGGCCTGCTGTTGCAAGATTAAATTTCTTAATCATAAAGTTCGCGATAAAGAACATAGCCACTGCAAACAGGATAGATACCCAAATAAAGTTGATCACATCCATACCAATGCCGGCTTTAATCGCCATTGGTGTACGCGTTAAGAACTCAATGTTACCGAATGAATGCACACGCAAGTCCACGATATCTGCCATGGCAAAAGCACAACCTTGTACTAAAGCATAAACAATATAAAGTGGTAATGCGACAAACATAAACATGTATTCGATTGGCTCTGTCACACCTGTTAAGAACACAGCAAGTGCAGAAGAAAGGAAGATACCTTTATAGAGTTTTTTCTTGTCTTCATCCACATTGATATACATTGCGAGAGTCAAGCCCATTAAGATACCAGTTGAACCAATCATTTGTCCTACTTTGAAGCGAGCAGGTGTCACGGTTGAAAGAAGATCATTATATTGGGTTAAGTTACCCGCATCTTTAAGATTAATTAAGTCAGTCACCCAGGCAAGCCACAGTGGGTCTTGGCCAAATACTTGTTTACCTTGTTGTGCACCGGTTAAGAACTCATAAGTACCGCCTAATGAAGTGTAGTTCATTGGGATGGTCAACATGTGGTGTAAACCAAATGGAAGCAATAGACGCTCTAAGGTACCATAAATAAATGGTGCTAAAATTGGCGCTGAGTTTTGTGAGTTAGCAATCCATTGACCGAAATGATTAATTCCTGTTTGAACTAAAGGCCAGAATAGTGATAGGAAGATCGCCACTAATACAGAACGATAAATGACAACGAAAGGAACGAAACGTTTACCATTAAAGAAAGTGAGTACTTCAGGTAATTTACGGAAATTGTAGTAACGGTTAAAAGTGGTTGCCCCCACAAAACCTGCGATAATACCAACAAATACCCCCATATTTAGCGCCGGTTGCCCGAGCACATTCACAAAGTAATTCGCCACAGGAATTTCACCAGCCAATACGGTACTTACATGTGCATTTGGATCCGCTAGCATTTCAAGCTTCACACCGAAGAAATTACCAGTGATTAAGTTAATTAAAATGAAAGCCAGGCCTGCGGCAAATGCCCCACCCGCACGCTCATTTGCCCAGCTACCACCAATCGCTAAAGCAAATAATAAATGAAGATTACCGATAATCCCCCAACCA
Organism: uncultured bacterium; assembly: GCA_905214375.1. Classification (GTDB taxonomy): domain Bacteria; phylum Pseudomonadota; class Gammaproteobacteria; order Enterobacterales; family Pasteurellaceae; genus Haemophilus_D. The sequence continues at coordinate 25,044 of CAJMMG010000001.1, read as the reverse complement.
ATTTGAGCGATAATGTTTCCGACTCGCGCTAGCCATTCTGCGTCACTAATCAAAGGCAGTGAGTTACCAATACTCACCATTAAACCCGCGGCTGGCATCACGGCAATCACAACCATTAGGCACTTACCGAATTTTTGCCAAAATTCAAAACTGAGCATTTTTTTCATATTGATTCTCCTACAAGATGAGAGCTACTTCTACGCCAAAATGGTCGGAAACAATCGGTTTATTTTTCCCATTAAAAATAACCTGACTGGATAAAACCCTTTTTGCTTGGTTTAAAAAAATATAATCTAATCGCTTTTCATCACTATGGCCTTTCCAACCGTCAATCGCTTTCTCCACAGTGATACCGCTATCCTTCAGTTCTGCCATTTCAAACGTATCAAATAAACCTAAGGATTTAATTTGCTGATAAGCTTGCTGATCGCTTATTGCATCGGTATTGAAATCACCCATCAGGATTTTAAGATTCGCACTTTTGCTTCGATCCACAATATAACGAATATTATCCTGTTGGTTTTCACCATCACAATTTGGCAAATTGATATGACAAGAATAACATTCAATTAACTGTCCTTGATATTCTACCGTTAAGCCAATGATTTTACGCGAGAGAATCGAGTCAAGACGTTGGTGCTGGCTACAATAGAATGCATCAACATCATAAACAGGTAAACGCGTTAGAAACGCAATACCTTCATCATATTTATCGTAACCAATATGCGAATTACTCCAAAAAAGCGAATATTTTTGTGCAACGCGTTGATTGATTTTATTTAACAGAATGACACCATAGTTATCTTGCTTTAACGTTGGCGAAATAGCAGGAGACGACATCAATTGATTAACCTCTTGTAAGGCAATGATGTCATAACCCTTTTCCACAATAGTCTCAGCAAGAGTCTCTATTTTTTCCGCTTGGTTAGCTTCTAACCAAGCGTGTACATTCAGGGTAAGTAGTTTCATTGCCTCCCCTTAGCCCTCACAATGCCAAATGTCTGCATTATATTGAGCAATCGTGCGGTCTGATGAGAAGAAGCCTGCTTTTGCGATATTGTGAACCACTTTCTCATTCCAACTATCTTGATCTTCATAATCGGCTAAAATTTGTTCTTTCGCATCAACATAAGCATTAAAGTCAATTAACGTCATAAACCAGTCTTTATTCAATAATTCATTATAAAGACGTTCTAAACGTGTTTTATTGCCTAATTTCACCACGGCAGGATTTAGAATAAAATCGACCGCTCTTTTAATATCCTTGTCGTTTTCATAATACTCTTTTGAAACATAACCTGCTGTTTCATAAAGTTTAATAATGCTTTCTGAATCTTTACCGAATGTATAGATATTTTCAGCGCCAGCTAATTCTGCAATTTCAACATTAGCCCCATCCATTGTGCCTAAGGTTAATGCACCATTGAGCATAAATTTCATATTACCTGTACCGGAAGCCTCTTTAGAGGCAAGTGAAATTTGTTCTGAAATATCGGTTGCTGGAATCAGTTTTTCAGCCACGCTCATATTATAGTTTTCCACCAAATGTACGTTTAAATACTTATTCACTTCTGGATCATTATTGATTAACTCAGATAAACAAAGAATTAAGTGAATAATATCCTGCGCAATGATATAAGCAGGTGCCGCTTTGCCGCCGAAAATCACGGTAATTTTACGTTTTGGTAATTTACCTGCTTTAATTTCTAAGTATTTATGAATCACATAAAGCGCATTCATTTGTTGGCGTTTATATTCATGGAAACGCTTAATTTGCGTATCAATGATTGAATTCTCATCTAACTCAATACCTTTATTTTCTTTAAGGTACGCTTTTAGTGCTAATTTGTTTTCAAACTTAATTTTCGCTAATTGTTGATGAACCTTTTTATCATCTTTAAAGGCTAATAATTTTTCTAATTTTGTTGCATCATGCAAATACTCATCACCAATCAATTCTTTAATATAAGCGGCTAATGGTTGGTTAGAAAACTCTAACCAACGGCGGAAAGTAATGCCGTTTGTCTTATTATTGAATTTTTCAGGATATAACGCATAGAACGCTTTAAGTTCTGAATTTTTCAAAATCTCTGTATGTAATGCCGCCACACCATTTACAGAATTTGAAAAGTGAATATCCATGTGCGCCATATGCACACGTTTTTGTTTATCAATGATTTGCACTGCAGGATCTTTATATTCTGCACGCACCAATTTATCTAATTTCTTAATGATCACTACTAAATGCGGCACCACTTCATCTAAATAATCGAGTGGCCATTTTTCTAATGCTTCAGCCAAAATGGTATGGTTTGTATAGCCCACCATATTACGTACGATTTCAACGGCTTCGGCAAACTTAATTTGATGTTTTTCGGTTAATAAGCGAATTAATTCAGGAATCACCATTGAAGGGTGAGTATCATTGATCTGAACATACGCATAATCGGCTAAATCATGTAAATTACTGCCACGTGCAATTGCTTCATCAATTAATAATTGTGCCGCATTTGATACCATGAAGTATTGTTGATAAATACGAAGTAATTCCCCATTTTTATCTGAATCATCTGGATAAAGGAATAATGTTAGATTTTCTTTAATCGCAGTTTTATCAAACTCGATACCTTTTTTAATCAGTTTAGGATTCACTGATTTAATATCAAACAAATTGAGATAGTTCTTCGTGTCTTTCTTATAACCTAAAATATCAATACGATCTAATTTAGAAGTTAGCGTAAATTTCTTAAATGGCACTTCATAGCTAATATCCGTTGGAATTAACCAAGAGTTATCCTCAATCCAATCATTAGGCTCGGCATGTTGTTCATTCTTTTTGAAGACTTGTTTGAACAAACCATAATGATAATTTAAACCGACCCCTTCAGCATTTAAGCCAAGGGTAGACATTGAATCAATAAAACAAGAAGCCAAACGCCCTAAACCACCATTTCCTAAAGACGGTTCTGGCTCAATATCTTCAATATGGCTTAATGATTTACCGGCACTTTCTAATTCCACTTTGATATCTTGATACACACCAAGGTTAATGAGGTTATTAGAAAGTAATTTACCGATTAAAAACTCTGCTGAGATATAGTAAACCTTACGTTTACCCGTGTTTTTAGGTTTATCTGCAGAAAGTGCTTTTACGTAATTTAATAATTGAATATAAGTTTCTTTATCACTTAATTGCTCAAGCGATTTATTGGTTTCGTTTTTTACAAATGTACTAAATTTAATCATTGTTTTTTCCTGATTAGCACGTTGATATAACGTGGTCATTTTTGCTAAAAAGTCTTTTTTATCTTGCGTTAAATCTGATTGCTGCATTCTCCATTGCCAGTTTCCACCAATTGTTGAAGGAACATTCATTCTTGAACTCGCAGGCAAATCTAAAACATCTTGCATTGTAGCAATCGCGGTATTGCTAACCGTTGCAAAGAGCTGACGAATCATCGCTTGGCAAATCGATTCATCCTCACTACGATGCGTATAATCATTGATATATTGCTGCTGTTGTTCAATAAGGCTGTTATACCAACCATTAGTCACATCGTTATCATGTGTACCGGTATAAACAATGGAATGTGGGATGCAATAATGCGGGCTATCTAAGCTTTTTCCGCTGACATCTTCAAAACCAAATTGCAGGATCTTCATGCCTGGGTAATTGCAATCTGCAAGCAGTTTTCTAGCTTTATCATCAATATTACCTAAATCTTCGGCAATAATCGGTAAATCACCGAGTTGTTCTTTAACAGCTTCAAATAAGCCATAACCTGGGCCTGGCTGCCAGCTACCATCTTTAGCAACCTCTGCTTTTCCATCTACCTGCCAATAATCAGAGAAACCTTTGAAATGGTCGATACGCAGTACATCATAAATTTTGAAGCTTTCTTCAATGCGGTGAATCCACCAAGCGTAGCCTTGTTTTTTATGCTCTTCCCAATCGTAAAGCGGATTGCCCCAAAGTTGCCCCGTTGCACTGAATTGATCGGCAGGAACCCCTGCGACAAAAAGCGGATTACGTTCTTTATCTAATTGGAAGAGTTCTGGTTTTGTCCAAACTTCTACACTATCTGCAGCCACGTAAATCGGCATATCACCGATAATCTTAATGCCTTTTTGATTCGCGTAATGTTTTAACTCGCTCCATTGTTTAAAGAAGAAATATTGCGTCACTTTAAAGTACTGAATTTGATCCACTAACATCGTGCGATATTTTTCTAATGTCTTTGGATCGCGCGCAACGGCTTTTTTATCATCCCATTTTTGTAATGCTTGATTGCCGAAATGCTCTTTAATTGCCATAAACTCAGCAAAATCGTCCAACCATAATCGATTGTTTTTCTCGAAGTGTTTGAAATCAGCTTGGAGTGATTGATTCCCTAAAAAATTTTTTACGGCTGTTTCTAAAATCGGACGGCGTGCGTAAAAGATACGTTCATAATCCACGCTAGTTGGATCATCACCAAAATTAACTGAAGCATAATCAGATTCTTTCAACAAGCCCATTTGGGTTAGTAAATCAAAATCAATAAGGTGAGTATTACCTGCAATTGCAGAGAAAGATTGATAAGGAGAATCACCATAACTGGTGGTAGTAAGTGGAAGAATTTGCCAATAAGTTTGTTTAGTTTCAACTAAAAAATCGACAAAATCATAAGCCGATTGCCCAAAGCTACCAATCCCGAATGCATTTGGTAGTGAGGTAATGTGCATAAGAACACCACTTGAACGAGTAAGCATAATATTTCCTCTAGGAAGTTATCATTTTGGCTCATTCTAACCTAACCGTATTTTTATGCAACAACTTATACGTAAAAGTTCAGGACATTTTCGTAAAAGAGTGACTAATATCACATTTTATACGTATAACATTTGTGATTTTATGATATGCTATGACGACACCTATGGAACCAACGATAGATAAAAGGATTAAAAATGAGCAAGTATAAGCAGGTCTATAATGAGATAAAGACCCAAATTAACAATGGTAATTTAGCGCCATTGCAAGAGCTTCCGAGTGAAAATGAACTCATGCAAAGCTATGGTTTTTCTAAAGATACTATTCGAAAAGCGCTTTCTTTACTTGAAATTGATGGCTACATTCAAAAGCAACAAGGTCGAAATTCGATTGTTTTAGAACATGACTTATCTAAACCACAAATGCTTTCTGAAATCAAAACCGTCAGCGAATTAAATAGTGCCTCAACACACCAAGTGAAAACCACATTAACCAGCTTGTATATTGTGCAAGGTGAAGAAGAGCTGATGCATATTTTTAATGTCGACGATCAGATCGATTTCTACCGTATTGCTCGCCTTCGTGAAATTGATGGCGAAGCCGTTGAATATGAGGTTTCTTATTTTGATCGCCGCATCGTGCCTTTTATTAGCCGAGAAATCGCTGAGCACTCTATTTATCACTATTTAGAAAACGAATTAAAATTAAAAATTAGTCACTCACAACGAAAAATTGTCTTTCGTTATGCAAATGAAGAAGAAAAAAATGCGATAAATCTTGGTGAGTATGACATGATTGTGAATGTGACGAGCTCCACTTATTTGGCTGATGGGCGACCGTTTCAATATGGGAGTATTAGTTATCGACCAGATAAGATTGCGTTTACATCAACAGCAAAACGACATGTCTAGTTTTTGTAAATGATAGGTTGTTATTTAAAAAATTCATAAAAAAAGTACGGTTATTTTTAACCGCACTTTTTATTTAAGCTATTTTAACCAAAATTGTCCTTTGAAAATTTTTCCTAATGTCATCAGCACTAAACCGCTCATCATCAAGTTAGCAAAGATAAATGCACCGTTTGCCAATCCGCTCAGTACGTTATGATGAACAAAAGAAACAGCCCCATTCGCTAAAGAAGCTAATCCGAATGAAAAAGCCCAGAACCCAATGTTCAGCCCTTTTTCACTAATCCAAGGGAACAGACGAATTAAAAAGAACATTTGTAAAAAACCGTATCCCCATAAGAGCTTAACGAAAAGATCGATCTCGCCTCCATTAAGCGATAAGTAAGCTGACGAGCCCACAAATGCTGGGGCAAGAATGATCCCCATTGTTGGACGAAATTGTGGTTCAATCTGCAACACGCGTAAACGTTGGAATAACACCGGTTCATAAATAATCCAAGCAATCATCCCTGCACCTAAGAACAAATAGCCTAAATCTTGATAGCCTAACAAGGCTAATGATGAGGCACTTGTAAAGTTAGTCGCCACAGAGGGCAAATAAAATGGTGGCAGTGCCGATTTCTGCTCAAATGTGCCATCTTTCCATAACGCACTAATACGCACTGAAGCAAACAATAATTGCCCAATTGTCCCGATCCAAATTAATCCCTCACCAATGAGAGGAAACCAACGATACAGAATATCCCCGCTTAACATCGTTGTAATCGGTATTAAGGCGAGAAAAGAAAAACGTATCGGACAACAATATTCATCTCGTACTTCGTGAGAGAAATAAATCATTTTATAAATATAAAGTAAGACGAAAAGTGCCCATACTGAAACAGACGTTATGCCAATAATATCACTCACATCCCGAGAAAAAGAGAGCATATCGCCCATATGCAGCCAAGCTAAAGACAAGGCACCTAAACCTAATGGAATAGCAAAATACCCTGTTGGTAATGGAAAAGGTCGTTTATCAGTCATGATTATTCTCCTAAAATTGGTACCTTATAAGATTACCCATAAATGCACGAATATTGATGTGGATTTATCTCAAAGACTAGAATAAAAATCTCATTTCTCTAAATGAAAGAAAGGGCTAATAAACATTAGCCCTAAATTGAATTAATATATTTTTGATTATTTTCAGATCACTTCTAATCCGCCCATGTAAGGACGTAATACTTCTGGCACAGTAATTGAGCCATCTGCATTTTGATAGTTCTCAAGCACCGCCACTAATGTACGGCCTACTGCCAAACCAGAGCCGTTTAATGTGTGCACTAAGCGAGTTTTCTTATCACCTTTCGCTTTGCAACGAGCTTGCATACGACGCGCTTGGAAATCCCACATGTTTGAACAAGAAGAAATCTCACGGTAAGTATCTTGTGCAGGCACCCACACTTCTAAGTCGTAAGTTTTGCAAGAACCAAAGCCCATATCACCAGTACAAAGTAATACTTTACGATATGGTAAATTTAAAAGTTGTAGTACTTTTTCTGCATGGCCAGTTAACTCTTCAAGCGCTTCCATAGATTTATCAGGATCAACGATTTGTACCATTTCCACTTTATCGAATTGGTGCATACGAATTAAACCACGGGTATCACGACCATAAGATCCTGCTTCAGAACGGAAACATGGTGTATGTGCGGTCATTTTAATTGGCAAATCTGCTTCATCAATAATCACATCACGTACAAGGTTGGTCACCGGCACTTCCGCTGTTGGAATTAATGCGTAAGGTTGTTCGCCTTCTAGCGCTAAAGTATGGAATAAATCTTCACCAAATTTTGGTAATTGACCTGTACCATAAAGAGTCGCATGGTTAACTAAATAAGGCACATAAGTTTCTAAATAACCATGTTGTTCGGTATGAAGATCTAACATGAATTGTGCTAATGCACGGTGCATTTTAGCAATTTGACCTTTCATCACAGCAAAACGCGCCCCCGCTAATTTAGCCCCAGCAGCAAAATCTAAGCCATTGGCATCTTCACCTAATGACACGTGATCTTTGATCTCAAAATCAAATGTACGCGGTGTACCCCAACGTAAAATTTCTTTATTTTCAGTGTCATCTTTACCTAATGGCACTTCATCTGCAGGAAGGTTTGGAATGCTTAACGCGATTTGATTGATTTCTGCTAACACGGCATCAAGTTGAGTTTTCGCTTCGTTAAGCTGTTCGCCCATGTTATCTACTTCAGCCAATAATGGTGCAATGTCTTCACCACGTGCTTTTGCCGCACCAATAGCTTTGGAACGCGCATTACGCTCTGCTTGTAATGTTTCAGTTTTTACTTGTAAATCTTTGCGTTGTTCTTCTAATGCGGTAAGTTTTTCCGTATCAAGAATAAAGTTACGTTTTACTTTTAATTTTTCTGCTACTTCAGCCAGATTATTACGGAGTAAATTTGGATCGATCATTGAAATTCCCTATTTTTCATTATGAGACAGATACCTTTATTCTAACGTGCTTTGAGCAAATAAACCAGTTAAAACCCTGATTTTTCTTTTATTAACCTCTTCAAAAACATCCAATTTTATGACCGCACTTTGCCATAATTTAATTTTGTGATCTCTGTCAAATTCTGAGAATGAGACACTAGAAACAGCAAAAAAAAGTTCTATAATGAAAATGAACGTTAACCAAGAGGAGTAACCTATGTTTCCTGAATTTCGCGATTTAATCACTAAGCTTAAAAACAAAGATGCTTATTTCGATCGCTTGTTTGAAAAACACAATGTGTTAGACCAAGAGATCAAAAATAAGATTGATAACATAGAACTCGCTACTCATACGGAAATTGAGAACTTGAAAAAAGAAAAATTACGGATTAAAGACGAGCTCTATCAATACTTGAAAAAGAAAGCAGCTGAGTAATTGGTTTAATGTGAAGACAAAGTGCGGTGAAATTTACCGCACTTTTTTGTTTTAAGCGGTTTTGTTTTTTTGAGAGCCAAGATAAATCGCCACTAATGTCAGCACTGCCCCCGCCCATTGCCAATGATTGATGGGCTTATCCAAGCCAAAATAATCAATCACAAGCGCCACCACCGGTTCAGAAAGAAGCAATAAACCGGTTAAACCTAAAGATAAGTAAGGAATGGTATAAGCAATCATTCCCCACGCTAAGCATTGCATCACCGTACCATAAATAAATACCAATCCCCAATCGGTAAATGTGGTTGGATAAAGGTTATCGTAATTAAAAATAAGCGAAGGAATAATTAAGACGAAAGCACCACTTAAGCTCAGAATAAACATGAGTGAGAATAAAGCCGTTGGTTCTTCTTCGTGTACTTTTTTAATCATAACCATTGAGGCTGCAAGCAAGCCAGCAGAAATGAGCCCAATGATAATGCCATACATGCCTTCAAAATTATGCTGTAGCTCTTCCCCTGAGATTAAGATAACACCAACAACCGCTAAAAAAAGGCTTAATATTTGTAGCTTAGTTTGGTGTTCGCCAAAGAAAAAATAGCCTATTGCCGCCAAAAAGAAAATCTGCAAGCTATTCAGCAACGTTGAAATACCTGGCCCTACCGCATAGACACTTTCATGCCAAAAAGATAAATCAAAAGCTAAAAAGATACCAGAGAATACGGCATACATCATCGCTTTACGACTTTTAGGAAAACGTTGTCTTTTTAATTTCATTAAGAACCAGAAAATAAAAGAGGCAATCAATAAGCGCCAAAATGCGATGGCATAACCACCCACTGGCACAAACTTAACAATTAGGCTTCCTAAACCGAATAGCACGCAGCCCACAACTAACATCGGGGCGGCGTAAGATTTTATTTTGTCCATTAAATAAACATCGCCCAGACTGGCAAACTCGCCGCCATAAAGAACAAAATGAGTAGGCTGTTATAGCTGAGCTTCCATTTCTTTACACTGTGTAAGAGCAATACACCCGCTATCACTAAGTGAAGCAGAAAATAAATGCCGTATGCGAAAACGTTCGAAAAAACGACCGCACTTGTGCCTTGATAAATAATAAAAATCAGTACTGCCAATGCATTAATCGCAAGCAGTAAAATCATCAATAACGGCAGTAACGCAATGAAACCTTGCAGACGATTACGAGAAACGGACAAGCATAAATTTGCTAACAAGACGCCCATCACCGCTTGTGCAAATGGATTATACTGCACGAAATTCGGTGTTGGATTGCCGAAGAAAATCATCAAATAGGCAATGACACCCAATCCACTCACCAAAGATGCCATTAAGAGAAAACCACGGCGAGCGACTTCATCTTTAGGTTGTTTCCATACTGCATATACAGCAGATAATCCGCATAAACTGACAATATCAGTCATCACGTAATGATGTGGTGAGGCCAGGCTCATCCCTAACCAAATGAACCAATAAAGCGCAAAACAGACATTTACTTTAATTAAACGTCCACGCTGTCCTGGGCAAATTTCGCCTTTAATCAAGGCAACTAAACAAAGCAATTGGGCAATCAGCACGCCAAAGGCTAAATGAGGAATCAATTTTTCAGCAAGTTGCAAAGATTCTATAAAAAAATCGACCATTAATAGCAACCCAATTGGCAATATCGCAAGAAATGCGGCCAAGGGTTTGGATTGTTCTTCTGACATAAAATTCTCGATTAGAAAAAGAAGGCGTCATTATGCCAAAATTTACGGCTTTTTTTAATGGCTTTCGTGCATTTTGCCTCATTCCCTTTTAAAATAAGCAAAAATGATAACCGCACTTTAGGAACCACAAAAAATGCTATTAAGCGTACTTTATATTATTGGAATTACCGCCGAAGGAATTACCGGCGCATTAGCCGCTGGACGAGAAAAAATGGATATTTTCGGGGTAATTATTATCGCCTGTGTAACGGCGATTGGCGGTGGTACAGTACGCGATGTATTATTAGGGCACTACCCTGTTGGCTGGGTTAAACATCCTGAATATTTCATCATGGTAGCTGGTGCGGCAGTATTAACGGTTTTTATTGCGCCCTTCATCAAACATTTTATGCGCTACTTTCGCACCATTTTCTTGGTATTAGATGCTTTAGGATTAATCGTGTATTCCATTATCGGTGCGCAGATTGCTATTGATATGGGTTATGGCTTTACCGTGACATCCATTGCGGCAACGGTGACGGGGGCATTTGGTGGTGTGTTGCGTGATTTACTTTGTAACCGCATTCCCCTTGTATTCCAAAAAGAACTTTACGCTAGCGTGTCATTCTTCTCCGCGGCTATGTATATGGCATTACAACACATTCAAGTAGAACACACGCTTTCAATTTTACTCACGTTATTCAGTGGTTTTGCATTACGTTTACTTGCTGTTCGATTTGGCTGGGGACTACCCGTTTTCGATTTCCAAGAGCAAGAAGATGAAACAAATGATAAATTACCGAAGAAAACGAAGTAATGGATAGTCCATTCAAACTTTAAGTTTAACTAGTAAAAAGATGCATTATGCTTTTTAATAGATGGGCAAGAAAGATGCATCATCTCTGAATGAGTCAAAAATTATTCATGACGCTTACCTTTCATACTTCGTCCTAAATAAAAACAAAATAAAAGTAAAATGAAGACTAAAGGAAACCATTTAAGAGTCACTAACAAACTAACTTTCTTAAAATCAAAGTTAAATTTATATAGAGCTAATACATACATAAATAAATTTGAAATTACTGACATCTTTAAAATAATAAAAAAATCACTTTTCATATTTTATCTCCCCAACTATTCGTTATGTTTTTCAAAAGTTTTATTATTGTCTATCTTACAACTGGAAATAGTACAGCCTATAGAGCCTGTGAATTTTAAATACCCTCTTATGTCATAAAATCGGCTAAATCATAAACCACTCACACCTAATTCACAAAATCCTTAATTTTAATCATTTCACCTTTAGCATTTTTACGATAAGCTACACCATATTTTTGTTGCAATAACAAGGGATTCGATATGTTAGAAAAAATGGGCAAACAGGCTAAAGATGCAGCCTTTATTTTAGCGCAGTTAAACACCACTGAAAAAAATCATGCGCTCAGTATTATTGCAGATCAATTAGAACAGCAAGCAGATCGTATTCTAGCCGCAAACCAAAAAGATATTGAAATTGCAAAACAAAATGGTTTATCTGAAGCCTTAATTGATCGTCTTTTATTAACCGAAGATCGCCTAAAAGGCATTGCGAATGATGTGCGTCATGTGATTTCGCTCGCCGATCCTGTGGGGAAAATCATTGATGGTGGCACCTTAGATAGCGGATTAAAGATCGAACGAGTTCGTACTCCGCTTGGCGTGATTGGTACCATTTATGAAGCGCGTCCCAATGTAACCATTGATGTGGCAAGCCTTTGCTTAAAAACCGGTAATGCCGTGATTTTACGTGGTGGAAAGGAAACACAACATTCCAACCAAATTTTAGTGAAAGTAGTACAAAATGCCCTTGAACAAGCAGGATTACCACGCCATGCAGTCCAAGCGATTACCGATCCGAATCGTGAACTTGTGATGCAACTGCTTAAATTGGATCGCTACGTGGATATGATTATTCCTCGCGGGGGCACTGGTTTGCATGAGCTTTGTAAACAACATTCTACTATTCCTGTGATTGTCGGAGGTGTGGGTGTTTGTCATCTTTTTGTGGAAGAAAGTGCAGACCAAGATAAAGCGCTTGCGGTGATTGCTAATGCAAAATGCCAACGTCCAAGCACATGTAATACGCTGGAAACGCTGTTGGTTCAGCGTTCGATTGCTGATGCTTTCCTACCAAAACTCGCGAAATATTTAGCCGAGAAAAAAGTAAAATTCCATGCAAAATCGACTGCACTTTCGATTCTTCAAGCTGCAAATGTCAATGTGCAAGAAGTGACTGAACAAGCGCTACGCCAAGAATGGGGCTCATTAGATCTCAATGTCGTAGTGGTTGAAGATATGGATGCGGCAATTGCTCACATCCGTGAATATGGCACGCAACATTCAGAAAGTATCTTGACGGAAAATCAACGACTAGCCACACAATTTATCAATCAAGTGGATGCAGCAGCCGTGTATGTGAATGCAAGTACTCGATTTACCGATGGCGGACAATTTGGTTTAGGTGCAGAAGTGGCGGTAAGTACTCAAAAACTTCACACTCGTGGCCCAATGGGATTAGAAGCCTTAACCAGCTATAAATGGGTTTGTGTTGGCGATTACACTTTCCGCAAATAGTTTGTTTCATCTATAAAAAAACCGCACCTTGAAAGCATCAAAGTGCGGTTATTTTTTATCTCGTTTTTAGTGTTTACCAAATAATTTCATCGCAGGTAATACAATCACACAAGCAATCGCCCCAACAATCACACCCACGACTAATGTCGCCACATTACCTAATAAGCCATCTGCTAATTGATAATCAGCGAGCAAATGATGAATGAAATCAACATTATGTACGAAAATACCACCACCGACTAAGAACATTGCGAGCGTACCGATAAAACTAAGTGAACGCATAAATTTAGGCATAATTACTAAAATTGCGTTCCCGATTGACTTCGCTACGCCACCTTTTTTGATAAGATATAAACCGAAATCATCCGCTCTAACAATCAATGCTACTAAGCCATAAACAAAAATAGTAATCCCGATACCCACTACCGAAAGGGAAATAATACGTGTCAGCAAGCTGGCTTCGGTTAATTCGCCTAATGCAATAATGATAATTTCAGCGGAAAGAATAAAATCAGTACGAATTGCCCCCTTAATTTTAGCGGCTTCATTAAAGGTTGTTTTTTCTTCATGCTCTTCATGAGCAATAAATTTATGTAGAATTTTCTCTACACCTTCAAAACACAAATACGCCCCACCAATCATCAGAAGTGGCACGATCAACCAAGGTAAAAATGCAGAAAGCAGTAAAGCAATTGGAATTAAAATGACTTTATTGACTAACGATCCTTTGGTGACTGCCCAAACAATGGGTAATTCACGATCGGAAGATGCTCCCGTTACCTGATTAGCATTTAAGGCTAAGTCATCGCCTACCACACCAACAGTTTTCTTGGCTGCCATTTTGGTCATCAAGGCGACATCATCAAGAATCGATGCAATGTCATCAATAAGAGTAAAAAGAGAGCTAAACGCCATATTCTTTCCTTTATAAAGTTAAAATTTAGAGAAATGAGTTTTAGACTGGTCGAATGCTTTCGACATCCAACTTCGCATCAAACTCTTTTTGTAATAGAAGCAGTTTTTTATCTTGCTGTAAATCCGTACGTGCCTGTTCACGCAACTCCTGATAAACTTTTTTACGGTAATCCATTGGTGTTAAAACATCGGAATCTTCAACAAAAATTGACAATTTGACTGGTTTTTCATATAAACGTTCAAGATGCTCCACTAAATTTTTAATATTTCGATCTTGTTTTAAATGCGCTTTTTCAGAATGAAGCCCGAGTTGAATTTCATCTTCTGTTTGCGACTTAATAAAGCAATTTAATGCCAACTCTTTTGAAAAGCCAATCACACCAGAACGTTCGACGATATCCGTCCAAGGATCTTGTTTTTGCGTAATTTGAATAATTTTCTCACGCAATTCTGGTGTCACATCTTTCAACATCGCCTGTTTAATATCAGAAGGACGCACACCGCTATCCACTTTGGCTAAATCCGGATTGCTCCACTCCCAACGATAGGTTTCCGCATCCAGAATTTCTTGCTCTTCGGCATCCATTTCAGCGTTGTCATCAATGGTATTTTCAACAGTTTCAATACCTTGCTTTAACTCGTCAGCCTGTTGAGTCATTGGATTTGGCACCGCTGCTTTCGTTTGCGTCTCTTTCGTTTGCGCAGCTTTCGGTGGTGTCATCTCTCGCACAGGAAGTGCGGTCATTTTTGGCGAATATTTTTGCTCATCTAACTCTTGGAGGTGATGCAAGGTTTCTTCTACCGCGGCTTGCTGTTCATCATGATGATGCTGACGCTCTGATTGCTCAATTTGCGTTAATTGATTCAATGCTTCTAATGCCGCAAGACTGGCTAAATTTAATGAAGACGTTGTTTGAGTGGAAACAGGTTGAGAAGGTGAAGAATGCACAATCGCCGATTGAGCCATTGGCTTTTGCGCTTGTGCAGAATAATTTGCTTTGATGTTTTGCGACAGCACCGGCATATCCACATAACCAGAAACAGGCTGATTTTCAACCGCACTTTTCTGTGTATTTTGTTCAGGGGATAGCCCGCCTTGTTTAGGCGTTTGTGCTGCCGTAAGGAACTTTGGGTGGAATGCCAACGCCCTCAATAATGTCATTTCTGCACCAATTCGACGATTCGGTGCGGAGGCCAATTCTTTTCGACCCGATACAATTACTTGATAGAAAAATTGTACGTCTTCCGGTGAAATATGTTTAGCCAGAAAGCCTAAGTGATCGTTTTCATCTGTGGTATTTTTAGCAAGCAACTGCATTAAGGCAATTTGATGCAATTTTTCAGCTGTTTCTGCCAATAACTCATCCCAATCGCCCGCTTTTTCTGCCACCGTTTGGATGGTTTTCATTAAACGCTCACCGTTACCTTGATGTAGGGCGTAAATGATTTCAATCGGCTGATCTTCATCTAACAGCCCAAGCATAGTATTCACCACATCAGTGGAAACTTTACCATTTCCCATGGCTATCGCTTGATCCGTTAAACTTAAGCTATCACGAATACTACCCTGTGCCGCTTTGGCTAATTTATCCAATGCAGGCGTATCAAAAGGAATATTTTCGGCAGTAAGCACGCGATTAAGATGCGCTGAAATTTGCGGTTCATCTAATGCTTTAAGATGAAATTGCATACAACGGGATAAAATCGTAATCGGTAATTTTTGTGGATCCGTTGTAGCCAATAAGAATTTCACATATTCAGGTGGTTCTTCCAAGGTTTTTAACAACGCATTGAAAGAATGGCGGGAAAGCATATGCACTTCATCGATGAGATAGACTTTATAACGCCCCACTACCGGTTTATATTGCACATTGTCTAATAGCTCACGCGTATCTTCTACTTTAGTACGAGAAGCCGCATCGATTTCAATTAAATCAATAAAATTGCCTGCTTCGATCGCCTTGCAGTTTTCACATTCACCACAAGGATCGGCAGTAATACCGTTTACACAGTTCAAGCCTTTCGCAAATAAACGAGCAATAGAGGTTTTACCTACGCCACGAGTGCCGGAAAATAAATAAGCATGATGTAAACGGTTTTCTTTTAAACCGTTCTCCAAAGCAGTGAGTACATGGCTTTGCCCCACTACTTCAGAAAAGTTTTTTGGTCGCCATTTTCTGGCTAAAACTTGGTAGCTCATCGCATCTCTTTAAAAATTAATGGCCTTCAAAATTGACTAAGGTGTAGCAATCAATGCCTAAATCACGTAAGCGTTTTTCGCCCCCTAATTCTGGCAAATTAATCACAAAGGCAGCATGTTTCACATCTCCACCTAAACGTTGAACTAATTTTACGGTTGCTTCAACTGTACCACCCGTTGCTAACAAGTCATCAATGATTAACACGTTATCACCTTGTGAAATCGCATCTGTATGCAATTCAAGGGTATCTTGACCGTATTCTAATTGATAAGACTGTGCAATCACTTCACGCGGTAATTTGCCTGGTTTACGAACTGGGATAAATGGCAAGCCTAATGCTAATGCAACTGGCGCACCAAAAATAAATCCACGAGACTCGGTACCAATCACTTTTGTGAGACCTTGATCTTTATACTTTTCAACGATCAAATCGATTGTTGCTTTGAAAGCCGCAGGCACTTCAAGCAAGCTCGTGATATCACGGAAAATAATGCCTTCTTTTGGATGATTGGGGATAGATTTGATAGAAGATTTGATTAATTCAAGTTGTTTGTTCATAAATAATTGCTCAAAAAAGAGTAAGAAAAAATCCTGTTTTTAGGCTCGCATTCTAGCATATAAAAATGCAAAAGTGCGGTGAATTTTGACCGCACTTTTGTAAATAAAATGAATTAATCTGGGTAAATATCTTCCCCGTCTTTTCGAGTACGAAGAAGCTGTAAAATCCAGACATATTGTTCGGGTGTTGGCGTAACGAAATACTCAATTTCTTCGTTCATCGCACGGGCTGATTGCTCAGGATCGTCGCTTAATTGCATCGGTGGGCGAATTTCCATTTCATATTTCCCACTCTTGGCGTTATAGCGAGGGAACATTGGAATAACCACCGCTTTTGCTAATTTTGCCATTTTGTTTAACCCAGGAAGCGTTGCCTTATAAGTAGCAAAGAAATCCACAAAGACACTTTGCTCGGCACCAAAATCTTCATCAGGAAGATAATATCCCATTTGACCTTGTTTGATGTGTGCTAAAAAAGGCTTAATACCATTTTGGCGTGCATGCATTTTTCCACCAAAACGTTGACGCGCTAAAGTCCACAACCAGTCCACCAACGGATTTCGGTGCGGGTTATACATTGACGTCATCGGCATGCCGTGTGTATGCAAAATAATGCCAGAGGCATCTATCGCCCAACCATGTGGTACCATCAAAATGATGTTATGCCCTTCAGCTTTGGCTTGCTTGATATGCTCAAGGCCAATGAATTCACTGCGTTTTTGTAAATGTTTTTTAGAACGAATGGCAATTTCACCAATACCAAGCATGACTTGTGCGACCGTCACAAACATCTCTTCAATCACTTTGTCACGCTGCTCTACCGTCCAATCAGGGAAACAGAGTTTCAAATTAATCTCAGCACGAATACGTGGTTTACCGATTTTTTTCGTCAGCGCACGAGCCAGTTTCTCGGCCATTTTATCACGTAAACGAAATGGCACAAAAGCAAGTAACAAAAGCACAAAAATACCAAGCCAAATACCCCAATTTTTCGGGTGCAAATATGACCATGAAAAATGTGGTTCATAGCCTGTTCGTGCCGTAATACGTAATTTTTTTTGAGAATCTGTCATAATCAATCGTTAAAAATGAAACCAACCTTGATCATACGCCATTTTTATCGTCATGATAAATGACATAATCACCACCATCGGTCTGATCAGTTGTTTGCCTTTTGCCATCACCATTTTGGCACCTAAATTTGCACCTATCAGACTTCCTGCCATCATCACTAAACCGACAGTCCAAATGACATGATCACCAATAAAGAAGAAAATCAATGAAGCAAAATTTGAGGTTAAATTCATCACTTTAGCATGGGCGGTCGCTTTGGTTAGGTTAAATCCAAGTAGTGTCACACAAGCTAGGTTCATCAATGACCCCGTCCCTGGCCCGAAAAAGCCGTCATAAAAACCCAGAAGAGAGCCAAAACATAACGCAAAAACAGTATAAGAAATTCGTTGTTTGCGATCACTTTCGCCCAATTTAGGCGTAAACAAAAAGTATAAGCCGATCGCTAAAATGAGAAATGGAAGCCCTTTCTTAATTAATGACGCATCTAAACTTTGAATAAGCAAGGTACCAATCACCGAGCCGATAAAAATCACCAGTAAGATGAAAGAAAACTCCGATAAATTGACCGCTCTTTTACGCAAAAAGTAAATACTTGCCGACAACGCACCGCCGAATGCTTGTAATTTATTCGTGCCTAATGCCATTGCTGGTGGCATACCTGTCATTAATAAGGCAGGGATTGTAATTAAGCCTCCGCCACCCGCTATCGCATCAATAAATGCGGCAATAAAGGCAGCAGCAAAAAGCATGGCTAATATATCAATCCCCAACTCCATTATTTAACTCCTACTCTAACCATTCGCTACTATTTGGCGAACTCAACACTTGTTGGCACAAGAACGGTTCTGGTGGTGTCACTTTTGGTTTAGAAGCGCCTGAACCTGGTTTTGCGGGTTCAAACCAAGAATAAAGTTCATCGCCACAACCATCGCCTGCGGGTACCGGTGCTTGATCTTCACAATAAGCGGCATCTTTAGGACAAGCGATACGCACGTGGAAATGCGAATCATGACCAAACCATGGACGAATTTTATGTAACCAGGTACGATCATCTCCTGCAGTTTGACAAAGTTTTAATTTAATCGCGGGGTTCACAAAAATACGGGTCACTTTGGGATCTTGTGCCGCCAGTTTAATTAACGTGGCGTGATTGTTATTCCACACATTTTCATCAACACGTTGTGTTTGACGGTTCACAACAAGCAAGCCTTTTCCATCAGAATTTAATGCTTCACTGTCTGTCATGGTGCCCATACGCAACCAAATATCCGCATCTAACCCCATTTGATGGCTTGCATGCCCCGTTAAAAAGCGCCCACCACCCGGCATAGCAATATCCCCAACTAACATCGTTGGTAAGCCTGCAGACTTCGCCTTTTGTCCAAGACGCTGTAAGTAAGCTATCATATCTGGATGACCATAATAGCGATTTTTATTCATACGAATGACTTGATAGCCCTCACCTTTATAAGGCAATGGCTCCGCTCCGATAATACAACCATTTGAATAGCTGCCGATTGGATTCGCTTTACCGTCTGTTGCTGGAATTGGACGTTTAATTCGTTGCCAGTCTTGTGGCGAGGCCGTTGTTTGTAGCGAGAAAAAAACACTCCCTAAAATAACCGCAGTTGAAAGTAATTTTGCTAAAGATTTATTCATAAGATTTCCTACAACGAATGACCTTATCTTCAATAAAAGAAAAAATAAACTTAATTTAAAAGAGTTATCTGCATTGCGCCTTAAAACGCAATAAATGGTCGAGTAACACAATCGCGACCATTGCCTCCGCAATGGGTACTGCACGAACACCCACACAAGGATCATGACGACCTTTTGTCACCACTTCCACGGGTTCTCCCGCTAAATTAATAGAACGTCCTGGAATCGTGATACTGGACGTCGGTTTTAGTGCAATGGTCGCAATAATTGGCTGACCTGAGCTAATGCCCCCTAAAATACCGCCAGCATGGTTGCTTTTAAAACCATTTGGTGTCATTTCATCACGATGTTCACTTCCACGCTGTTCAACCACGGCAAAACCATCGCCAATTTCTACACCTTTAACGGCATTAATCCCCATTAAAGCATGGGCTAAATCGGCA
Organism: uncultured bacterium; assembly: GCA_905214375.1. GTDB lineage: Bacteria > Pseudomonadota > Gammaproteobacteria > Enterobacterales > Pasteurellaceae > Haemophilus_D. The sequence goes on along the minus strand of CAJMMG010000001.1, from coordinate 5,285 downwards.
TCAAGTCGATCAAAAACAGGCTCTCCTAAACCGACAGGAACATTCTCTGCAATCACCGTTAGTTTTGCCCCAATCGAATCACCTTCTTTTTTCAATTCACGGATTAATTCATCAAATTTTTCGACCACACTTTCATCTGGACAGAAAAATGGATTGCTATTCACTTTATCCCAATCAATTTTGCCGACAGTTTGTGGTACAATCTTCACTTCGCCAATTTGACTCAAAAAGCCACGCACTTCAATGCCAAACTGCTCACGTAAATATTTCTTCGCAATCGCACCTGCAGCAACACGCATGGCGGTTTCTCGTGCAGAAGAACGACCACCACCGCGATAATCACGAATACCGTATTTTTGTTGATAGGTAAAATCTGCATGCCCAGGACGGAAACGATCTTTGATATCGCCATAATCTTGTGAACGTTGATCACCATTTTTAATGATCATCCCAATGCTGGTACCGGTTGTTTTACCTTCAAATACCCCAGATAAAATCTGTACTTCATCGTCTTCACGACGTGGCGTAGTGTAACGCGATGTACCAGGTTTACGACGATCTAAATCTGGTTGAATATCGGCTTCCGATAATTCAAGATTCGGTGGCACACCATCAACGATGCAGCCTAATGCAATACCATGTGACTCCCCAAAGGTTGTCACACGAAAAAGTTGTCCGATAGTATTCCCTGCCATATTTTCTCTCTTTAATTAATGATTTTGGGCTAATTTTGCCACATCAATAAATGGAATTTCTTCGCCTGTATCTTTATTCTTAATAAAGATATCTAATTGATTGAATGCAATATCAATATTATTTTCTGCAAATAACTGATTTACACGACGATTGAGTGCATCAAGCGTATCATTTCGCTCAGACACTTGCCCAACATAAACACGTAGTTCGTGATCTAACGTACTTGCACCAAAGGTTAAAAATAGCGCTCTTGGTTCTGGATCTTTTAAGATGTTTGGTTGCTCATTTGCAGCTTGCAATAATAAACGTTTCACTAACTCTAAATCTGAACCATAAGCCACCCCAACGGACACCACTAAACGAGTAACGGTATTAGACAATGCCCAGTTAGTCACTTGTCCGGTTACAAAAGATTTATTTGGCACAATCACTTCTTTTCGATCCGGATCGATCATCGTGATAGCTCGAATACGGATTTTTGCTACCGTACCTGTTACATCGTTGATGGTCACGGTATCGCCCACACGAATTGGACGTTCAAATAATAAAATGATACCGGAAACAAAGTTCGCAAAAATTTCCTGCATACCAAAACCGAGACCAACGGAAAGGGCAGCAAATAACCATTGTAATTTAGACCATGACATCCCAAGCGTCGAAAATGCCCATGCGCCACCCACTGCAACCAAGATATAGGTTAATAATGTTGTAATGGTATAAGGCGTACCTTGCGAAAGTTTCACTCGCGAGAAGAGCAATATTTCTAAAATACCTTGAATATTACGCACTAAAATATAGGTAATCACGACAATAATTAATGCAACAATCAAGTTAAAGAGTGAGATCGTTTCTGTCACCACGCCCGCTTCAGTTGTTGAAGTTTGTTGCCACAAGGTAATATCACGTAAATAACTTACCACCGTAACTAAATCTGACCATACATAATAGAAGATGGCAAAAAGTGCGGTCCAAATAAAGAGATCGGCAAAGCGTAGTAACTGGCTACGCACTTCATTTAAGGCCAATCCCTCTTCTTGTTCGGTAATTACGACCACATCATCAGATGGTGAGCCATCATTTAAATCTTGTTGTTTTTGTTGACGTTTTTCTTGTAGACGACGATAAGCTAAACGTCTTGATGCAACAGTCACACCGCGATAAATCGTATGACGCACCAACGACCACACAACCCATGCAATATAAGTATTAATAATATGTGTAATTAAGTTTAAGGCGGTGTAATAATACCCTAAAGCAATTAAAGCAATTAAAACAACAGGGACTAATTGCAATAAGATTCGCACAATCTTGAAAATGGTTCTATCACGCTTATCTGTTGTCGTTGAACTCAATGATTTTTCAGTACGAATAAAACGTGGTGCAATAATTACAATGCAGAAAAGCAACGCAACAATGGTATTTATTTCACCCAATACGTCATTTGCTAAGCCTGTATCCATTACATTACTGAAAATTGATGTATTCAGTAATAACACAACAGAAACAATAATACGTTTCGTAACATCTTGTAGGCTAGCTGCACTCTCTTTAGCAAAACCAAAATGGCGCACTAAAATACCATTCGGACGAAGAATAGCTAAAACAAAACTAAAGAACCACCAATAGCCCGCCATACTGAGCGACCATTCCCAAAACTCTTGTGGATTTTTTACAAAGAAAAAGCCTAAAAGTTGGCAAGCTGCTAAAAACCAAAGGGTACCTGATAACGATAAAAGCGCCGTATAAAATAACGCAAGCGGCGTATGCCATTGGCTATCAGAACGAAGCGTATTAATTTCGCCATTAATCACGCTCAAACGTTGTTTAATCGATTCTTTAAATTTGAAAATCAACCCACCAATCACAAACAAAATAAAGACATAAGTGAGTAAATACGGCAAATTATCAAAGTTTGTTGGAAAACCTAATTTTTTACCAATACCATCAAATTGCGCTTTGAGTGACATCGGTAATTTCTTGAACCAATCTAGATTAATTGGGTTATTACTTTTTACCCAGAAACTTTGTTGATCAAGTTTAGACTGGATCTGATCACTGATTTGTGTAATTTGTTGTTGGGTTAGCTCTAAGGAAATCGCCAAATTTAACTGATTATTCAATGACTTAATCAAATCAGAAGCCACTTTTCGACGTTCTGTCAATAAATTCGTTAATTGTGCTTTTTCCGCCGGTGTAAACGATTTGTTTTCATCCTGCTCTATTTTACTGATGTAGGCATCAATATCATAAAGCTCATTACGTTTTTGCGTGATATCAAAGATCTGTACACGTAAATCTGCAATTTGTTTTGAAAGACCTTGAATATTTAAATTGGTCGGTAATTTTTGTTTTTGTTGCTGAATAATGCGAGAAAGCACCAACGTGCCTTGTAACGCACTGATTTGCTCATCAATGGTACGTTGTGTCTGCGTTAAGTTATCCAACACATTTCGCATGCGTAGTTCATCTTGCGTTAATGTATTGGTTTTCTCTGTTTGCTCAAGTAAATATTGGCTAAGTTGCGAATTTAAATCCAACTCTTTCTGGATCAGTGGATTTTGCTCAACACTTTGGCTTTGTTGCTGTGCTTGCTCAACTTGGTTTTGTGTTTTAGCCAAATTCTTTTGATTAATCACTTCTTGAATGGCGGCAATTTGTTTTTGTAGCGCTTGAACACGCGCATTCAATAGTTCATATCGACTTTGATAAAGCACTGTCAACTGATCGCTATTTTTTAATAGCACTTGATTATAGATATTTTTTAGCTCAATCAGTTGTAATTCAAGCTGAATTTGCTGTTTTAATAGTGAACTTGTCGTTGGATCAGCTAATTTCTGATTCAATTCTTGCGTACGTTTAACATTATCTGTTAAGGCTGTTTGAGCACGTTCAGACACTGAGCTCTGCCCTGCTAGTTGTGTATTCACCGCACTTAAGGCAGATTGCGCATCTTGTTGTTGATTGGTCAGTTTCTCAACCTGAGCCTGTAGATTGGCTAAGGTTTGTGAAGCATAATCGGTGTTACTTGGCGTGCTTAACTGTTTTTTAAGATTTTGAAGATCAGCATTATTCTTCTGAATTTCAGAATCTGCATCAATAAGCGTATCTTGCAAATCGTTATTATTTTTTTGCTGTGTTTGAATTTGTTGCAAGAAATCAAGTGAAGCCTGGATTGTCGCAATATTATTTGTCTTTTCATCACCATCCGGTAATTTTTGTGCCTCGGCTAATTCACTTTTTAGCGTTTTTTCCGACGGTAAATCAGCATTACTATTCTCTGCCCAAACAGGCTGAGAAAGTGCCAGCGTAAAAACAAATGAAAGACCAAGTGCGGTCAAAACACGAGAGATTTTTTTCATTAAACTAACTTTCCTATTGTTGCGACAGCCAATCGGCGAGTGCTTTGCGAGAAATCTTTATTGCCCCTTGGATTAAATCCTGCGGGAGTTCATAGTAGGCAACAGGTTGCTTAAATCGTTCCAGTCGCCCTTGTAAAAAAACGTTGAGAGATTCAACCGCACTTTCATTAAAGGATGTATGAAATTCAATAATCGCGACAGGGCGATGGCCAAATTCCTCATCATATTTAGGCAAAACAAAGACTTGCTTCACTAAATCTGATTGTGCAATCACTTTTTCAATTTCTTCCGGCTGAATATTTTCACCACCGGAAATAAACATATTATCTAATCGGCCTTGAATGACTAATTCGTTATCGAGCCATTGACCTTTATCTTTGGTTTGGAACCAACCTTCAGCATTAGTAAGCGGATCAACATACCCATTGCGCCAATATCCCATGGCAAGCCCGGCACCTTTTAGCCAAACTTCTTCATTCACTAACTTGAACTCTCGACCAAGCAAAGGCTGCCCCACACCTATTTTTCCATCCGATTGTTTAGCGAATGCGGTAGAAGCCATTTCGGTCATACCATAACCTGAATAACTGCGAATCCCTAATTCACTTAACGCTTGGGTTAATTTTACGGGGATTTGTGTACCACCCAATAATACCGCTTGAGTTTGGATAGGTTGTGGATGTTCTACCAAATAATCAAACCAACGCTGTAATTGCGTTGGCACGAGAGAAACATGGGAAACCTCACCAATAGATTGATAAAAATCGTCTTTTGGTAAAACTAAGGTTGCCCCTGCGTAAAGCCAGCGCCACACAATGCCTTGTCCGGAAACATGATAAAGCGGCAAAGAAAGTAGCCATGATTGATCTTTGCCAAAATTCATTAAGGCACAAACGCCTTCCGCATTAGCTAAATGAGCTGAAACATTATGCACCACCGCTTTAGGCAAACCAGTCGAACCGGATGTTAACGTCATCGTTGCCGCTTTTGTAAAGTCAGCGTTATGTTCGGATAATGCTTCAGCAGCTAAATAATGAATATCTTCGGTTTGATAACAAAAATCCACCCCATACACTTGGCACAGTTCTTCTCTTTTTTCTTGAGGAAATGCAGGATTGATCCCTAAAATTTTTGCGCCTAGCTGAATGACCGCTAAATAAAGAAATAAGATCTGTTCTGAATTTTTACCACAAAAAGCAACCGCACTTTGCGCTGTCACACCTTGTTGTA